>DATAZV010000118.1:0-19192 GCA_036271855.1 Burkholderiales bacterium
CTTTTTCGTTCAGCCGGATTCGATTCGCGTGCGGCCAGGGACTGCTCAGGCGCCGGCACCGGCCTTGAGGCCGCCGAGCAATCCACCCAGGCGCCGGATCGCGCCTGACCAGTCGCGCGGTGCTTCCTGGCGCACCACCTCGACATCCGGATACCAGTAGGGCCTGCCGCCGGGCGGACCTTCCCAGCGCCAGTCGGGCGCGAACTTGGACATGACGATGGTGCGCTTGCCCATCGAGGCCGCCAGGTGGGCCACCGAGGTATCGACGCTGACCACCGCGTCCAGGCAGGCGATCAGCGCCATGGTGTCGTTGAAATCGCCGATTTCCGGGACATGGGCATACAGGTGGCGATGCGGCGCATCCAGCGCCGATGGCACCTGCAGGCTGACGAAGGCAACATCGGCCTGGCCGAGGATTTCCGGCATCAGGGCCTGCGGGATCGATTTCTCGTTGCCGAACGAGGTGGCGAGGTTGGCCGCCCAGGCGATGCCCACCAGGGGCCGGCCGTCGCGTTTCAGTTGCGCTCGCCAGCGCGCCACCCGCGCCTCGTCGGCATGCAGGTAGACGCTGCCGGCGCCGGCGCTGGCCTGGTCGATGGAGAGGCAGCGCGCCACGCTCATGGTGGCGATGTAATAGGCCATGTCGTTGGGCAGCTTGAGGGCGTCGTTCTGCACGTAGATTTCCGCCCGGCGCAGCGCCGGCTGGCCGGCGAACAGCGGGTAGATCATCGGCCGGCAGACGTAGCGCACCTGGGCGCCGCGCTTGATCAGCTCGGGCAAATAGCGCCCGAACATGATGCAGTCGCCGAAGCCCTGCTCCTCGATGATCAGGATTTTTTTGCCGGCTATCGGCTCGCCGTTCCAGTTGGGCATCGGCAGGTACTTCCAGTTGAAGCCGGTGTCGCGCATGAAGCGCTGCTCGTTGAGCTTCAGCCCGGGAGCGATCTCGCCCTGGCACAGCTTGATCTCCGACAGCAGGAAGCCGAAGTCGGCCTGCTCCGGAAAGGCCTCGGTGAGCTTTTGCGCCTGCGCGTGCGCTTCGTCGTAGCGCCCGGTACTGCGGTAGGCGCGCGCCAGCTCGGCGCTGAAAAACACCAGCTCCGGATACTTCTTTTCCAGCACCTGGTAGGCGGCGATGGCTTCGCCGGTGCGGTTGCGGTAGGCCAGCGCCATCGATTCGGCGGCATCCAGTTCCATGGTGCCGGGAAACAGCTCGCGCATTTGCGCCAGGAAATCGTCGTACTCGGGACCGTCGATGCGCAGGCGCTGCAGCACCTGCTGAACCATGGTCCAGATGCGCGAGTTGGTATTGTTGCGGTCCAGCGCGGGCTCGAGGACCTCGCGCACCTGGGTGGGAAAATCATTGACCATCAGGGCGCACAGGTCGACCAGCTGCTCCAGGCTGGGCTTTACCCGCGACAGGGCCAGGCGCCACACCGCCAGCGCGTCGTCGTGCCGGTAGCCGGTGATCAGCAGGGTCACCAGCCTGGGGTAAGGGTCGATGAAGTCCGGCTTGGCGAGAATGGCGCGCTCGTAAAAGTCCTGCGCGACGTCCAGGTGCTCCTGCTGGTGGGCGATCTGCCCCTTGAGGTAAAGGGCATCGACCTGGTTGCCGTCGATCGCCAGGATGCGCTCGGCGCTTTGCGCCGCGGTATCGAGCTTGCGGGCGCCGAGGGCGGTGAAGCCCTCGTCGATCAGCTGGAAGATTTCGGCTTCGCGGCGCTTGTTGCGCTTGGGCTCAAGCAGCATGGGCCACTCCTGCGGCGGCGGCGCCGCTGCCCCGGGCGATCAGGCTGCGGATGTCGCGCGCCGCGTGGTCGACCGCGCTGGCCCAGTAGAGCGGGCGTTCGCAGCAGTACAGCCGCGCCGTCGGGTACCAGATCACTGGCAGGTCGACGCGGCCCCAGCGCCACTCGGGGCGCATGCTGCTGACCACCCAGGTCGGGCGGCCGAGCGCGCAGGAGAGGTGGGCGATCGAGGTGTCGACGCAGATCACCAGGTCCATCTGGTCGATCAGCCCGGCGGTGTCGTCGAAGGTCAGCATCTCGTCGGTGTAGCTGAGCAGGTTGCTGCGCGGCACCAGGTCGCGCGCCGGCACCTGCAGGTTGAAAAAAGTGGTGCCTGGAATGTCCAGCAGGGGCTCGACGTGGGAAAACTTCATCGAGCGTGCCAGGTCGTTCGAATGCCCGGGGTTGCCGGCCCAGGCCAGGCCGATTTTCAGGCCGCGCGCGGGCGCCACCCGCTCCTTCCAGTATTCCTGCGAGGCATGGCTGGGCTCCAGGTAACGCGCCGGGGCATGGATGTTTTCCCGGGTGACGTTGAAAATCCACGGCAGGCTCATGCTGCCGACCCAGAGGTCGTAGTGCAGGTCGGGCTCTTTGGTGTTTTCCAGCATGATCACCTGGTCGACGCCGGGCACGCGCCCGAGGATGCCCATCAGCGGCGCGATGCACTCGACGACCACATGGGCGCCGCGCCGCTTGATCTCGGGGAACCAGCGCGCCACCATGAAGTTGTCGCCGGCGCCCTGCTCGCAGACGATCAGCAGGGTCTTGCCTTCCAGCGACTCGCCTTTCCAGCGCGGCGCCTGCAGGGTGCTTTCGCGAAAGCCCTGCTCGCGATAGCGGAAGTCGCGGTTCTCGTGCAGCGGCCAGCCTTCGGCGAAATTCTCTTCCATCAGGAGCGCGTAGGAATGCAGGCAGCGAAAACGCTCGTTGCCGGGATAGAAGTCGCACAGGTCGACATAGGCCTGGCGATGCTCGTCGAGCTTGAGCAGCTCGCGCGTGGCGATCGCCAGGTTTTGCAGGGCCGAGGCATGGCGGCGGTCCTGCTGCAGGGCGCGCTGCGCGACGGCGTAGGACTTTTCATACTGCCCGGTGATGCCAAGCGCCCCGCACAGCGAACCGAGAAACTCGATGTCGCGCGGGCGCAGGAGGGTGCCGGCTTCGTAGTATTCGATCGCCTTTGGATACTGCCCGGTTTCCCAGGCGGCGCTGCCCGCCAGCAGGTACAGCTCCGGATCGGCCACCTTGCGGGTGTCCTGCACGTAGGGTTCGACAAAGCCCATCGCCGCTTTCGCCTGGCCGTCGATCAGCGCGCGCTTGGTGCGGATCAGCGCCACACGCCATTCCGGCGCGCCCAGTTCGATGGCGCGTTCCAGCACCAGCATGCCGTCGTCGAGCCGGCGGCGGTCGAACAGCAGCGCGCCCAGGCGCAACAGGCGCTCGGGATCGTCCGGGAACAGGCGGTGCAGGCCGGGGATCTCGCGGATCAGGTCCTGCAGCGTCGGCCGCGCCGGCGCCGCCGGGCTTTTGCCGAACAATCGGGCAATCAGTGACATACGGGCTTTCCAGCGTTCCTGGTTGTGCGATTGCCTGTGATGCGCGCGGCCCTAGCCGCGCCCCGGCTTGTGGGCCAGGCAGGTGAAATGAAGTTCGACGAATACATTGTTTTGCGCGGCCGCCATCTCGAACAGTTCCTGCACCGTGATCTGCCCGGCGTCGAGCTTTTGCTTCCAGCGCTGATCGGGCATGTACTCCAGCGAGACCACCTGGAAATCGATCCCCAGCTGCAGGCCCAGCGGCGTGGCGCCGCTGCCGGCGGCGATCCAGTCGCGGTTCAGGGCCTGGTCGAAGGCCTGCAGGGTGGCCGGCATGATCGGCCGCACGTGGGTCGGATCGCCGAGAAAGTCGTCGTGGCGCGGGTGCGGCACGTGGATCACCACTTCGGCGCCGGGCGCGCAGACCCGCCAGAGTTCCTGCATCAGGCGCAGGAACAGCGCGGCTTCCTGCCCGACATGCTCAAGCACGTGGCTTAGAAAAACGTGGGTGACCGAATGGTCGGGGAACGGCCAGGGCAGGACTTCAATGTCGAGCAGCAGGTCGGGCTTGCTGTCCGGATATTTGTCGGCATTGACATAGCCCTCGAGCTTGCGGTAACCACAGCCGAGATTGAGCTTGAGCGGCGCCGCGAAGCGCGCTGCCGGCTGGGGGGTGGAGAACAGGTTTTTCAGCATGGGGGGGCACAGTGCTGCGCCGGCGCCCAGGGGCGCGGTTGCGGGCGCAGTTGGCGGCAGATCGGCACGCCGCGTATTTCACCGCGGGCGGGCGCGGCGCGGCCGCTCATCCATCGGACCGGCGCTGCCGTTCGTCGCCCATCCCGGTGCCGCGGGCGGCGACGGTGCAAAAATGAAAGCATGGAAATATCAGGCCCCTGCGGCGAAGCCTGCCGCGAGCATGGGAAAAGAGTAAACTTCGCCGGCTTGCATCAGACGCCGCAGCCGGGCGCGCGAGGCCTGATTGTTGAACTCATTGATTGAGCTTATCATACTCAAATTGCCCCTATCCGGATAACCCAGCATGATCAAACTCTTCTCCGGCAGCGATGTCGACCAGTTCGCCAAGGATCTTGCAAAGGATATCGGCGAGCGTTATCCGGCGGCGATCGCCAACGATCCCGGGCGCAAGGTATCGGCCAACCGCCTGACCGCCATCCTGGAGGAGGCCTTCGGCCGCGCCTCCGAATTCGCGGTGCAGAACAAGCTGGGCTACTTCAAGAAGGCCAAGCTGGGCAACACCTTCCGCTGGGAACTGAAGGATATGGGCTACGACGACAAGTTCATCGACGTCGCCACCGAAGGCCTGATTGTCTACGTTACGCGCAAGCAGGACGCGGACAAACCGGCTACCTGACCGGGCCCCGCGATGAGTACGCGGGAAGACGGTCAAACAAGCGGGCAACAAGACAGCCAAACGCCGGCCGATGCCGGAGTGCCGGTGTACGTCACCCAGCCTTACATGCCGCCGCTGGACGAGTTCCTGCCCTATTTGCAGGAAATCTGGGGCAGCAAATGGCTGACCAACAACGGCCAGTTCCACCAGCAGCTAGAGGCGGCGCTCGCCGAATACCTGGGCGTGGCGCACATCTCGCTATTCTCCAACGGCACGCTGGCGCTGATCACCGCCCTGCAGGCCTTGCGCATCAGCGGCGAGGTGATCACCACGCCCTTCAGTTTCGTCGCCACCACGCACGCGCTGCACTGGAACGGCATCCGCCCGGTATTCGCCGATATCCAGGCGGATGGCTTCAACCTTGACCCGCAACGCATCGCCGAGGCGATCACCCAGCAGACGACGGCGATCCTGCCGGTGCATGTGTACGGCCGCCCGTGCAATATCGAGGCGATCCAGGAGATCGCCGACACCCACGGGCTGAAGGTGATCTACGACGCCGCCCACGCCTTCGGCGTGCGCCAGGGCGGCAAGACCATCCTCGACGCCGGCGATTTTTCCATCCTCAGCTTTCACGCCACCAAGGTGTTCAACACCTTCGAGGGCGGCGCCGTGGTTTCGCCGAACGCCAAGACGAAGGCGCGCATCAACGACCTGAAAAACTTCGGCTTCGCCGACGAGGTGACCGTGGTGGCGCCGGGGATCAATGCCAAGATGAACGAGGTGCAGGCGGCCTTCGGCCTGCTGCAGTTGAAACACATCGACGATATCTTCAGCCGGCGCAAGCGGGTGGCCGAACGCTATGTCGCCGCGCTCGCCGGCGTACGCGGTATCTCGCTCTCGAAGGCGCCGGCGGAGGTGCTGCTGAATCACTCCTATTTTCCGATCCTGGTGGAACCGGAATACGGCATCAGCCGCGATGCGCTATACGAGAGATTGCGTGAGAAGAACATCTACGCGCGGCGCTATTTCTATCCGCTGATCAGCTCTTTTCCGCTCTACCGCAATCTCTCTTCGGCGACCCCGGGCAATTTGCCGATCGCATCCGCCATTGCAGAAAAGGTGCTGTGCCTGCCGATCTACCCGGACCTGGCGCAGACGGCGCAGGACCAGGTGGTGGAGCTGATCCGGGCTTTTGCCGCACGCCCCTAGGGGGCCCGGCTAAAGCTTGCGCGCGGGCTGCGCGTAGACCGTGGTTTGTGCCGCGACGTTGCGGACCACCACCGCGCCGGCGCCGACCACGGCAAAATCGCCCACTTCGACTTTCGGCAGAACGACAGCGTGGCTACCGACCATCACGCCGCGGCCGAGCTTGACGAAGCCGGTAAGGTCGGCATGCGAGGAAATCGTGCAGCCCTCCCCGACGATCACGTCGTGCCCGACACCGGCGTTGTGGTTAATGGAAACAAAGTTTCCCACCACCGCATCGGCCGATACCAGCGCCCCGGGACACAGCACGCAGCCGATGCCCAGCTTGACCCCCTCGCCGACGGCGCTGTGCGGATGGATCACGTTGATGAACACAGCGCCGCGCGCCAGCAAATCCGCCGCTACCTTGAGCTTGCGTTTCGGATCGCCGATCGCCATGGCGAATATCTGACCCGGCTTGGGCTGGTAGTCACGATCATCGCCGATGATTGCGGTGGCCAGGCGCGGGTAGCTCTTCAGCGCATCCGGCACCTCTTCGATGAAGCCGCCGAAGGTCCATTGCTTGCCGGCTTCGGGCATCGCGTTGGCCCATGACAGCACTTCGCGGCCGAACCCGCCTGCACCCACTATGATCAATTCATGCATGCCGCTCACCTCGTAGAAAAGCCGCCGTCCACCACCATGGTCGAGCCGGTCACCCAGCGCGAGGCGTCGGACAGCAGGTAGACCGCCGCGTGCGCGATATCCTCCGGTTTGCCGAAGCCCAGCAGGTGCTTGCGTTCGTACTCCGCCAGTGCCTCCGCCGGCAGCCGTGCCTCGATCCGCGCATGCATCTCGGTGACCACACCCGCCGCCGAAATGCAATTGACCCGCACGCCGCGCGGCGCCAATTCCGCTGCCAGGGAGCGCACCATGCCCTCGATCCCCGCCTTCACCGCGGAGTACGCCGCCATCCCGGGCGTGCCACGCGTAGCACTCGAGGACGACATGTAAACCAGGCTGCCGGGATGCTCGCTGCGCACGCCGCGCGCCAGGAAGCCGCGCGCCAGGCCGAACGCGGCGTCAATGCCGCTGCCCATCAGGCCATCGATATCCGCCTGCTTGATCATGTTGGCCGGCTTGATCAGTTCCAGCCCGGCGCAATGCATGATCCCGGCCAGGAGGCCGTCGGCCGCCACTGCCTTGACCCAGTCACCGGTGGCCTCGACTTGCGCCAGATCGAAAACGCTGATGGCGTGAGCGCCGGCAGCCGGTGCAGCCAGGGTAGCCAATGTTTCCTGCAGTTGGCCCTCGTTGCGTCCGGCCAGGGCAACGCTGCCGCCGACGGCCGCGATCATGCGCGCCACTTCGCGGCCGATCCCGGAAGACGCCCCGGTCACCAGATAGCGCCTGCCGGCCAGCAGGTCGGAGCGAAAGGCAATCATGCTTCTATCCTCTCCAGCACCTTGAGCGGACCGACTTCGAGCAGGGCTCCGGCCCACGAATAGCCCACGCCGAAGCCGCACATCGCCACGCTCTTTTTCTCCAGGGTCAATATCTCGGAAAGCTCGGTCGACATCAGCAGAGGAATGGTCGCGCTGCTGGTGTTGCCGTAGCGGTCGATATTGATCGGCACCTGGTCTTCCTTCAGCTTGGCTTTTTTCGCCAGGTGCTTGAGCATGAACTGGTTGGCCTGGTGAAACAGGTAGTAGTCAACACTGCCCGCGACCCCGGCGGCAGCATGCAGCGCATTGACCAGGCCCGGCACCACCTTCAGCGTAAAGTTGAAAATCTCGCCGCCATCCATTCGCAGGCAGGCCGGGTTGCGTCCGCCCTCGCGCTGGCCGGCGGCGGGTTGCCGGAAGGCGCCCTGCTCGATGATCAGGTTGGGCGCACCGGCGCCGTCGCTGCCCAGGACGAAGGTGCCGCCGCTGCCGCCGGCTTCAACCGCAGTGGCCGAGCCCGCATCGCCGAACAGCATGGCGCTGGCGCGATCGGCCGGATCGACGACCTTGCTGATCGTGTCCCCCACCAGCAGCAGAACGCGCGACATGCCGCCGCCCTGCAGCATCTGCATCGCCAGCCAGAGGCCGTACACGTAACCGGAACAGCCGAGATTGACGTCGAAGGCAGCGCAATGGCGGCCCAGGCCCAGCCGGTCCTGCAGCACGCTGGCCGTTGCCGGCAGGCGATAGTCGGGCGTCTGCGACACGAAAATCAGCGCATCGATCGATTCCGGCGCCCATTGCAGTTGTTCCAGCAAGCGGCTTGCCGCGGCGGCGCAGAGATCGGCGGTGGTCTGCCCGAGGTCGACCCAGCGGCGCTCCTTCACCCCGACCATTTTCTCGATGTTGCCTACCTCGTCGGCACTATAGGTCTGCAGGAAATGATCGTTGCCGACCACCCGCTTGGGCACGCTGGCGACGACGCCCGCGATGCGGCCTTGCGGCAGGCGCAGCACGTTGCCGAACTCCTTGCCGGCGATGGCCATGTTCAGGCGCCCTGTTTCGCCAGCGCCAGGATATTGGCGAAGGTCTCGCAATCCCCAAGGGCGCGGGCTTCGACGATTACATTGAAATGTTCGTCCACCGACGCAATGGTCGACACAATCGCCAGCGAATCCCAGGCGCCGTCGGCAAGCTTGAAATCGGGCACCAGGTCTGCCGGCGCGACCCCAAGAATTTCCGCCATTTCCTCGACAAATGCTTGCATCACAATTCTCCGCTATGGATTCTGCAGAGCGTGGCCGCCCAGGAATAGCCGACGCCGAATCCCACCAACATTATCAGGTTACCTGATTTTATCGCGCCTCGCGACCAGTCCCGCTTGAGCGAAATCGGAATCGTCGACGACACAGTATTGCCCACGTCGCGCAGGCAAACGCTGAATTTTTCCGGTGCAATCCTGATCTTTTTGCGCAGGGTTTCGAGCATATAGGCGCTGGCCTGGTGAAACACGAAATAGTCCACCTGATCGAGCGCGATGCCCGCGCGCGCCGCCAGCTTCTGGCACAGCGGCGGAATGTTCTTCAGCGTGAACTGCATGATCTCCGGGCCGTTCATGTACAGATGGTCGGCGCTGCGCACATTGCCCGAAGAATCTCCCTGTTCGAGCGCCGTGGCAGCGCTGCGCGGCTGGCGGAATCCTCCCGCCGGCACGATCAGGTGTTGCGCGCCGCGCCCGTCGCTGCCGAATTCGAAGGGGCCCAGCGCGGGCTGATCCGACTCGACCGCCCGGATCAGCGTGGCGGCGGCGCCGTCACCGAACACCGTGCGCACGCTTTTGTCGAGCGGATGAATGAACTTGGAATAGGTGTCCGCGGTGATCAGCAACACATTGCGCAAGCCATTCGATTCGATCAGGCCTTTGGCCAGCGACAGGCCGTAGACAAAGCCGGAACAGCCCAGGTTCAGGTCCAGCGCGCCGCAGGTGGTAGGCAAACCCAGGCGCTCCTGCAGGAGGCAGGCGGTGGTCGGCAATATGTAGTCGGGGGCCTGGCTGCAAAACAGCAGGAAGTCGATTTCCTCCGGGCGCACGACGCCGCGCTCGAACAATTTGCGCGCGGCGGCAAAACCCAGGTCGGAGGCGCATTCGTCCGGCCCCGCCACCCCGCGCAGCTCGATGCCGGTTTTTTCGAGAATCTTTTCCGGCGGCCAATCCGGAAATTGCGCCGACAACTCCTGATTGGACAATTTGGCCGCAGGCAGGTATTCGTCGATCGCAGCGATGGTGGCGGTGAGTGTCACGGGGTTGACGGCAACCAGTGGGAGTTCAGGCCGGAGTAGCCATGCCCATGGCTTCCAGATAGGAGCGATGGAAATGGACAATCTGCTGCTCGGCGCTGCCGTAGATCATGCCGGTGTCGGCGGGAAACACCCGGGCCACGCGCTGGCAGATTTCGTGATCTTCCTGGAATACCTTGCGGTTCATTTCCACCGTCGAGGCCAGCAGGGAAGCCTCGAGGTCGCGCCCGCCTTCATCCTTCAGGCGCGCGGCGAGCACACGGGTGTAGAAATTGGTCTTTTCCTGCGGCGCCGGTACGAAGTGCTGCATGGAATAGGAATAGCCGTAGGTGGACGAAATCATCGCAAACGGAAACAGGTAAAGGGCGAAATAGCCGGCGTGCTGGAACGGCAGATCGAAGTAGCGGCCGATACGTTCCAGCGAGGCCTTGGTGCGTGCCTCGGCCACTTCGAAAAACGCGACCGAATTGATGCCGTGATATTCGGTGCGCGGCGCCGGCAAGCGCATCTTCCCCAGCGTCGCCCGGTGGATCAGGTCGATGTGATACGGCTCGAGCGCATTTTCGATTGCGACTTTCCAGTCACAATCGAACTGGAAGTGGTGAAAATCGTGGCGCCGGGCTATGCAGGCACCGATGTTCTCGATCAGCGGCGCAATGCCGCCCAATTGCTGTTCGAGGGATTGCCGGGGAGCCGGGGAGACGAATACGAAATCGCCGCACCACGCCGTCTCGTAGGTCCGGTAGCGCACCTGTTCGAGCACCGCGGGATCGAATTGTTCGCGTCCCGGGATGCGGAATTTGCCGCCCGCGTACGTCCAGCCGTGATAGGGACAGGTCAGCGGCGCACGGCCGCAATCGGCGCCGACGATGCGCGCGCCGCGATGCGGGCAGATATTGTCGAACGCGAGTATCGAGCCGTTGTCGTTGGCCAGTACGAGATCCTGCCCCAACAGGGAGAGCTTGAGGAAATCGCCAGCTTGCGCCAGCTCGCTGCGATGCGCCGCCAGGTGCCAAAAGTCGGAAAACAGCCGCTCTTCAGGCATTCTTGTGTGCGGACGGTGCAGGCTCATAGTATTGGGATGGAATCCATGCCAGGCTGCATAGGGCGTGGTTTTGTTGCAGTTTAGCCTACATTGCGCGCGCCTCGACAATCAAAAGCGACAACGGACGCACCTCGCTGAAGTCAAAACCCGCGGCGGAAAACCTGGCATTGATGCGCGAACCTCAACCCGCCGCCACGCCCTCCTTTATAGCGCAGGAACCAGCGGACGAATATCGGCCTGCAGTCAGCGCAAGGTAGGCGGCCAGTTCACAAAGTCCTGCTGGCCGACAAACTCGCTCCTGGCGCCGGCAAAACGGGTCATTCTGGCGCATTCCACAACGCGATCGACCACAGCGGACGGCGGATGAATTATTCGCGCTCGTTCGGCAACAGCGACGCCGTAGTCCACGTAAGCCTTGGGATTTTCCATCACCTCGACAACCTTCTGCCTGATGCTTTCGGCATCGAACTCGAACAGCATCCTTTCGGCGCTTTCGTAGTTGTCGAGATAATACTGCTGCGTATTGTTCAGGCACATCGTGTGGCGCCCGATCGCCGCCATGAACCTGTCGTGCGGCGCACTTTCGGTGTTCGGCGACATGTCGATCAGCGCGAGCGCATTGTTGATCAGGCCCCGGGTCTTGAAATAACTCTGTCCCTCATGGTGGGTGGCGCGCCGGCCGGTGAAGTCCACGTGGCCCCAGTTGTCGCCAAAGACGTGCACCGGAAGATCCAGCAGGGCTTCGCCTATCAGCGTGCTCTTGAGGCGCCGTGCATAGTCGTCGAGCTGCGCCACCATGAAAATCTGGATCCAGCTGGGCGGCCCGGGATAGAACTGGCGATCACGCAAAAAATCGACGACCAGCTCGTGCAGGGGTTTCAGGCTGCGCCCGAGTTTCAGCATGTCGTAGCTGTGGATCAATTCCAGCAGCCACCCGGACATCGGCTGCGGCAATCCGCGCCAGAACTCCAGCAGCGCATGCGGATTGTTGCCGTTCTTGAAGAAATAGATCTCCCCAGCCTCCTTCTTGCCGAAATCCATTTCCTGCTTTTCCACCGTATCGCGCGCCCATGGCGGCAACAGGCCCATCTGCGGCACCGGATTCATCCAGGCGAGCGCCGCATCCACATGTTCCTGAAAAAGATACATGCTGGAAAATCCAGGCCCGCGCGATATGTGACGGTCCCAGAAATAAGCGGGGTGATCACCGATTCCACTGATGAAGGGAATGCCGGTCTCGCGCCAGAGCGACCGTGGGCCGGACGGATGAGGTGCCACCCAGCCGTCGGCAAAGCCCATCGAGCTGAATATGCAACAGACCTCCTCCGGACGGCTCATCAGGTCGGTGATTTCCTGTCGCCAGGTGTCTTTGCGCACGTCGATCAGGCGAAAGTCGTAGCCCTCCGCGCGGGTGATGTCAGCGAGGGCATGCGCACCGGCGGCCAGGCCGTCGGAACGGCTGTCGCCGATAAAGGTAATGAATATCTTGCCCTGGTAGGCGGAGGCAGAATGGGGTGGTACGAACTCAGGCGTGGCCGGTGGTTGCGGCTGCGACTGCGACGCCGCGGCTGCGGGCGTGGGTGCCGGCGTGGGAACAGGGGCCTCGGCCTCGTCGCCCGCAAAAATATCCTTGATCAGCTTACCCAGCATTTTCCTCTTTCCTCCATGCGCGCCCGGACCCGCGGTCCGGCGCAAACCCGCGAACCCGCCCGCTCACGCAATCTGCTCGCGGCCGCCGTAGTTGCGTTCCATCCACTTCCGGTAGTCGCCCGAACGCACGTTCGCCACCCACGAAAGATGGCCAAGATACCAGTCGATCGTTTGCTTCAGGCCGCTCTCGAAACTCTGCGCCGGCTTCCAGCCCAGTTCCCGCTCGATCAGGCCGGCATCGATCGCATAGCGCCGGTCGTGCCCGGGGCGGTCGGTGACGAAGCGGATCTGCTGCCGGTAACTGCCGCCCGCCTTCGGTATGGCCGCATCGAGCGCGTCGCACAAGGCATGCACCACGTCCAGGTTGGCCTTTTCGTTGCAGCCGCCGATGTTGTAGGTGGCGCCGGGCCGGCCCTCGTCGAGCAGGCAGCGCAGCGCCGCGCAATGGTCGCCGACGTAGAGCCAGTCGCGCACCTGCTGGCCGTCGCCATAGACCGGCAGGTCCGTGCCGTCCAGCGCATTGGCGATCATTAGGGGAATCAGCTTTTCGGGGAACTGGAACGGGCCGTAGTTGTTCGAGCAGTTGCTGGTGAGGGTCGGCAGGCCGTAGGTGTGATGATAGGCGCGCACGAAATGGTCGGAAGCCGCCTTCGAGGCCGCGTAGGGGCTGTTGGGCGCGTAGGCGGTGGTCTCGGAAAACGCCGGGTCGGCGGCGCCAAGGGTGCCGTAGACTTCATCGGTGGAGACGTGCAAAAAGCGGAACGCTTCGGCCTGCGATTCGGGCAGATCGCTCCAGTAGGCGCGCACCGCTTCCAGCAGGCGAAAGGTGCCGACCACATTGGTTTCGACAAACGCGGCCGGGCCGACGATGGAGCGGTCGACGTGGCTTTCGGCGGCGAAATGCAGCACCGCGCGCGGGTGATGCTGCCTGAGCAGGCGCGCGACGAGTTCGGTGTCGCCGATGTCGCCGCGCACGAAATGGTGCCGCCCATCGTCCTGCAGGGAGGCGAGGTTTTCGGGATTGCCGGCGTAGGTGAGCAGGTCCAGGTTCAGCACCGGCTCATCGCATTGCGCCAGCCAGTCCAGCACGAAATTGGAGCCGATAAAACCGGCGCCCCCGGTCACCAGAATCACTTGAGTTCCCCGCCTGAAGTGGGCGCGGATTGCGCCGTCACGGGCGCTATTATGCCTTGGCGCGGCGTGCGGCCCGGCCGGCGGCCGGCCTAGCGCAACTTAAACCCGGGCGATCGGCGCCAGGTAGCTCAGGAACAGGCGCGCCACCTGGTTCCAGGAATACTGCAGCGCGTGCTTGCGCGCGGCCTCGCGCGGCACGTGCAGGGCCTTGAGCGCGGCGGCGCGCAGGTCGGTGTCGAGCGCGCCGGGGCCGGCAGCGCCGATCACGTCGATCGGGCCCGCCACCGGGAAGGCCGCCACCGGCACGCCGCAGGCCAGGGCTTCCAGCAGCACCAGGCCGAAGGTGTCGGTGCGGCTAGGAAAGACGAACACGTCGGCGGCACGGTAGTAGCGCGCCAGGTCGGCGTGGTCCTTGGGGCCGGTGAAGTGCACCTGCGGGTACTGGCGCTTCAGGCGTTCGAGATCGGGGCCGCCGCCGACCACCCATTTCTCGCCGGGCAAGTCGAGGTCGAGGAAGGCACGGATGTTCTTTTCCACCGCGACCCGGCCGATGTACATGAACAGGGGCTCGGTCTTGGCGCGCCCGGTGCGCTCGATGCGCTCGCCGTCTGGTGTGAAGCGTTCGAGGTTGACGCCACGCGGCCAGATCACGCAATTGCCGAAGCCACGCGCCGCCAGTTCGCCGCCGATCGACGGCGTCGGCACCATCACGCGCTGGGCGCGGCCGTGGAAGCGCCTGAGCCACGCATAGGTCATCGCCTTGGGGATCGGCGCACGGGCCCGCACGTATTCCGGAAAGCGCGTGTGATAGGCGGTGGTGAAGGGAATCTCGTGGCGCACGCAGTAGCGCCGCGCGGCGATGCCCAGCGGGCCTTCGGTGGCGATGTGCACCGCGTCCGGCCGCAGCGAGTCGATGGCACGCCGCACGCCGCCGCCGGGGAACAGGGCAAGGCGGATTTCCGGGTAGGTCGGGCAGGCCACGGTGCGAAAGGTCGCCGGGGTGATGAAGCGGATGTCGTGGCCCAGGCCTTCGAGTTCGCGGGCGACGGTGGTGAGGGTGACGACGACGCCGTTGACCTGCGGCGGCGCTGCATCGGTGACGATGATGGCTCTCACACGGACTCCAGTTGTTGTTCAGGTTTGGCCCCGGCGACGTGGGCAATCACGCCGGAAACATCGGCGCCTTCCGTTTCGGCATCTTCCGGCGCGCCGAGGATGGCGTTCCATTCGATGATTTTCAGTTCGCCGGCATGCGTCTCCACCAGCGCGGTCAGGCTTTCGACCCAGTCGCCGTCGTTGCAATAGAGCAGGCCGTCGATCTCGCGGATTTCCGCCTTGTGGATGTGGCCGCAGATCACGCCATCCAGCCCGCGGCGCTTCGCCTCGTGGGTCAGCGCATGCTCGAAGTCGCTGATGAAATTCACTGCGTTTTTCACCTTGTGCTTCAGGTATTGCGATAGCGACCAGTAGGGAAAGCCCAGGCGGGTGCGCCAGTGGTTGACCCAGTGGTTGAGCTTGAGCACCATGGTGTAAAGCGTGTCGCCCAGGTGCGCCAGCCATTTGGCGTGGCGGATCACGCCGTCGAACAGGTCGCCGTGGATCACCAGCATCTTCTTGCCGGTGGCCAGGGTATGCACCACCTCGCCCTGCACCTCGATGCCGCCGAAGGTCAGGCCGAGATAGTCGCGCAGCGGCTCGTCGTGATTGCCGGGCACGTAGATCACGTGCGCGCCCTTGCGCGCGCGGCGCAAAATTTTCTGGATGACGTCGTTGTGCGCCTGGCGCCAGTACCAGTTGCGGCGCAGTTGCCAGGCGTCAATGATGTCGCCCACCAGATACAGGGTGTCGGACTCGTTGTGGCGCAGGAAGTCCAGCAGGTACTCGGCTTTGCAGCCGGCGGTGCCCAGATGGATGTCGGAGATCCAGATGGTGCGATATCCGGGCTTGTGATCAGGTGGCAGGTCGTTGGGGCGCACGGTCCTTGAAATCGGAGCGAATAAGCCGAATTGGACCATCGGCGCATTGCGACCGCGTGACACGCGCGTGAAGCTTTTGTGACGCGCCTTTCGGCGCGTGTGCTGCCCGCTTTTCTACCTGCTGCTACTTCAGCATCAGCTTGACCAGTGCATCGGCGCGTTCCAGGCGATCGAGCTCACTGCAACTCTGGATGATCGCGTCGAACTGCGCCTCGGCAATCGGCAGGCCGGAGACGATCAGGCGAATGCGCTTGGCCTGCTCCGCAAAGTCCCAGATGAACTCACGCCCGGTTCCTTGCAGCATGTAGCTCTTGCCGTCCCTGGTAAAAATGGTAATGCGCGGGCCGAACAGGGTCATGGTGTGCGATGGGATCAGCGTGACGCGCCGGGTCAACTCCGCCACCTCGGGCGGGTCGTCGGCGCCGGCGGTCTGCGGCACCCATTCGCGCAGCATCGGAAAGCCGCGCGCCACCGCGGCATAGGCGAGATGGTAGGCGGTGCTGCCCGGCTTGTGGATCTGGTCTTCGCGGCGTACGGGAAAGGCCGGGCTGGGGTATTGGGTCTCCAGCCAGTTGACCACCGCCTCGATGCGCTCGATGTCCTGGTGGCGGATGTTGTTCTCTTCGCACAGTCGCGCGGTGACGTCGATGTGGGCGATGTTGTAGCCGGAGACCGAGTAGATGCGATACAGGGTTTCGAGGAACATCCAGTCGCGGCCGAGGTTCTCGGTGACCTTGGTGAGGTCGGTATGCGTCTGCCCGACAAAGCTGTAAGTCAGCTCGCCGCGGTTGTTGCCGACATAGGCGTGATAAAAGCCAGCCTCGCCTTCCAGCACGGTCTCGCCGCCGACATGCCCTTGCTTGGCCAGGGCGACGGCGAGCATGGCGTTGCGCACCGCCGCGCCCTCGCGCAGCGCGCGGCCGCCGCTGCGCGCGCCTTCGAGATTGCCGCTGGCCAGGCTGGCGCATAACGCGATAGTGCTGTTCATCTGCTCTTCATCATGGCCGAAGATTTTCGCCGCCGCCACCGCCGCGCCGAAAATGCCGAACACCGGGCTGGCGTGAAAGCCGCGCGCCATCAGGGTGGGGATTACGTCCGCCGCCAGACGCTCCATCACTTCATAACCGGCCGCCACCGCGGTGATGAACTCGCGGCCGGAGGCGCCGGTGGTTTCTGCCGCAGCGAGGGCAGCCGGAATCACGCTGGTGCCGGGGTGCATCAGCATGCGGAAGGTGTCCCACTTGCCACCGGCGAAAGCCGCTTCGGAATTGACGAAGGCGGCGCCGCCCCGGGTTGCCTTGCCGCCATGGACCATCATGGTGGCGCCGTTTTGCACGCCCGCCTCTTCAGTGCTGATCAGCTCGAAGGCATCGCGCCCGGGCTTGGTCTGCGCGCCGATCAGGATGGACGAGAGGCAATGCAGGGTCACGCCCTTGGCGCGGTCGATCACCGGCGGCGGCAGGTCTTCGTAGCGCAGGCCCACCACCCATTGCGCGAATTGCCGGCTGAGGGAAGTCATGTCGTTTCTCTCCTAAATAGGGTTTTCGTTACCCGGCGCTATTCCGGCTTGATGCCGGCGGCCTTGATGACGCCGGCCCAGCGCTCGGAATCGGTCTTCAGATATGTCGCCAGTTCGGCGGGCGTGCCCCAGCTGGGTACCGCCCCGTCAGCGGCGAACTTCTGTTTGATGTCGGCGCTGCGCAGGATCTTGTTCAGCTCGCCGTTGAGCCGGGCAACGATAGGCTGCGGCAGCCCGGCCGGCCCGTACAGGCCCCACCACTGGATCGACTCGAAGCCCGGCAATATCTCCGCGATCGCCGGCAGGTCGGGCTCGCCCGGCATGCGTTTGGCGCTGGTGACCGCGAGCGCGCGCAGCTTGCCGCTTTTCACATGGTTGCTGACGCTGGGAAACACCGCGAACAGGAAGGAGGTCTGGCCGGCGATGGTGTCGATCACCGCCGGCGCCGCGCCCTTGTAGGGCACGTGCAATATCTTCACCCCCAGGCGCTGCGCGAACCATTCGCCGGTAAGATGGCTCACCGTGCCGGCACCGTTGGAGGCGAAAGTCAGCGACTCCGGTTTGGCTTTGGCCAGCTCGATCAATTCCTTGAGGCTCTTCGCCGGCAGTGAGGGCGCCGCCACCAGCACGTTCGGCGCGTAGCCGAGGAAAATGACCGGCGCCAGATCGGTGAAAGGGTTGTAGCTTTGCTTGAGTGTCAGGTGCGGATTGATCGACAGCGAACTGGAGGACGCCAGCAGCAGGGTGTAGCCGTCGGGCGC
Source organism: Burkholderiales bacterium (assembly GCA_036271855.1). Lineage (GTDB taxonomy): Bacteria > Pseudomonadota > Gammaproteobacteria > Burkholderiales > JAEUOS01 > JAQGMJ01. The sequence goes on from DATAZV010000118.1 coordinate 17,687, forward strand.
CGAGCGCGCAACCTGCTCGGTGCCGATCGCCCCGCCCGCGCCGGCGCGATTGTCGACGATGAACTGTGCCGGCAACGACTCCGACAGCTTTTGCGCCAGATGCCGCGCCACGATGTCGACCGCGCCGCCGGCGGGAAACGGCACCACCACCCGCACCGGCTTGTCGGGATAGGTCTGCGCCTGCGCTGCCGTTGCAAGCCCGCACAGCAACAGCCAGGCCAGGGATAGCCGCTTCATCGTTTGTTCCGTTGGGAAGGCGCCTAGGCGGAAGCCCGGCGCCGCGCTATCTTAGCGAAACGGCTGTCCCGCACGGACCAATTCGCAGCGATGCGGCGAATTAGCACTTGCCGCTTGCCGCCGCGTCGCGCGGCCGCCTGCCCTAGCGGGCGTGGCGCCGGCCCTTGAGCACGCTTTGCATCGCCTTCAGCTTCAGGGTGCCCGGCCCGGCCGGCTTGCCCAGTGATGCGAGCAGGCGCTCCTGCACCGTGGTCTGGCCGACGGCGCGATGGGTGTATTCGCCGTCCGACCTGAGTTCCCAGGTGCCGGCATCGCGCCGCAAATAAGGCGCCAGGCCTTCGTTGAACACGCGCTTCTTCAGCTTGGCATCGAGCACCGGGTAGGCCACTTCGACGCGGCGGAAAAAATTGCGGTCCATCCAGTCCGCGCTGGACAAATACACCACGGATTCGCCGCCGTTTTCAAACCAGTAGATGCGGCTGTGCTCGAGAAAGCGGCCGATCGCCGAAACCACGCGGATGTTTTCCGAGATGCCCGGCACCCCCGGCACCAGGGCGCAGGCGCCGCGGATGATCAGCTCCACCTTCACCCCCGCCTGGCTGGCGGCATATAGCGCGGCGATCACCTTCGGCTCCAGCAACGCATTCATCTTGGCGACGATGCGCCCCTTGATGCCGGCCTGGGCGTTGCGCGCCTCGTTGCGGATCGCCGCCATCACGTTGTCGTGCATCGAGAACGGCGCCTGCCAGATGCGCGCCAGCTTCCTCGCCTGCGACACGCCGGTGAGCTGGCGGAACACCTCGTTGGCATCGGTGCACAACTCGCGGTCGGCGGTGATCAGGCCGAAATCGGTATACAGGCGCGCGGTGCGCGGATGGTAGTTGCCGGTGCCCAGGTGCACATAGCGGGTCATCCGCGCGCCCTCGCGGCGCACCACCAGGCACATCTTCGCGTGTGTTTTATGCCCGACCACGCCGTAGACCACGTGCGCGCCCGACTGCTCCAGGCGCGAGGCCCAGTTGATGTTGGTCTCCTCGTCGAAGCGCGCCATCAGCTCGACCACCACCGTCACTTCCTTGCCGCTGCGCGCGGCGCGGATCAACAGCTCCATCAGCTCGGACTCGGTGCCGGTGCGGTAGATAGTCTGCTTGATCGCCACCACCGCCGGGTCGGAGGCGGCGGCGCGCACGAAATCGAGCACCGGGTCGAACGATTCGAACGGATGATGCAGCAGGATGTCGCCGGCCGCGATGATCTCGAACACGTGCT
>DATAZV010000119.1:0-13000 GCA_036271855.1 Burkholderiales bacterium
GGCAAGGTGCAGCAAAAGACCGGTGAGGCGATCAACAGCACCGACCAGCAAGCCAAGGGTCTGGCCAAGCAGGTCGAAGGCAAGGCCGAAAAGGCCGTGGGCGACGTCAAGCAGGCGATCGACGATGCCGACAAGGACGCCAACCGCAATCGTCCGTAAGGCATAAGCACCAGGTAGCGGCCGCTGTTGCGGGCCGCCGCTTCAAGCCCCGCGCCGGCCGCGTGCCGCGCGGGGCTTTTTATTGCCGGGCTGCGGCGGCGGCGCTTATTCGGCGCTGAACAATTCCTTTTTGAGGAATTCGGTGAGATAGGCGGAGTCCCGTTTGCGCGAGGACATGGTCAGAACCTTGTGCAGGCGGAAGCTCTCCCACTGGAACTCGCCTTCCGGATAGCGTTGCCGGATCACCGCGATCACCTGCGCGACGATCGCCTCCTCGACGTTGCCGTTCAGCCCCGCATCGACGTGGAACAGCTCGCCCTTCGCCTTGCGCGGGTCGTCGGTCCAGGAACGCAGGAAGATTTCGGCGGTGCGTATCCCCTTGTTGCGGATCGAAAAGATGCCGCTCTCCTCCTCGCGCCGGGCGAGGTTTTTGGCGATGATCGAATCGACGTCGGGCGCCTTCGGCGTGGCGTTGCCGCCGGCGGACTCGCCGTCGCGCTTCTCGCGCGCCTCGCGTTCGGCCTGGGACTGCTTGGTGGCGGCCGAAAAGTCCGGCGACTCGTCGTTCGGCGGGGTCGGGAAGGGCGCCGGCAGCGGCGTGTTCTTGAACTCGGGCTTGGCCGGCTCGGCAGGCGCGCTGCGCGAGCTCGGGCCGCGCTGGGTCAGCACCGGCGCGCGCGAGGGCGCGGGGCGCTGCCGGCGCTGCGGCTGCGGGCGCGGCGGGGTCGGCGTGGCCACCGGCGGTGTCGGCTCGACCGGCGCCGCCGGCGCCTCGGTGGCGGCGGGCAGGCGCAGGCGCGCCGTCAGCGGGTTGCTCGAGGGCGGCGCGGTCAATTCCCTTTCCCTTTTGGCGATCTCGGGCATAACCAGAAAAAAGGCGACCACGTGCACCAGCAGCGAAATGAAAATGCCGACGGCGGTACTGCGGCGCAGGGAGAAGGAGAACGACTCTCCAGGTCTACGGGGCGGGCGTGCCAGCGTGTTAGGCATCAGCCATAAAATCTTCTGAAACAGACAAAAGCCGGCCAAAGGTGACCGGTCCAGGCGGCCCTGGCGGGGGCCGGGGGCTTGTGGACCGCCATTGTAGTACGGCGCGCCGCCGCGTACGCATTCCGCGCAAGGGCGCTGCCGCCCCCCGCCGGCAGTACGCCCGGGCCGCCGGGCCAAACGAGGCCGGCCGCGCCCGGCCAGGCCGGAGCCCGGCATCGCGCCGCCGGGCGCGCCCTTGCCCGGGCGCGCCGCCGCAGGGAAAAGACCGGCTGGGGCGGTCCGCGGGTTTGCCTGTCCAGTGGGCGCCGGTCACCGCCGTTTGACCGGCGGGGGCGCGCAAGTTCAGCGCGGCCCGGCGGCTTTTTTATGCGCGCGGGCGCGCCGATTTTGCGTAAAACTTTGTAAAAGCCGGGGCCCGGCGGCCAAGCAGGTGCTTAGCGGGCGGCGCTGCTGCTGCCCACCAGAAGCTGGTTGTTCACCTGTTTCACGCCGGCCACCGCGGCGGCCATGCGCCCGGCGCGCTCGCGCGAGGCGTCGCCGGCGGCACTGCCGCGCAGGGTGACCACGCCCTCGGCGGTGTCGACTTCCACTTTGGCGGCGCTGAGGTAGGGGTCTTTCAGCAGGTCGGTCTTGATCGATGCGGTGATGGCGGCGTCGCTCACGCCGACACCCAGCGCTTCGGCGCGCTGGCGCACCGCCGCGCCGGCGGCGTCCACCCTGGCGGCGCCGGCATCGAAGGTATCGACGGCGCGGTTGTTCAGGTCGCGGCCGGTGTCCTGCACCTTGTCGCCCACTGCCGCCACCTTGTTCTGCGCGCGCTCGCCGGTATCGGCGAACAGGCCGTTGACATGGGCGATGCCGCGGTCGAGCTTTTGCCCGATGCTCTCGTAACCCACCAGGGTGCGCGCGCCTTCGGAGACGATCAGCACGCCACACAGCACGGCGAGGCATACCAGCAACAGCAGCAGCCAGAGGGCGCCGGAAGCGGTACGCCCGCCGAGGGCCGCCAGGCGGCTGCCGGTGGCGCGCTTGTGTTTCGCCGCGCGTTTGGGCGGCGCGCGGCGGGCGGCGTCCAGACGCTGTTGCAGGGCTTCGTCAGGCTGCAGTTCGTGGTGCATGGTGGTTCTCCCGTGTTTTTATGTTGAGGCGTTGTCGCGTGGGTTGGCGGCGCGGCCTTAATCGAGCGCCACCGGCCAGACCATGTGCACGTCGCCGGCGCGGCTGCCGATGCTGACATTGCGCGTCTGCGTCACGCCGCGATAGCTCACCGACAGCGCGTACTGGCCGGGAGGAACCTGCGCATACAGCAGCGGGCCGGCGTTGTTCACGCTCATCACTTCGGCACCTTTTTTGCGCAGGCTCACATGGTCGGCGACGATGTACTGGCCGTTGCTTTCGGAAAACACCATGCGCATCGAATAGCGCCCGGCCTGCGATTCGAGCGCGGCGCGCTCGCCCTCGCCGATACCGCCGGAGGCCACTACATAGTTGTTGGCCTCGGCCAGGGTCACCAGCTGGTTCGGGGCGAAATTGACGCTGGGGTCGCCGAACTGGTCGGCGCCGGTGCTATCGGCAAAAGCCGGTGCGGCCAGCGCGGCGCCGAACAGGCCGGCGCAAACCAGGGCGCGAATGGAAATCAGGGACTGGGTCATGATGGACTCCTAGGACAAACGAAAGCGATGCAGCATGCTCGCGCCGCCGGCCCGCGGGCGCTGCCGCGCCCCTGCTTATTCGCTTGTGGGAATCCGCTGACAGGAGGCGCGCCCATGCACCGGCATGGCGCATGCGTAGGCGCGCGCCGTCACGAAATCGCGCCAGGCGCCGGGGTGCGGCCGGGGAACGATTTTTTGCGGCCTCCAGTCCCACCCACACAAGCATTCGATGCGAGACCGATCAGGAGACTTTCATGGACCGCAACCGCAATCATCTCAACAGCACCCGCCAGATCCGCAGCCAGGGCCGTGGCCGCGGTCATCTCACCGACGATCAGCTGGAAGCCCTGGCCGTGGCCTTCGGCAGCCACTTGATCCGCAATGCGCCGCCGCATCCCAACCCCTGCGCACTGCTGAACCGCAACATCAAGATCACGGCGGAGTGATTCGCCGTTGGGCAACACAGCGCCCGGGCGCTGTGAAAAAAAATCGGGGTCGGATTGCTTTTGCGTTTTTCGCAAAAGCTCATTGGCAATTGAGTGAGCCCGATTTTTTGCGTGCGGAGTGCGAAGCCGCGCACTGGACTTTCATCATCCCAACTGTGTTATTGGCAGCACGCTGACTACATCACTTCGCAACCCGGAAATCGGGGTCAGAGCACAATTTCGCAAACTGCCGCGAAATCATGATCCGACCCCAATTTCCTGCGGGTCAGTGCGCGCGGCGTGAAATACGCCGGCAGTTCACTCCACCGTTGCGCCCGACTCCTTCACCACCTTGGCCCACTTGACCGTCTCGGTCTTGATGAAGGCGGCGAACTCGGCCGGGGGCATGCCGCCGGGGTCGGCGCCGATGTCTTCCAGGCGCTTTTTCATGTCTGGTGTCTTGAGAATGGCGGCACTGGCGTTGTAGAGCTTGGTGATGATCTCGGGCGGCGTGCCGCGGGGCGCGAGCAGGCCGTACCAGGTGGTCACTTCATAGCCCGGCAGTCCCGCTTCCTGCATGGTGGGCACATCGGGAAAGGCGGCCGAGCGCTTGGCGGTGGAAATGCCTAAAGCGCGCACCTTGCCGGAGCGCACCTGCGGCGCGGCCGAGCCGGAGGTTTCAATCGCCATCTGGATGGTGCCGCTGATCAGGTCGGTCATCATCGGCGCGCCGCCCTTGTAGGGCACGTGGATCATCTGCACGCCGGCCAGCGAGGCGAACAGGGCGCCGGACAAGTGCTCGATGCTGCCGTTGCCGGCCGAGCCGTAGCTGAATTTGCCGGGGCTGGCTTTCAGGTAGGCGATCAGTTCCTTCTCGTTTTTCACCGGCACGCTGTTGTTCACCAGCAGCAGGTTGGGCAGGGACGAGACTTCGGTGATCGGCGCCAGGTCGCGCTCGAAGTCGTAGTTCAGGCGCTTCGGGCCGTAAAGGCTGGGGGCGATGGCGTGCGCCACGGTGGACATGAAGATGGTGTAGCCGTCGGGCGTGGCGTGGGCGGCAATGCCCGCGCCCAGGGTGCCGCCGGCGCCGGCGCGGTTGTCCACCACCACGCTGGTGTTGAAGGTCTTGCCGAGTTCCAGCGCCATTGCGCGCGCCACGATGTCGGTGGTGCCGCCGGCGGCGAAGGGCACGATCATGGTGATCGGGTGGCTGGGCCAGGCCTGGGCGAAAGAGGCGGCGGGCAGCAGGGCGGCCAGCGCGAGCGCGGCAATGCGAATGGGGGAAGGCATGAGGGAGTCTCCGCTGAGGTCGGTGTGAGGTCTTGTAGCTTCATTGCCGGCGGCAAGGCGCGGCAAGGCGCAACTTTAAGGCGTTTGGGCGGTTTGCGCCAGTTTCGCTAGGGGAGAGGGACGTTCGCTACGCCGCGGTGTCATCCTGAGTGCAACGAAGGATGTGCTTTTTGGCCGCTTGGGCACAGTGCATCGAAAAGCAGATTCTTCGCTTTGCCCAGAATGACAGTGATGGTGAGTGTGGCATCACACCTGATGCATTGCCGCGAAACCTTACCTCATCCCACCGTCTTTTTCATCTTCGCCGTGATCGCCTGCTTCACCTTGAAATAATCCTTCCACGGATCATTCGCCTTGCCGCGCGCGGCCATCACGTCTTTCAGCGTCACCGGTTTGGCGCGCCAGTCGCGCTTCAGGTCGTCCCACGACAGCGGCAGCGCCACCGTCGCCCCGGGGCGCGCGCGCAGGGTGTACGGCGCGACGGCGGTGGCGCCGCGGCCGTTGCGCAGGTAGTCGACGAAAATCTTGCCCTTACGCTTGGCCTTGGTGGCCGTCGCCAGAAAGCGGTCCGGAAAGGCTTCGACCAGGCGCAGGGCGATGTGGTGGCAAAAATCCTTGATCTCGTCCCAGCCGTTGTCGGGGGTGAAGGGCACCACCACGTGCAGGCCGTGGCCGCCGGTGGTCTTGACGAAGCTTTGCAGGCCCAGCGCATCGAACAGGGTGCGGGCGGCGCGGGCGGCGTCGGCCACTTCGCTCCAGGGCACGTCGTCGGCGGGGTCGAAGTCGATCACCAGCATGTCGGGCTTTTCGATGTTGCGCATGGTGGCGTTCCAGGCGTGCAACTCAAGGTTGCCCATTTGCGCCAGGCCGACCAGGCCACGGGCGTTGCGCACCACGATGTAGGGATTCTTTCCGTGGCTGTCGTCTATCATCGGCGCCTCGACGCCGTCCATTTCTTCCTTTGCATGCTTCTGGAAAAAGCAGGCGCCGTCGATGCCGCCGGGGCAGCGTACCAGGGACATCGGACGGTCCAGGATGTACGGCAGCAGGCGCTCGGCGACGCGCTCGTAAAAACGCGCGACGTCGAGCTTGGTGACACCGTCGGCGGGGAACACCACGCGGTCCGGGTGGCTGATGGTGACGCCGGCGACGACGTTGCTGCCGCTTTTCGCCACCGCCGCCGTGGCGGCGGGCGCGCGCTTGGCGGGTGCCTTCGCCGGGGCCTTGGCGGCTACCTTGCTCGTTGCCTTGGGTGTGGTTGCGCGCACGCTGTCGGAACGGCCGGCGGGGGAAGAGGATTTCATTGTCGCACTCCTGGTGGCCGCGCTTTTGGCGGCGGCGCGGCTGCGCACCGGCGCGGCGGTGTCGTTCTTGATCTTTTTCACGCTGGCCGCAGTGGCGGCGGCTTTTTTCGCGGCAGTCTTCGCGGTTGCCTTGCCGGGTTTGGCTGAGGGTATCTTCGCCGGCAACTCCGCACCGATGTTCTTCGCCGGCTTGTCCGCGCGCAAACCTTCGAAAGCGCCCTGGCGCACCACGCCGTCGCTGGTCCACTCGGCGAAAGTGACTTCGGCCACCAGCCTGGGCTTGATCCATTGCGTGCCGCGCACGCGGGCGGCGGCGGGTAGGGCGGTGTCGAAAGGCGAGGCGTCGGCGGCCAGTGCTTTCATCCGCTGCAACATGTCGGAGAGCGCGTTCTGATCAAAGCCGGTGCCCACGCGCCCGGCGTAGCGCAGCTTGCCTTTTTCGTGAACGCCGAGCAGCAGCGAGCCGAAGCCGCTGCGGCTGCCCTGTGGCGGGGTGTAGCCGACGACGACGAATTCCTGGCGCTGCCGGCACTTGAGTTTGATCCAGTCGCGCGAGCGGCCGTTGACATACGTGCCGTCGAGGCGCTTGCCGATCAGGCCTTCCAGGCCGAGCTTGCAGGCTTGCGCCTGCGCGTTGGAGCCGTCGGCATCGAGGTGCTCGGAGAGGCGCACCGGCCCTTGCGCGTCGGCGCGCGCCAGCACGGCGGCCAGCAACTCCTTGCGCTGCTGCAGCGGCACTTCGCGCAGGTCGCGGCCTTCGCAGTAGGGCATGTCGAACACCATGTAGACGGCGTCGCGCTTCGCGCCTTCGCCTTCGTTGCTGAGCCATTGCTGCAGCAGGCCGAAGCTGCTCACGCCCTTGTCGTTCATCACGCAGACTTCGCCGTCGAGCCAGCCGGTGGTCAGGCCAAGACCTTCGATGGCGGAGACGATGTCGGCGAACTTGGCGCTCCAGTCGTGGCCGTTGCGGGTGATCATGGTCACCTTGCCGCGATTGATGCGCGCGGTCAGGCGGTAGCCGTCGAGCTTGATTTCGTAGATCCAGCCTTCGTCCTGCGGCGCGCTTTCGACCAGGGTGGCGAGTTGCGGTGCCAGGGATGCGGGCAGCGCGGCCTTGCGGCCGGTGATGGCAGGCTCGGATTCTTCGGCGCTGGGCGCCTTGCGTTTGGCGGCGGTCTTGGACGCTTTGGCCGCGGCGGTTTTGGTGGTTTTCGCCGCGGCCTTGCTCGCGGTTTTTCCCGCTGCCTTGGCCGCCTTTTTCGCCGGCTTGAACGCCTTTTTCGGATCGGACTCCTTGCTGTCCCAGACGTTCTCGTTACCCTGGCCCTTTAACTGCTCGACCTTGCGGCCGGAGAGTACGCTTTGCGGCTGCTTGCTCACCAGGTCTTCGCCGTGGCCGGGCTTGGCCTCGTCGTCGCGTTCCTTGATCAGCAGCCAGTTGTCGTGGCCTTCGTCCTTGCCCTTGCCGTGCATGCGCACCAGGGCCCAGGCACCATGCATTTTTTCGCCGTCCAGGTGGAACTTGAGATGGCCCTCGCGATACGCGCGGCGCGCGTCGCCTTCCAGCGGCGCCCAGGTGCCGCGGTCCCAGACGATGACTTCGCCGGCGCCGTATTGCTTTTCGGGGATCACGCCTTCGAAGCCGCCGTATTCGAGCGGGTGGTCTTCGACGTGCACCGCCAGGCGCTTGTCGCCAGGGTCGAGACTTGGCCCCTTGGGCACGGCCCAGCTTTTCAGGGTGCCGTCGAGTTCCAGGCGAAAGTCGTAGTGCAGGCGGCGCGCGGCGTGTTTCTGGATCACGAAGCGCAGCGCCTTGCCCGCGCGCCCGCTGCGCCCGGCGGGCTCGGGGGTTTTGTTGAAGTCGCGCTTGGCGTGGTAGCGGGCGAGGCTCATCTGGTGGCGAACTCCCGAATGCTGCTCTTCAAGCGGCGCGCTTGCGCTGCACCGATTTGCTGGCGGCGCGCGGCTTGGCGGCGGCGCGCGTTTTGGCTTTGCCGGGCATGCTCTTTTGCAGCAGCGACATCAGGTCGATCACCTCGGCGGAACGCTGCGCCGGGGCGCGGGTTTTTTCCGGCGCCGTCACCTGGTTGATCTGCCCGGCCTTTTCCTTGGCGTGGATGCGCGCCATGATGTCTTCGTGGTAGGTGTCATGGTATTCGCCCGGCTCCCAGTCGCCGCGCATGGCGTCGATCAGCTTGGCGGCCATGTTCATCTCGGCGGGCTTGATCGAGGCGCCCTTGAGGTCGGGCATGGCGAGGTTGCCGGTGTCGCGGATTTCGTCGGCATGGCGCAGGGTGTTGAGCATCAGCTTTTCGCCGTCAGGGATCACCGCCGCCAGGTGCTGCCTGGTGGCGATCACCACGTTGGCCAGGGCCACGCAGCCGGCTTTTTCCATCGCCTGCATCAACAGGGCATAGACCTTGATGCCGCTTTTTTGCGGCACCAGGTAATAGGGCGCGTCGTAGTACATCGGCGGGATCTTGCCGGCATCGATGAAGGAAAAAATCTCCACGCTTTGCGTCGCCTTCGGGTTGGCAGCCTTGAAGTCGGCGTCGCTCAGGACGACGTACTGGCCCTTCTCGACCGCATAGCCCTTGACGATCTGCTCGTAGGGCACTTCCTTGCCGGTGATCTTGTTGATGCGCTTGTAGCCGATCGGCTGCATGCTGCGGCGGTCGAGCATGTCCAGTTCCAGGCCCTGGCGGCGCGCGGCGGTGTGCAGTTCCACCGGCACCAGCACCAGGCCGAAGGTGATGGCGCCTTTCCACAGCACGCGGCTGCCGCCGCCGCGCGCGCCGCTCTTTTTGGCGCTGCCGGCGTGGCTGTCGTCGTTGGCGGCGCGGGTGCTGCGCGCCGGCTTTTTGGTCGCCGCCTTGGCGGATTTTGCCTTGCTTTCGCTGGAGGTGCCCCGGGCGGAAGGGGCGGATTTCGCGGTGCGTGCCATGACAGTTGCGTCCTGAAACATCCCGCGCCGGGACGGCGCGTAGGGAGGTCAGGCTACGTAAAGCGCACCCGCGCGGATAGTAAGAATCTGCGGAAAGCGGCGTCGGCGCTTTCCTACCTGGCGCGGTTCAGGTCTTGGTCCAGCCCATCAGCAATGCGATGCCGTTGGCGAGGTACACCAGGCCGATCACCGTCACCGTGCCGCGGGTCCAGCGGCGGAAGTTGACGTCGGTCATTTTCTCCAGCACGCCGCGCGAAGCGCTGGTGCCCGCCATGGCGACGACGATCATCGACGCCGCCAGCCACAACTCGACCCGGCCCTGGTCGTGGCCGAGCAAAAAGCCGAAGTAGAGGATTTTCAACAGGTGCGCCAGGGTCTGGGTGGAGGCCTTGGTGGCGACCACCCGGTGCCGGCTCATTTTCGACTGCAGGAAGAAGACGTCGAGGATCGGCCCGGCGACGCCGGAGAGCAGTTGCAGCCCGGTGGCCGTGACGCCGCAGGCGAACGGGTGGCCAGGCTTGTCGACGTTGAGCTTGAGCCTGGGCGGCAGCACGTAGCTGACGAAGGGCGTCAGGCCCAGCACGATGTAGACCACGGCGCGCCCGGCCACCAGTTGCAGCGCGCAGAACACCGCGAGGATGAGGAAGGAGCCGTACATATTGCCGCGGAAAATGCGCCACTCGATCTCGCGCCGCCACAGCCAGGCGCGCCAGCCGTTGGAGGCCAGTTGCGCGACGCCGTGCAGCATCATCGCCGCCGGTACCGGCATCAGTGCGAGGAACACGCCCATCAGGATCATGCCGCCGGCCATGCCGAGGATGCCGGAGATGAAGGAGGTGACGAATACCGTGAAGGTGACGATGGCGAGTACAGCTAAGGGCATGGCGGTGCTTTGTTGTTGTTGCGCGCCGCCCGGCGGGGTGCGGCGCAGATGATTCTGTTCAGATGTTGCCGGTTTGAAGGATGGTCGGCGATTGGGGCGTTGGTGCTTCGTACTCGAAAATCGGCGGTCAGAGCACTTTTGCGGTGAGGCTTGCAAAAGTGATCCGACCCCGAGTTTTCGTTCGGCGTCGCGCGTAACCAAACCGGCGTGCCTCGTGAGGTTTCAAAAAACTTTGAGAGGTTCGCCGATGTCGGTGACGCTCCTCGTGAGAAAAATCGTACAAGCCTGTCCGCTCAGCTCTCCAGATTCAACGCCTTCGGCCAGTCGCGCGAGTACACCGGGTTTTTCAGGAACTCTTCCGGCTTGTAGGTCCAGAACTGGCTGACGTTGGGATAGGTCTTGTCGACCACGTTGACCAGGCGGCCGTCCTTGCGTTCGACGCGGCGGATGAACACGTCGCCGACCACGTTGCCGTAGCTGTCGAAGGAAACCGGGCCGCGCACCGTGCTGGTCTTCACCGAGCGCAGGGCCTTCATGAAAGCGGCCTTGTCTTCGATCTTGCCCTTGATGGTGTTGAGCGCGGCTTCGAGCACGGCGGCTTCCACATAGGTGGCGGCGGCGTAAAAGCCGGGGTCGTACTTGTTTTGCGCGCGAAAGTCGGCGGCGAATTTTTTGTTCAGCGGGTTGGCGAGCTCGGCGGAGTACCAGCAGGCGGTGCGGATGCCCAGGGCCTCGTCGCCCATGTTGCGCAGCACGGCTTCGTCCAGCGCTGTCATGCCGCCGACCACGTTGACCTTGCCCTTCATCCCGTATTCATTGAACTGGCGCAGGTAACGAAAGCCGTTGGAGCCGGCGAAGCCCAGGAAGATGCCGTCGACGTTGGTCTTGAGTTGCGCCAGGTAGCTGCCGTAGTCGGGCACGGTGAGGGGCGAGAAGGTCTTTTGGATGATCTTGCCGCCGCCCTCTTCGAACACGCGCTGAAAGCCGGCGAGCATTTCGTGGCCGTAGCTCAGGTCGTCGGCGATCAGGCCCATGCGCTTCCACTTCAACTCCTTCAGGCAGTAGTCGGCCATCGGGTGGGCACACTGCGAGGAGGTGGAGGTGCCGCGCACGAACCAGGGGCTGGCCTTGCGCTGCGTCATGTCTTCGGCGGCGGCCACCGAGAGGGTGGGCAGCGAAGCGGAGCGGATGTAGTCGTCCACCGCCAGCGCCTCGTTGGCGGCCAGGGGGCCGATCATCACGTGGATCTTGTTGCGCTCCACCAGCTCCTGCACCTTGGCGCGCGCGGTGGCCGGCACGCCGCCGGAGTCGCCGACGAACAGCTCAACCTTGCGCCCGGCCATCATGTAGTTGCGCTCTTTCAGGTACTGCATCAGCGCCTTTTCCATGTCCAGGCCGCCGGAGGCCAGCGGCCCGGTTTTCACCGTCATCAGGCCGAGGCGGATCGGCCCGGCGGCCTGCGCGTGGGCCAGGCCGGACAAGCCGGTGGCGGACAAGGCTGCGGCTGCGGCGCCGGCCTTAACGAGTGCTCTGCGTTGCTGGTTCATCTTGTCTCCTTTGCGGACCTGATGCGGTCGTGGCCGCGTCCATGGGGGTGTGCTGGTGGTCTGGCTGCCTCTGCGGGCGGCTGGGATGAGCGGCTGGGCGGTAAGGTTGCAATCGGGTGTAATACTACGCCCAAGTATTTTGCATCAATGCCCGTAAATAATCGCCTGATAAAGAATATAACTTAACCGCTGCTGCCTGCGCCGGCGCGGCGGCCACCGAGCAGGCAGGCGGCGCCGGCAAACAGCGCCGCGGCGACCAAGTGACCCAAACCCGCCGGCAGCAGCCCGAGATGGGTGAGCAGCACCGGAAAAATGAAAAACATCGCCACCGTCAACGCCGCCGCCGCCAGCGCCATCACGCGCCAGGAAGGCAGGCGGTCCATCAGCATGGTGCAGGCCATGGCCGCGCCCAGCCAGCTCAGGATGAGCACGAAGACGTGAAAGGCGACATGCAGCGCCAGCGCCTGTTGCAGGGTCTGGTTGGCCGGCATCTTCCAGGCGCGGCCCCAGAGCAGGGCGTCGAGCAGGACGTTGAGCGCGACGGTGCTGAGGGCGAACAGGGTGGCGAGGAGGTAGGGGCGTTTCATTGCGCTTCTTTCGGCAGCATCGGGAGTCCTTGAATAAAAACGTTGGCCGGCCGCTCAACGCACGAGTTGATAGACCGCATAGCCCAGGGTCAGGGTACACGCCGCCAGCGAGGCGGCCGCGCGCTTGCGCGCCGCGGCCCAGCCGTAGCCGGAGAACCATACCGCGCCGATCAGGAAGAAGGCGGCCGCGCCGGCGAACAGGAACACGGTGCGCAGGGTGCCGTGTACCTGTTCCGCCGTTATGTCCTGGGCGCTCCCTTCCGCATAGCGGCTGCACAACCACGCCATCCATGCGAACCACACGAGGGCGATGGAGAGGTTGGCGGCGGTTGTGGGTTTCATGAAACTAAAAGCCGATTGATGTCTAGGAGAATTCTTTTGAAATGAGCCAGGCTACGGGTAACAAGCAAACTGCTAGAGAGACGATGGCGTGAGCACGAGCAGCGGACCAACTATAGCCCGAGAGCCACACCGCACCCAACAGGCAGATAGCCCCGGCAATCTGGCAATAAATGGCCTGAAGGCGTATCTCGGCATCCATACCCACCTGGGCAGTCGGATCGACGGTGTCGATGAAAATCCGTGTAGCGCCTGCCGCAAACAAAAACCAGGCGAACAGCGCGAGCGCGATGGCGAGGGCAAGGGCGCTGTTTGGTTTCATGGTGAAGGATCGCGGCTTGAAAAGGAGGGCTTACGCCCCTTCCGACAAACTGCGCATCTCTTTAATCAAATCACTCTTGCCCTCGAACCCGATGCCCGGCAGCTCCGGCATGGTGATGTGGCCGTCGACCACCTTCACCCCGTCCGGGAAGCCGCCGTAGGGCTGGAACAAATCCGGGTAGCTTTCGTTGCCGCCCAGCCCCAGGCCGGCGGCGATGTTGAGCGACATCTGGTGGCCGCCGTGCGGCACGCAGCGGCTCCACGACCAGCCGTAGCTCTTGAGCATCTCCAGCGTACGCAGATACTCCACCAGGCCGTAGGAAAGCGCGCAGTCGAACTGCAGCCAGTCGCGGTCTTTGCGCATGCCGCCGTAGCGGATCAGGTTGCGCGCGTCCTGCATCGAAAACAGATTCTCGCCCGTCGCCATCGGCCCGGCGTAGTGTTCGGCCAGCTTGGCTTGCAGCTCGTAGTCCAGCGGGTCGCCGGCCTCTTCGTACCAGAACAGGTCGTAGGCGGAAAGCGCCTTGGCGTACTCCACGGCGGTGGGCAGATCGAAGCG
>DATAZV010000120.1:0-15260 GCA_036271855.1 Burkholderiales bacterium
CCCCAATAATGGCCGCCGTTAGCGCTACCAAGAAGATCAAAAAATTAAGACGAAGAACAAGAGCCCAAAGGGGGGGCGCTAACCCGAATTCAGTCCTGAGGCGGAGCGCCGGGTATCTCCGGGCCGGCCCGCTTCACCTTGATCGCCCGCAGGGCGATGTGGCCGGGACCCCGGTCCATCTCTCCTCAATCATTCCCGAAGGACCCTGCGCCATGGCCGAACTGCAACCCGCCACCCTTGAACTCCTGCGCCGCGCCAGCACCGCCACCCTGTGCACCCAGTTGTTCAAGCGCGGCTTTCGCAATGTCTTCCTGCAAGGCATCACGCGCCTGACGCAGCCGGGCGCCAACCTGGTCGGCCCCGCCTACACCATGCGCAACATTCCCGCGCGTGAAGACATCGACCAGATCAGCGCCTTCGAAAACCCGGAGCATCCGCAGCGCAAGGGCGTCGAAAGCGTGCCGGTGGGCCATGTGCTGGTGGTCGATTGCCGCGGCGAAAAGCGCGTCGCCTCCGGTGGCCAGATATTGCTTACCCGCCTGCAGGTGCGCGGCGCCGCCGGCATGGTTTCCGACGGCCCGGTGCGCGACAGCGGTGAAATCGCGCAAATGGATTTCCCGCTGTATTGCGCCGGCGGCAGCGCGCCGCTGAACCTGATCCACCATCACGCCGTCGACCTGAACGTGCCGATCGGCTGCGGCGGCGTGCCGGTCTACCCCGGCGACATCGTGGTGGGTGACGCCGAGGGTGTGGTCATCATCCCCGCCCATCTGGCCGACGAAGTCGCGCGCGACGCCGCCGAGCAGGACACCATGGAACGTTTCATCCTCGAACGCGTGCAGGGCGGCGCCGCCCTGCCCGGCACCTATCCGCCGAACGCCCAGACCAAAGCGGCCTACGAGGAGTGGAAAAAGAAGCGCCAGCCTTAGAGAAGCGTCGGTCCCGGGCGCCAGCCGGGCGCGCGGCGCCGGAACCGGCGCCGCGCTCGCAAATCCGCGACTTGCCGTACATTATCCAAACGGCCGGCGCGCCACCCGATTTCGGCAACCCGGGGCAAGGCCTGACCGCGCCGCCTTCCCACGCCACCGCGAAAGAGCCGAAACATGAGCAAAGCCCACCACAAGCAGCAACAGCCCGCGGGCAAACAGGTCACGGGCGACGGCAGCATTCCCGAAAGCGCCGCCCAGCAGCTGGAGCGCCTGCTGAAAGAGTCGCCCTATTTCATCGACAGCATGACCGCCTACCGCAACGCCACCGCCGACATCGTCGTCGAACTGCTGCGCGGCGTGCTGGCGAACCATCCGGAAGAATTGCTGCGCGCGATGGAAGACCTGCAAAACCTCAAGCTGCCCGGCGCGGACGGCACCATCCCCTTTCCCGAACGCGCCGAACTTGTCGGCATGATCCAGGAGCGGCTGCAGCCCGGCATGCACCAAGGCAGCAAAAAGAAACGCTAGTTTTTTAACGCCGCGTTACAAGCCATATCCACCAGATCAGCGGCAATTGCAAAGGCAGCCGCAAGGCCAGCAGCGCCTGCTGCCACAGCGGCGCCTGCGCCGCGTGATAGTTGAACAGCATCTGCGCATTGGCCGGCAGCACCGCCAGGGACAGCAGGATCAGCCCCCATCCCGCAACATGCCGCGTGCGCGGCAGCAGAACGCCGATACCCCCGGCGATCTCGCAAGCGCCGCTGATCGTCACCAGCGCCGCATGCCATGGCAGCCACGGCGGCATGATGCCGGCGTAGGCCGCCGGAAAAACAAAATGCAGAATCCCGCCGATGATGAAAAACGCGGCGAGCAGGATCAGGCCGATACGCTGCGCTCTGGAGGCGGGGAACATGAATGGCTCGCGGGCGGGGTTTGATTCATCAAATTTCGGCAGGCCGGGCTATTTTGCCCCAGCCAGTGCTAAATTCGTCTCCTGCCCGTCTTTTAAGTTCCACACCTGTTCATGACTTCCCTCATCGGGCGAAGAATCGTCCTGCGCCCCTTGCTTGAATCGGACGGCCCCGCGCTGGTCGCGGCCGCCGCCGACGGCGAACTGTGGAACCTGCCCCACACCGTGGTGCCTTCCGTGGCGACGGTTGCCGCTTATCTCGCCCGCGCGCTCGAAGGCATGGCCGCCGGCAGCGTGCTGGCGTTTGCCATCGAGTTGCCCGGTGCAGAAAAAATGAGCAGCAAGGTAATCGGCTCGACCCGTTTCTGGAAAATCGACCGGCCGAACCGCAAGCTGGAGATCGGCCATACCTGGATAAGCGCGTCCTGGCAACGCAGCTTCGTCAACACCGAGACCAAGTACTTGATGCTGTGTCACGCCTTCGAAGAGATGCGGTGCGTGCGCGTTCAGTTCACCACCGATGTGCTGAACGAGAATTCGCGCACCGCCATCCTGCGCCTGGGCGCGCAGCAGGAAGGCATCGTGCGCCACGAGCGCATCATGCCCGACGGGCGCAAGCGCGACTCGGTGCGCTTTTCCATCATCGACGATGAGTGGTCGGAAGTGAAGCGCCGGCTTGAGCAAAGGCTGCAAGCCTAGACGCCTGGTCCAAAGGTGGTAAGGTCCAAAAGCGGCGTTGGCTTGCCGCGCCAGTGGGAGCTGGCGGAGCGGAACGCTCCCTACCGTCTATATAAATCCATAAAACTGGAGGAGTCGACATGAAGATCAAGAGGATAGTCATCGGCCTGCTCTTTGCGGGCCTGTTGCCGTTTGCCGCGCAGGCCGACGTGCCCGGCCGCCATCCGGCCTACCTGCATGTGCTGAGCGATCTGCGCTCGGCGCGCTGGGACCTGGAACACCGTCCAGGCGATGCCGCGGTCAACCGCCAGGAAGACCTGGCGCTGGCCGAAATCGACCGTGCCATCGACGAGACCAAGCGCGCGGCGGTGGCCGACGGCAAGAATCTCGGCCAGCGTCCGCGCGATGACGGGCGGATGAACCACGGGGGCCGCCTGCATCGTGCGCTCGGGCTGCTGCGCCAGGCACGCAACGACGCCGCCCGCGAAGAGGACAACCCGCAGGTGCGCATGCTGCGCAACCGCATCGTCGAGCACATCGACGCGGCAATGCGCTTTACCGAGCACGCCATCCGCGATGTCGAAATGCGCCGCTAGCCACACGGGACGAGGCGCCGCCAGCCGGACGGCGGCGCCTAGGCGGGCTGGAACAGGTCGAGGCGGTCGGTGCACAAGGCATCGACCCCCCAGGCAAACAGGGCGTCGCCTTGCGCGACCTCGTTCACCGTCCAGCACATCAGGCCGTAGCCGGCGCGCTTGATCGCCTCGGCCTGCGGCTGGGTGAGCTTTTTCGCATTGCAATGCAGGGCCACGCAATCCAGCGCGGCCAAGCGCTGGTGCCAGTCCGGCGGTACGGCGTCGAACAGGTAGGCGCGCTGCAACTCGGGCGCGGCGAGCATGGCCGACTTCAGCGCCACGCCGGAAAACGAGGAAAGCAGGGGCTGTCGCGCGGCGCCGGCCCAGAGGGCGCGGGTGGCCAGCGCCGTGCGGGTGCCGGTTTCCTGCGCGACTGCGTCACCGCCCGGCGCGTAGGGTTTGATCTCGATATTGGCGAACAGGCCCAGTTCAACGCAAAGCTTGCCGGCCTGCTCGAAGGTTGGCACCGGCTCGCCCTGGTAGCGGGCGTCGCGCCAGCTGCCGGCGTCCAGCCGCGCCAGTTCGGCGGCGCTGCGCTCGGCCAGCGCGCCGCTGCCGTTGGTGGTGCGCTCCAGGGTGTCGTCATGCATCAGCACCGGCGTGTTTTCTCGCGCCAGCATGACATCGAACTCGACGCCCCGAAACCCCTGGGCATGGCCGTAGCGGATCGCCGCCAGGGTGTTCTCCGGCGCCAGGGTGCCGCCGCCGCGGTGGGCGATGATGCGGCAAGGGTAGCGGTAGGCGCTCATGCGACGCGCCTGCCGTTGGCAGCATCGAACCAGTGCATGTGCTGCGCCGCGAAAGTCAGCGGCAACACTTCACCGATTGGCGGCACGGTGCCGGCCGCCACCCGCGCGACCAGGGTGCCGCCGCCGCCCAGCCCATAGGCATAGCTATCCGCCCCCAGGGCCTCGACCATTTCGACGCCGAAGCCGAAACGCGCCTCGCCAGCGCCGGCGGGGCTCAGGTGCTCGGGCCGCAGGCCCAATATCAGCGGACCGTCGCGCGGCGCCGGCACCGGCAGCTGAATGCTCAGCGGCGGGGCGGGCGCGGCCAGGGCCACGCCGGGCGTGGTGGCGGCGGCGACAAAGCGGTCGCCCTGCGCCTCGCCGTGCAACAGGTTCATCGCCGGCGAGCCGATGAAGCCGGCAACGAAAGTGGAAGCGGGCCTGGCGTACACCTCCATCGGCGCGCCGATCTGCTCGGCCACCCCGGCATTCATCACGATCAGGCGCTGGCCCAGGGTCATCGCCTCGACCTGGTCATGGGTGACGTACAGGCTGGTGGTGTTGAACTCGCGGTGCAGCTTTTGCAGCTCCATGCGCGTCTGCACCCGCAGCTTGGCGTCGAGGTTGGACAGCGGCTCGTCGAACAGGAACACCTGGGGGTTGCGCACGATGGCGCGGCCCATCGCCACGCGCTGGCGCTGGCCGCCGGAAAGCTCGCGCGGCTTGCGCCCCAGGTAGGGCGCCAGTTCCAGCATGGCGGCGGCGCGATTGACACGGGCGGCGATTTCCGCCGCCGCCACGCCGCGGATCTTCAGGCCGTAAGCCATGTTCTCGCCCACGCTCATGTGCGGGTAGAGCGCGTAGTTCTGGAACACCATGGCGACGTCGCGGTCCTTCGGTTCCAGCGTGTTGACCACGCGGCTGCCGATGGCGATCTCGCCGGCGCTGATCTCCTCCAGCCCCGCCACCATGCGCAGCAAGGTCGACTTGCCGCAGCCGGAGGGGCCGACCAGCACGATGAATTCGCCGTCGCTCACGCTGCAATCGATGCCGTGGATCACTTCCAGCGCATTCTTGCCGCTGCCGTAGCTCTTGCGTACCCCGCGCAGTTCAACGGTGGCCATGCTCGCTCCCGCAATTCTTATTTTTCACTATCCACCAATCCTTTGACAAACCAGCGCTGCATCAGGATCACCACGACGGCCGGCGGCAGCATGGTCAGCATGGCGGTGGTCATCACCAGGTTCCACTCGGTGGCGGCGTCGCCCCCGGACATCATGCGCCGCATGCCGATCACTGCCGTGTACATGTCCTCGCGCGTGGTGATGAGCAGCGGCCAGAGGTACTGATTCCAGCCGTAGATGAACAGGATGACGAACAGCGCCGCGATATTGGTCACCGACAGCGGCAACACCACATCCCAGAAAAAGCGCAGTGGCCCGGCGCCGTCGATGCGTGCCGCCTCCAGCAACTCGTCGGGAATGGTAAGGAAGAACTGGCGGAACAAAAAGGTGGCCGTGGCCGAAGCGATCAGGGGCAGGGTAAGCCCGACATAGCTGTCGAGAAAGCCCATGTCCGACACCACCTTGTAGGTCGGCAGGATGCGCACCTCCACCGGCAGCATCAGGGTGAGGAAGATCAGCCAGAAGCAGAACATGCGCCCGGGAAAGCGAAAGTAGACGATGGCGTAGGCGGAAATGATCGAGATCGCGATCTTGCCGACGGCGATCACCAGCGCCGACACCAGGCTGTTGAACAGCAGGCGCGACAGCGGCGCGGCGCCCCCCGCGCCCTTTTGCAGCACGCTGGCGTAGTTCTCCAGCAGGTGGCTGCCGGGCCACAGGCGCATCGGCGCGTCCAGCACCTGGTCGGCGCTCAGCGTCGAGGCGACGAAGGTGAGATAGACCGGGAATGCCACTACAGCCACGCCGACGATCAGCAGCGCGTGGGAGAGGAAGTTCAGGCCGGGACGGTGTTCCACCATCTCAATAATTCACTTTCTTTTCGACGTACCGAAATTGCGCCACCGTCAAGCCGATGATGATCGCCATCAGCACCGCCGACTGTGCCGCCGCCCCGCCGTAGTCCTGGCCCTTGAAGCCGTCCTGGAAAATCTTGAACACCAGCACCTCGGTCGCCTTCGCCGGGCCGCCCTGGGTAACGGCGTCGATCACCCCGAAGGTGTCGCAAAAGGCGTAGATGATGTTCACTACCAGCAGGAAAAAAGTGGTGGGCGTGAGCAGCGGGAAGACGATGTCGACAAAGCGCCGCACCGGCCCGGCGCCGTCGATCGCCGCCGCCTCGATCAGCGACTTCGGAATCGCCGTCAGCCCGGCGAGAAAGAAAATGAAGTTGTAGCTCACCTGCTTCCACGCCGCGGCGAACACCACCAGCGCCATCGCCTGGTGGCCGTTGAGCAGGTGGTTCCAGTCCACGCCCATGCGCCGCAGCGCCCAGGCCGCCACCCCCACCGAAGGGTCGAACATGAACATCCACAGCACTCCGGCGATCGCCGGCGCCACCGCATAGGGCCAGATCAGCAGGGTCTGGTAGACCCGCGCGCCGCGCAGCACCCGGTCGGCGAACACCGCGAGCAGCAGCGACACCGACAGGCTCAAGCCCGCTACCGCCACCGAGAACACCGCGGTGATGCCGAAGGAGTGGCCGTAATACGGGTCCTTGAACAGGGCGATGAAGTTCTGTGCGCCGACGAATTCGGAAGAAGTGCCGAAGGCGTCCTCCACATACATCGAGCCGTAGAGCGCCTGCGCCGCCGGCCAGACGAAAAACACCAGCGTCACCGCCAGTTGTGGTGTCACCAGCAGCAGCGGCACCCACCAGTTCTTGAAAATGACGCGCTTTTCCATCCCGGCACCTTACTGGAGCGGCAGCGGCGCGGCAAGCGGCGCCTTGCGGCGTGGCGCCGGGGTGCTGGCGCGCCGCAGCAGCGGCGCCGGATCGATGGTGCTGATCGGCACTGGCACCCCGCGTGCCTTGATGGCATCGATCACGCAGGCCGGCATCGCCTGCGCCACCGCCTCGGCAATGCGCGTGCGCGTCGCCTCTTCACTCATGCGTGCTTCCTCGTCGCGGTTCAGGATCACCCCGGCCTCGAACAGCAGGGCCGGCATGTTGGTCGAGTTGCGCAACACCGCCAGGTTGTCGAAAAAATGCACGCCGTTGGCCTCGTCGGCGAACTCGCGCGATTCGCCCATTACCGGGTCGGCGTGATAGCGCGAAGGCTTGAAGCCGGCGGCGCGCAGGTGGGTGCCCAGGGTGGAGGCACACTCCAATGACTGGCGCCATTGCGGGTTTTGCCGCGAGACGAACAGGGAATACCCCTGGAAGCGCTGGTCCGCGTACTTGCGCGCCTGGCCATCGTAGTCCCAGTCGCGCAAATAGCGTTCGCGCGTCGAGTCGTGATGCACCGACAGGAACAAGGTGGCGCCGACCTCGCGCGCGCGCCGCGGCCGCCCCGCCAGATCCGCCGCCTGGCCCTCGATGCCGATCAGCTCGGTGCGATAGCCGGCAGCCTTCAGGCGCGCATCGATTGCCAGCACCAGCGCGCGATTGAAGTTGAACTCCACCACGCCGCGCGCCGAAGTCGCGCCCGGCGCCGCCAGGTAATGCCCGACGTCCAGCGCGATCAGCGGCGCATTGGCTTCCGGCTGCGCCGCCACCCGCGCGCCGCAAGCGCACAAGAAAAACGCCACCGCGAGGTGGCGTCCGGCGGAGAGCCGCAAACCCATCAGACCTTGCCGGCCTTGTTTGCCGCCTCAAACTTGCGCAACTGCTCGTCGCCGCGGCGCACCGCGTCGTCCAGCGCCTGCTTGGGCGACTTCTTGTTGCTCCACACGTTCTCCAGTTCCTCGTCGATGATGGTGCGGATCTCGACAAAATTGCCCAGGCGCACGCCGCGGCTGTTTGCCTGCACCTTGCCGGAGAGTTCCTTGATCGCCACGTCGGCGCCCGGGTTCTTCTCATAGAAGCCGGTTTTCGCCGTCAGCTCGTAGGCCGCCTTGGTGATCGGCACATAGCCGGTGCCCTGGTGCCATTCCGCCTGGATTTCCGGGCGCGACAGGAACTCGAAGAACTTGCCCACGCCCTTGTACACCTCGGGCTTCTTGCCGTTCATCACCCACAGCGAAGCGCCGCCGATGATGGTGTTGTAGGGCGCGCCCTTGTACTCGTCGTAGTAGGGCAGGGGGGCGACGCCGAAGTCGAACTTGGCGTTTTTCTTGATGTTGCCGTAGTTGCCCGAAGAGGTGGTGAGCACCGCGCACTCGCCGGTGAAAAACTTGGCGGCGGGCTCGTCCTTGCGGCCGGCGTAGGTGAACAGGCCCGACTTCACCCAGGAGGAGAGGCGCGAAATGTGGCGAATCTCCAGTTCCTTATTGAATTCGAGCTGGGTATTGAGGCCGCCGAAGCCGTTGCTCTGCGAGGCGAAGGGCTCGTTATGCCAGGCGCTCATGGTTTCCAGCTGCACCCAGGACTGCCAGCCGGTGGTGAATGCGCAGGGCGTGGCCGCCGAAGACTGGATTTTCAACAGCGCAGTCTGCAAATCCGCCCAGGTCTTGGGCACTTCGGTGATGCCGGCCTTCTTGAAGGCGTCCTTGTTGTAGTACATCACCGGGGTCGAGCTGTTGAAGGGCATCGACAGCATGCGGCCCTTGGGGTCGGTGTAATAGCCCGCCACCGCCGGCACGTAGATGCTCGGGTCCCACTTCTTGTCGGCGATCGCCATCACTTCGTAGACCGGCTTGATCACCCCCTTGGAGGCCATCATGGTGGCGGTGCCGACCTCGAACACCTGCAAAATCGCCGGCGGCTCGTGGGCGCGGAAGGCGGCGCGGCCGGCGGCCAGCGTCTCGTCGTAGTTGCCCTTGAAAACCGGCACCACCTTGTATTCCTTGTTCTGCGCGTTGAAGCGCGCGGCGAGGTCGTTGACGCGCTCGCCCAGCGCGCCCGCCATCGCGTGCCACCACTGGATTTCGGTCTGCGCCTGGGCCGGCGCGGCGACAGCGCCGCCGAGCAGGGCAACGGCAAGCAGGCGCGCGGAAATGCGGCCCAACTTCTGTTTCATGCCTGGAATCATCATGTACTCCTGTGACGGGGGATTGCGCCCCCGGTTTGCGGTGCGTTGCAACATCCTTGTTGCGGGCTTCGCCTGCGAAGCTCGCGGATTATAGCCAAGCTATCATTACGCCCTGTTTGCAATCCGCCGGCCGGTGTTGGCGCCGACCACGGCTTGTCCCCGTGCTTTGTACCGCTGTTTGTCCCACCCTCACCTTTTTTGGTTCCCCATGCCCGGTCCGCTTTCCCATCTCAAGGTTCTCGACATGTCCCGCGTGCTGGCCGGCCCCTGGTGCGGCCAACTGCTCAGCGACCTGGGCGCTACGGTGATCAAGATCGAGCGCCCGTCCGACGAAACCAGCCGCGGCGGCGACGACACCCGCACCTGGGGCCCGCCCTACCTGAAGGACGCGCAGGGGCGCGACACCACCGAGGCCGCCTACTATCTGTCGGCCAACCGCGGCAAAAAGTCGCTGACCCTCGACATCTCCACCCCCGAGGGCCAGGAGATCATCCGCCAGCTGGCGGTGAAGTCCGACATCGTGCTGGAGAACTACAAGGTCGGGCAGTTGAAGAAGTACGGCCTGGATTACGCCTCGCTGAAGGCGGTGAACCCGAAACTGATCTATTGCTCCATCACCGGCTTCGGACAGACCGGTCCTTACGCCCATCGCGCCGGCTACGACTACGTGATCCAGGGCATGGGCGGCTTCATGAGCGTCACCGGCGAGCGCGACGACCTGCCCGGCGGCGGCCCGCAAAAAGCCGGCGTTGCCGTGGCCGACCTGATGACCGGCATGTACTCCGGCGTGGCGATACTGGCCGCCATCACCCACCGCGAGCAGACCGGCGAGGGCCAGTACATCGACATGGCCCTGCTCGACTGCCAGGTGGCGATGCTGGCCAACATGAACACCAATTACCTGACCTCGGGCAAGGCGCCTGCGCGCGCCGGCAATGCGCACCAGAACCTCACGCCCTACCAGGTGTTCAAGGTGGCCGACGGCTACGTCATCGTCGCGGTCGGCAACGACGGCCAGTTCGCCAAATACTGCCAGGCCGGCGGCCGGCCCGAGCTTTCCGGCGATCCGCGCTTTCGCACCAACCCGGACCGGGTACGCAATCGCGCCGAAATGATTCCCCTGCTGGAGCAAATGATGCTCACCAAGACGCGCCAGGAGTGGATGGACCAGCTCGAAGCCGTGGGCGTGCCCTGCGGCCCGATCAACAGCATCGCCGACACCTTCGACAACCCGCAGGTGAAGGCGCGCGGGCTGAAGATCGACTTGCCGCACCCCACTGCCGGCAGCGTGCCGCTGGTGGCCAATCCGATCAAGTATTCCGGTACACCCCTCGAATACGCCGCGCCGCCCCCGCTCCTGGGCGAGCATACGGAAGCGGTACTGCGCGAACTCGGCTATGCTCCGGAACAGATAGAGAAACTGCGCGCCTCGCACGTGATCTAGAAGACTTAAAATACACAGAACATTGAAGGACCGCACCATGAGCCGCGACTACAACCAGTACGAAATCCACGTCCACGGCGACGTGCCGGTGAAACCCGGCATCAGCTACAAGCAGGTCGAAGAAGCCCTGAAGCCGCTGTGGAAATACGCCGGCGCCAAGTCGCTCGGCGACGCCCCCAGCCTGTTCGAGGAAGAGCCCGGCATCGGCTATGACGCGCAAAAGCGCGTGCTCTCGCTATGCTGGACGGTGGAAGGCAATGCCGATTTCCAGAACGCGCTGGACGAAGCCTGCGGCGGCATCAACGAACTCTCCGCCGAAGGCGCCGGCATCGAAGTCAGCTATTACGACAACGACGACGAGGAAGGGCGCGACGAGTTCGGCCTGATTTTCGTCGGCCCCACGCCCGAAGCGATCCACGAAACCCAGCGCCAGTACATGCAGGAAGACGTCACCCGCCTGCTCGAGCGCCACTTCGATCGCGGCGAAATGGCCGAGGTGGTCGACGCGGTGAACCGCCTGTTCGCCAAGCGCCTGCTTTCCATCGCGCAGGGGCAGAAGCTGTCGCGCTTCGAGCTGCCCTCGGGCGGCAGCGGCCATGGCGGCGGCGCGGGCAACGGCGGGCACAACAAGCGCCACCTCCACTAGGCGCGCAAAAGTACAACCCTACTTTTGCGCGGTGAGTGCAGAAGAAATCGCTGGCGGAGCCAGACGATTTTTCTGGATTAAAGGCTACGAAAAAGCGTGGCGCTCTTCGGCACCTACATCGCTGAGTTGTGGCATCGGTAGACGGAGTTGAGGCAATTATGAAGACCAATTTTTGGCGCGTCGTTCCTGCCGCGCTTTTTGTGTTGATGGCGGCCATGCCGGTGGTTTGCGTGGCACAGGGCTTTCCTTCGAAGCCGGTGCGTTTCGTGGTGCCGTATCCGCCGGGCGGGCCGCTGGATGTGGTGGCGCGGGCGCTGGGGGAGAAGATGGGTACGCGCCTGGGGCAGCCGGTGATCGTCGACAACAAGCCGGGGGCGGGCGGCAACCTGGGGGCGGACTTTGTCGCCAAATCGCCGGCCGATGGGTACACCATCGTCATGGGGGCGGTGGCCACCCATGCGATCAACCCGGCGCTGTACGCAAAAATGCCCTACGACCCGGTGCGCGATTTCCAGCCGGTCACGCTGGTGGCCTCGGTGCCCAACGTGCTGGTGATCGGCCCCAGCACCCAGGTGCGCTCGGTCAAGGAACTGATCGATTATGCGCGCGCGCATCCGGGCAAGCTCAATTTCGGTTCCGGCTCCAACGGCAGCGCGGGGCACCTGGCGGGCGAGTTGTTCAAGCAATTGACCGGCACCTACATGGTGCATATCCCCTACGCCGGCGGCAACCCCGCGATGCTGGCGCTGCTCTCGGGGCAGACCGACCTGATGTTCGACAATCTCGCCAATTCGCTGGCGCAGGTGAAAAGCGGCAAGCTCACCGCCCTGGCCGTCACCACCCGCAAGCGCTCCAGCTTCGCGCCGGAGTTGCCGACCCTGGAGGAGGCCGACGCCCGCCTGAAGGGCTTCGACATCGACACCTGGTTCGGCGTGCTGGCCCCGGCCGGCATTCCGCCTGAGGCACTCGGCCGCCTGCACGACGAGCTGGTGCACGCGCTGGGCGAGCCCGACGTGAAGGAGCGCCTGGCGAAATTCGGCGCCGAGCCCGGCGGCAACACGCCGGCGCAATTTGCCGCCTTCATCAAGGGCGAAATCCCCAAGTATGCAAGGATCGTCAAGGCTTCCGGCGCACGCGTAGATTGAGTCTTTTGGGGCATAATTTATCAATGTGCCCGATAAGTGCCGTCCTGACAAAGTTGTAAGCATTTCGTTTGTCGCGTGGCGTAGGCAAAACGGACTTGATGCAAAAAGAATAATTTGCGCGGCGCAGCATAACTAACACGAATTTTCACGTTCCCAATTTCGTGAAAGCCAGTATTATTGCGGGTCCGTTCGCGCCCAGGCATCGTTAACGATACTTGGGCGCGCTGTTATGTGGTTCGTTGCGCAGCTGTTTTGGCCTCGATTTCCGCAACATTGCGAGGCAATGCATACGCGTCGGAAGAACGCGGACGAATCTGGTTTTTTATGTTTGACAAGGAAGCGGCCTCTAAGTGCAGTGCTTCATTGGAGTGAGGGAACAATGAGGATCAAGGATCAGAAGGACTTTTTTGCCGGGTTGATGTTCGTCATCTTCGGCTCGCTGACCATGTGGCTGTCCACCACATACAACATGGGTACGGCAGCCCGCATGGGCCCGGGATATTTCCCGTTCTGGCTCGGCGGCACGCTGACGGCGCTCGGCGCCATCGTGCTGTTCAAGTCGCTCGGTGCGCACGACGGCAATGTCGAAAAGGCCAGCCTGAAGTCGAGCCTCGTGTTCATCCTGATGATGATCCTGTCGCTCGGCGCCGGCGCGGTCGGCCTGGCCGGCCCGAACGGCGCGCTGGCCATCGGCACCATCGCCGGCTGCGTGCTGGCGGTGGTCATCGGTGAACGCTCGATGGGCCTGATTCTCGGCTCGGTCGGCCTGTTCGGCCTGTTCATCAAGGCCATCGGCGTGATCATCTGCACCATCGGCCTGGTCTGGATCGCGGCGCTGGCCAGCCACGAGTTCAAGGTCAAGGAAACGGCGATCTCGTCGGTGGTCCTGGCCGTCATGGCCTGGGGGATTTTCGTCAAGGGCCTGGGCCTGCAGATGCCGACCTGGGTCGACTACCCGGAACTGCAGCGCATGTTCCAGTCCGAAGCCAAACCGGCGCCTGATGTCACGCCCCCGGCCGCGGATACCCCGGCCCCGGCAGCAACAGCACCGGCAGCCCCGGCCGCAGCAGCGCCGGCTCCGGCCGACGCGTCGAAGAAATAAGGGAGAGCGAAAGCACCATGGAACAACTTCTCAGCAACCTCGCCCTCGGCTTCGGGACTGCGGTTACCTTTCAAAACCTGCTGTACTGCTTTTTCGGTTGCCTGCTGGGCACGCTGATCGGCGTGCTCCCGGGCATCGGCCCGATCGCCACCATCGCCATGCTGCTGCCGGCGACCTACGCGCTGCCCCCGGTGGCCGCGCTGATCATGCTGGCCGGCATCTACTACGGCGCGCAATACGGCGGTTCCACCACCGCCATCCTGGTCAACCTGCCGGGTGAATCTTCGTCAGTGGTGACCATGCTGGACGGCTATCAGATGGCCCGACGAGGGAGGGCAGGCGCCGCGCTCTCGGTGGCAGCGCTGGGCTCGTTCATCGCCGGCTGCTTCGGTACCCTGATCCTCGCCGGCTTCGCCGCGCCGCTGGCCGAACTGGCCTTCAAGTTCGGCCCCGCCGAATACTTCTCACTGATGGTGCTGGGCCTGATCGGCGCCGTGGTGCTGGCTTCCGGCTCGATCATCAAGGCGATCGCCATGATCGTCTTCGGCCTGCTGCTGGGCTTAGTCGGTACCGACGTCAACACCGGCACCTCGCGCTTCGCCTTCGGCATCCCTGAACTGTCCGACGGTATCGGCTTCATCTCGGTGGCCATGGGCGTGTTCGGTTTCGCCGAAATCATCGTCAACCTTGATATGAAGGAAGACCGCGAAGTCTTCACCTCCAAGGTCAAGGGCCTGCTGCTTTCCTGGACCGACTTCAAGGACTCCCTGCCGGCGATCACCCGCGGCACCCTGATCGGCTCGGCCCTGGGCATTCTGCCCGGCGGCGGCGCGCTGCTCGCCTCTTTCGCCTCCTACACGGTGGAAAAGAAGCTCGGCGGCGGCCTCACCCCGAAGTTCGGCGAAGGCCAGATCCGCGGTGTTGCCGGCCCCGAGTCGGCCAACAACGCCGGTGCGCAAACCTCCTTCATTCCGCTGCTCACCCTGGGCATTCCGCCCAACGCGGTGATGGCGCTGATGGTCGGTGCGATGACCATCCACAACATCCAGCCGGGCCCGCAGGTGATGACCTCGAACCCCTCGCTGTTCTGGGGCATGATCGCCTCGATGTGGATCGGCAACCTGATGCTGGTGATCCTGAACCTGCCGCTGATCGGCATGTGGGTGCAGCTGCTGAAGGTGCCTTACCGCATGCTCTACCCGGCAATTTTGATGTTCTGCTGCATCGGCGTGTTCTCGGTGAACAACAACTCGTTCGACGTGCTGATCACCGTGCTGTTCGGCGTGCTGGGCATCATGTTCATCAAGTTCGCCGCCGAACCCGCGCCGTTGCTGCTGGGCTTCATCCTCGGGCCGATGATGGAAGAAAACCTGCGTCGCGCCATGCTGCTGTCGCGTGGCGACCCCACGGTGTTCTTCACCCGCCCGCTGTCGCTGACCATGCTGGTGATGGCCGCCGCGCTGCTGGCGATCATCGCCCTGCCGCAGATCGCGAAACGCCGCGAAGAGACTTTCGTCGAGGAATAACGGCGAAAGGCTTTACCGGCAAAACGACGGGGCGCAATGTGCGCCCCGTTTTTTTTTGGTAGGCTCCGTCCGCTCCGCACAATCGCCGCGACTGAACATAAAAGGCTTGGTTGAGGAAACCGGAGCTGCCTTGGGCGCGTACAAAAAAAGCAGCGCCTCCAAGTCGTGAACCCACAGGATGGAGACAAAGCGAAAATGACCAAATTGATCAAACACCTGGTAATGGTCACGTTGGGCTTGCTGGCGCTTGCGCCGGCCGGCGCGGCGTATGCCCAGTACCCCAACAAGCCGCTGCGCCTGGTGGTGACTTTCCCCCCCGGCGGCGCGCCGGACATTCTCGCCCGCATCATCAGCGAGAAGTCGCAGATCGGCCAATCCATTGTGGTCGACAACAAGCCCGGCGCCGGTGGCAACATCGGCGC
>DATAZV010000121.1:0-25250 GCA_036271855.1 Burkholderiales bacterium
ATGGCGCGGTTGATCGCCTTCACCAAGCCACGGACCGCATTCGGGTTGGTCTTGATCAGGTTTTGCGACACCAGCACGCCGTTGCTATAGAGATCGATGCCGTAGTCGGCAAAATACATCAGGTTCAAGTCTTTTTCCGGATCGACCTTCAGCGGCTTGATCGAAAACCAGATGGTGTTGACGAAGGCGGCGAGAAAGTCGACTTCGCCGCGTACCAGCATGGTCTCCTGCAGGTTGGCGGCGATGTTGGTGGTTCTCACCTTGGAGGCGTCGATGCCGGCGGCCTTGGCGAAAGCGGGGAACAGCTTGTAGGTGGCGCCGTTGGCCGGGCTGCCCAGCAGCTTGCCTTCGAGGTCTTTCGGCTTGACGATGTTGTGGTCCTTCTTCGAGACGATGACAAAGGGCGAGCGGTTGTACAGCATGAACACGCCGACCGGCGCTGTTTGCGGCGAAGTGGCCGCCAGCTGGATGATCGCGCTCATGTCGCCAAAGCCGGCGTCATAGGCGCCGGTGGCCACCTTGGTGACGGCGGCGGCCGAGCCGTCGCCCGAATCGATGGTCACGTCCAGGCCTTCCTGGGCGAAATAGCCTTTTTCCTGCGCCGTGATGAACCAGGCGTGCAGGCCCTGGAATTTCCAGTCCAGCACGAACTTGAGTTTGGTCGGCGCGGCGCTTTGCGCCTGCGCGAGACCGGCACAGGCAGCCAGCAGGAAGCAGGCGAGAAGGCGGGAAAGGATTTTCATTGAGTGGCGCTCCGGATTGACTGACAGGCAGTGTGAGCAACAAGAGTGCCAAAGCGCTGATACTAGGATTCTATCTAGCATCCCAGATGAAGGGAAATGGGCGACGGATCGCGGGCC
This sequence comes from Burkholderiales bacterium, assembly GCA_036271855.1. GTDB lineage: Bacteria > Pseudomonadota > Gammaproteobacteria > Burkholderiales > JAEUOS01 > JAQGMJ01. Next base: position 861 of record DATAZV010000121.1, read on the forward strand.
CTTTCGGCTGCGCGATTCGCCGCCCCATGTTGGTGCGATTGGCCGGTGCATGGTGCGGGGCGCGAAAACCGGTGCCCGCGCGCCAAGCCAACTCATTTGTTTTGCCTCTGACAGCGCCGATTCAGGCCCAAGTGGCTTTCTTCTTGCAAATCAGTTCCGGGGCCTAAGCCGTGTCGTCGAATAGTGGTTGGTTTTGGCATGGGGATTGCGTAAACTATCTTGTATACATAAAGGTTTTTGCGTCGTGAATCTGCTGATTTCCGCCTTGACCCGGCAATACCGCCAAGACTCGCTCACGCCCGCGGCGCTGATGCAGGAGGTGCTGGCGCGCTGCGACGCGGCCGGCGCCGACAGCGCCTGGATCGCCCGTGCTTCAGAGGCGCAGGTCGCCGCCCAGCTGGCGGCGCTGGAGGCGCGCCGCGCCGCCGACGGCGGCTCACTGGCGGGCATGCCGCTGTATGGCGTGCCCTTTGCGGTCAAGGACAACATCGACTTCGCCGGCTTGCCGACCACCGCCGCCTGCCCGGATTTTTCGTTCATGCCGGCGCAAAGCGCGACCGTGGTGCAGCGCCTGATGGACGCCGGCGCCATCCTGATCGGCAAGACCAACCTCGACCAGTTCGCCACTGGCCTGGTCGGCACCCGCTCGCCCTACGGCGCGGTGAAGAACAGCTTCAAGCCGGAATACATTTCCGGCGGTTCCAGTTCCGGCTCGGCTTCGGTGGTGGCGCGCGGCCTGGTGAGCTTTGCCTTGGGGACGGATACTGCCGGGTCTGGTCGTATCCCCGCCGGTTTCAACAACATTGTCGGCATCAAGCCCACGGTGGGGCGCCTGTCGTCCAGCGGCATGCTGCCGGCTTGCCGCTCGCTCGATTGCATTTCGATTTTTGCCCTGAGCGCAGGCGATGGTGCGCAGGTGCTGCAGGTCGCCAGCGGCTTCGACCCCGGCGACGACTATTCGCGCACTCCCGCCGCCGGCGCCGCCACCCTGGGCGCGGCGCCGCGCCTGGGCATTCCGGCCCAGCCCGAATTTTTCGGCGATGCCGAACAGGAGCGCGCTTTTGGCGCGGCGATAGAGCGGGCACGGCGCATGGGCGCGGTGATCACCACCATCGACCTGACGCCGTTTCTGGCCACCGCCGCGCTGCTGTATGACGGCCCCTGGGTGGCGGAGCGCTACGCCGCGATCGAAGCGGTGATGCGCGAGCGCCCGGAAATCGTCCACCCGGTAGTGCGCGAGGTGATCGCCGGCGCCACCGCCTACAGCGCGGTCGACGCCTTCAAGGCGTATTACCGCCGCGAGGAATTGCGCCGCCTCACCGCCCCGGTGTGGCAAGAGATCGACGCACTGCTGGTGCCCAGCGCACCGACCATCTACACCATCGAGGAAGTGAACGCCGACCCGGTGGTGAAAAACAGCCATCTCGGTACCTATACCAACTTCGTCAACCTGCTCGATCTGTGCGCCATCGCCGTGCCTGCCGCCATGCGCGGGGACGGCCTGCCGTTCGGCGTCACCCTGATCGCCCCGGCCTGGTACGACGAGGCGCTGCTCGAATTCGCCGGACGCTGGCAGCGCGACACCGGCCTGCCGCTGGGCGCGGTCGGCGTTGCCCTGCCGGCCGAAGAAGGCGTGGCGCTGCCGCCGGTGGCGGCCGGCCACGCCCGCATCGCCGTCGTCGGCGCGCACCTGCGCGGCCTGCCGCTGAATCACCAGCTCACCGCGCGCGGTGCCCGCTTTGCCGGCGAAGCGGCGAGCGCGCCGGCCTATCGCCTGTATGCGCTGCCGGGCACGGTGCCGCCCAAGCCCGGCATGCTGCGCGCGGCCGCCGGCGGCGCCTCGATCGCACTCGAGCTGTGGGACGTGCCGCTGGAGAATTTCGGCGCCTTTGTCGCCGAAGTGCCGCCGCCCCTGGCCATCGGCTCGGTGCAATTGCAGGACGGCAGCTGGGTCAAGGGTTTTGTCTGCGAAGGCCACGCGGCGGCCGAGGCGGCCGACATTTCTTCCTACGGCGGCTGGCGCGCCTACCTGGCCAGCCTGGCGAAACCCAAGGCGGCATGAAATCTTTCCAACCGGACTGCAGATCCGGCAACCCGAGCAGGTGACGTCCAACCCAAAATGACACCAGATCAAATAGAAAAATATGTCGATGCCGCCGCCGCGGCGCTGGACCTGAACCTTGCGCCCGGGCACCGCCCGGGCGTGCTGGAAAATTTCACCCGTCTGGCGCAACTGGCAGCATTGGTCAACGAATTTCCGCTGGCCCCGGAAGACGAGCCGGCGCCGTTGTGGAAGCCCGGCGCATGAACACCCTGGACGCGCTCGGTACGGCCGCCGCGATTCGCGCCGGCCGCCTCTCCGCATTGGAGGCCGCGCAGGCGGCGCTCAAGGCCATCGACACCCTCGACGGCAGGGTCAATGCCTTCACCGCCGTCACCCGCGAACGGGCGCTCACCGAGGCGAAGGCGATCGACACGGCGCGCGCCGCCGGCCACGACCTGCCGCCGCTGGCGGGCGTGCCTTACGCGGCGAAAAACCTGTTCGACATCGCCGGCCTGACCACCGTCGCCGGCTCGAAGATCAACCGCGAGAACCCGCCCGCAAAAGACGATTCGGCACTGGTGGCGCGCATGCGCGGCGCCGGCGCGGTGCTGGTGGGCGCGCTCAACATGGACGAGTACGCCTTCGGCTTCACCACCGAAAATGCGCATTACGGCACCGCGCGCAATCCGCACGACCTGACGCGCATCGCCGGCGGCTCCTCCGGCGGCTCGGGCGCGGCGGTGGCAGCCGGGATGGTGCCGCTGTCGCTGGGCACCGACACCAACGGCTCGATTCGCGTGCCTTCCTCGCTGTGCGGCATATTCGGCATCAAGCCCACCTATGGCCGGTTGTCGCGCCGCGGTTCCTACCCCTTCACCTGCAGCCTGGACCACGTCGGCCCGTTCGCCCGCAGCGTCGCCGACCTGGCCGCCACCTACGACGCCCTGCAGGGGCAGGACACCGGCGACTACGCGCAGGCGCGGCGCGCGATGGAACCGACCCGGCAACTGCTCAAGGACGGCCTGGGCAGCCTGCGCGTGGCGGTGGCCGGCGGCTACTTCAAGGAAAACGCCGGGCCGCAGGCGCTGGCCGCGGTGGAGGCGGTGGCGCGCGCGCTCAACGTCAGCCGCGAGGTGATATTGCCGGAAGCGCAGCGCGCCCGCGCCGCGGGCTTTGTCATCACCGCTTCCGAAGGCAGCAATCTGCATTTGCCCGACCTGCGCAAGCGGCCGGACGATTTCGACCCGGCGATCCGCGACCGCTTTCTGGCCAACGCGCTGACGCCGGTGCAGTGGTACATGCAGGCGCAGCGTTTTCGGCTGTGGTTTTTCCAGGCGGTGATGCGGGTGTTTGCCGACACCGACGTGATCATCGCCCCGGCCACCCCGGTGCCGGCCACCGTGATCGGCGCCGACACCTTCGAGCTGAACGGCCGGCAGATGCCGGCGCGGCCCTCGATGGGGGTCCTGACCCAGCCGCTGTCCTTTATCGGCCTGCCGATTGTCGCCGTGCCGGTGCATGGGCTGGGGCCGCTGCCGATCGGCGTGCAGGTGATCGCCCGGCCCTGGCGCGAGGCCGATGCGTTGCGGGTGGCGGCGGCACTGGAATATGCCGGCGTGGCGAGCGCGCCGGTGGCGCCGCTTTAGCCGCCGGATAAGGATAAGCAGGGCGGGGAAGGTGAGAGAATGAGGGGTCGCCGTGCGCGGCCCGGGCAAAAAAGTGTGAGCAGGCAAAAGAGCAGTAAAAGGCCGCTGTCGAGGCTGAAAACCAAAACCCAGGGAATGTATAACAGGACATGACGACTACATTAGCCAAACGTCCGACCGAAAAAGCCAAGGCGGAGCCAAAACCCGAAGCGCGCGGCAAGGACGCCAATCTTGCCGCCCGCGTGTTCGAGCGCGTGAAGCAGGAGATTTTCGACTTCGTGCTGCTGCCGGGCGACCGCTTCACCGAGGCGGAAATCGCCGGGCGCATGCAGGTCAGCCGCACCCCGGTGCGCGAGGCGCTCTACCTGCTGGAGCGCGAGGGTTACCTGGAGGTGATGTTCCGCAGCGGCTGGCGGGTGCGTCCCTTCGACTTCCAGCAGTTCGAGGATTTATACGACGTGCGGGTGATCCTCGAACTGGCGGCGGTCAAGCGCCTGTGCGAAATGGACCAGCGCCTGGCCCTGGAAGACCTGAAGAGCGCCTGGCTGGTATCAAAGAGCGAGCGCCTGACCGACGGCCGCGGCGTCGCCGCGCTGGACGAACAGTTCCACGATGCGCTGGTGGCGGCCACCGGCAACCAGGAAATGGCGCGCATCCACCACGACCTGACCGAGCGCATCCGCATCATCCGCCGCCTCGACTTCACCCAGGACGCGCGCATCGACGCCACCTATAACGAGCATGCGCGCATCCTCAAGGCGATTTTGCTGCGCAAGGCCGACGAGGCGCAGATGCTGCTGAAAAGCCATATCGACGCCAGCAAGGCGGAGGTGCGCAAGATCACCCTGCACATGCTGCACACCGCGCGGGTGCAGCAGGCCTGAGCGGATGAGGCCCGGCCGCCAGGGGCCGGGTCCAGGGGAGTTTTCCAGCCCCCGTGAGGCTCCCGAATTCAGCCCTTGGCGGGTGCGGGCGCATCCTTGCTGGTGGCATTCCATGCCGGGGCGGTGAAGCCGCCGCCCAGGGCCTTGATCAGGCTCACCGTGGTGACGAACTGCGAACCGCGGATTTGCGATTGCACGCGCTGCGCCGCCAGCTGGTTCTGCTGCACCAGGGTGAGGGCGATGATGTTGTCCAGCCCGCCCTGGTAGCGCCGCAGGCTCACCTGCAGCGACTTGTTCTGGTTGTCCACCGCCTCGCTTTGCTTCAGGTTGGCGCTGTCGAGCAGCGTCAGGTTGGAGAGCGCGTCCTGCGATTCCTGGATCGCCACCAGAACCGTCTGCCGGTACGAAGCCACCGAACCGCGATAGCCGGCCTCGGCGAACAGCACGCCGGCCTTGGCGCGGCCGCCGTCGAAAATGGTCTGCGCCGCGGCGATGCCGAAGGACCAGAGGATGGAGGAGGCGCTGGCCAGCTTGGCCAGGGTTGTCGCTTCCGCGCCGAAGAAGGTCGCGCCGAGGTTGAAGATCGGGTAGAAGGCCGCCTTGGCGACGCCGATCTGCGCATTGGCGGCTGCCATCGCGCGCTCGGCGGAGGCGACGTCGGGGCGGCGCTGCAGCAGCGCGCCGGGCAGGGTCACCGGCACTTGCGGCACGGTTTGCGGCAGGCTGCCGGGCTCGATGCGAAACGCGGCCGCCGGCGCGCCGGTGAGGGTGGCGAGGTTGTCTTCCTGGATATTGCGCTGGGTTTTCAGCAGGTCGAGCTGCGCCTTGTTGGAGAGCGAAAGCGCGGTCTGCTGCAAAACGTCGGACTGGCCGGAGGCGCCCGAGGCGTAGCGCTTCTTGATGGCTTCGAGTGCCTTGTCCTGCGCTTCGGTGGCCGCGGCGACGATGCGGATTTCCTCGTCGAGCTGGCACAGCTGGAAATAGGAGGCGGCCACCTGGGCGGTGAGCACCAGACGCACGTTCTCGCGGTCGGCCTGCGATTGCTGCGCGCTGGCGCGCGTGCTCTCGACATCGCGGCGCACCCGGCCGACCAGGTCGATCTCGTAGCTGGCGGCAAGCAGGGGCTTGAAGTCGTTTTGCACCGTGCTGCCGTTGACCGAGCCCGGGTTGGCCACCGGACGATTGGCCGAGGTGCGCGCGCGCGTCGCAGCGGGGTCCAGTTCGACGCGCGGATAGAGGGCCGCTTCGTGCGACTGCAAGGTGGCGTTGGCCTGGTCCATGCGCGCCACCGCCAGCTGCAGGGTGAAGTTGCCGGCGAGCGCCGCTTCCTCCAGCTGGTTCAGCCTTAAGTCGCCGAAGACGGTCCACCAGTCCAGCTTGGGCTGCGCGTCGGCGGGCTGCGCCAGCGCCCAGTCGGGCGCGGTTTTCCAGTTGACCGGCATGTCGGGGACGGCCGGGCGAAAATAGTCGGGGCCGATCGCGCCGCAGCCGGAGAGGCAGGCGCCTGCCACGGCGGTAGCCAGCCAGGTCCTGCGTGAAATATTCTGCTTCATGTGTTTTAAGGGCTTGCCGCGACGGCGCGCCCGTCTTTCAGCGTCTTGGGCTTGGCGTCTTGTTTACGAGGCGTCCGCGGGCGGCGCGGCGGGTTTGGCCGCGCCGTTCGGGTCGGTCTTGCCGCCGGCGTCCGGTGTGCCCTTGGCGGCGCCGTCCTGGTCCGCCTTCGGCGTGCCGCCCTTGGCGCCATCGCTCGCGGCCTTCGCGGTCTCCGCTTTCTGGATGGTGACCACGCGCCCGGAGGTGAGGGAGTCCGGCGGGTTGATGATGAGGTTGTCGGTGGGCTTGAGCCCGCCCTTGACTTCGACCCGCAGGCCGTAGTCGGTGCCCAGCGTCACCGGCTGCAGCACCACCTTGTTGTCGGGCCCGACCACGGCGACCTGGGCGCCCGCGCCGGAGAACAGCAGGGTATTGTTGGGCACGGTCATGCGCGCGTCGGACTTGATGTTGAGTGCCACCTCGACATAGGCGCCCGGCATCAGTCCGTGGTCTTGGTTCGGCACCTCGATTTCCACCTGCAGGGTGCGCGAGTTCGTATCGATGGCGCCGGCGGTGCGCAGCACCTTGCCCGGCAGCGGCTTGCCCGAGGCTTCGCGGCGCATGATGGCGACGTCGTCGCCCACCTGCACCAGCGCGGCCTGGTCCTGCGGCACGAACACGTACATGTGCAGCTTGGCGACCTGGGCGATGGAGAACAGGGCCACCGGCGCGCCGCCGTTGCCGGCGTTGACCAGGTCGCCGATGTTGATGTTGCGCTTGGTGACGATGCCGTCGAAGGGCGCCAGCACGCGGCCGAAGGCCTGCTGGTCGCGCAGGCGCTGCAGCGCGGCCTGGGTCTGGCGATAGGCGCCGGTCTTCTCGTCGAGTTCCTGTTGCGAGACGGCGTCGTCGCGGCGCATGTCGGTCCAGCGGTCGTAGGCGGTTTTCGCCAACTGGTAGTTGGCGCCGGCCTCGGCCACCTGCTGATTGATTTCCGGCGTGTCGATCACCGCCAGCAGTTCGCCCGCCTTCACCGGCTGGCCGATGTCCTTCATCCACTGTTTCACGTAGCCGGGGGTGCGCGCGTACACCTGCGCCTCGTTCTGCCCCATCACGGTGGAGGGCAGGGTCAGCTTGGCGTTGACCCCGCGGGTGTTCGGGCGCACCACCTTGACATGCAGCTTGGTCTCTTCACCGACGCGCGCATCCAGCGCCTTGGCGTCGCCGTGGCGCTCCACCAGGACCAGGACGAAGCCGACGGCAAGCACGGCGATCACCACCAGCGAAACAAGGCGTGCGCGGCGCACCACGGTACGGCGGCTCATGTCGTGTTCAGGGCCGTGCAGGTGAAACTCCGGCAGGCCTTGATTGGCATGGGTCTTTTCGGTCATATCGGAACTTCCTGGGTTGAATCCGGTGCGGCGGGTGAGGGTGGATGGGCGGCCGGGTTTGCGTCACGGCGCGCGCCCTTCCTGGCTTTGCGTTCGGCGAGGAATTTATGCATGCCGGCGAACACCACCGGCACGAACAGCAGGGTGGAAACGGTGGCGAACAGCAGGCCGCCGATCACCGCACGGCCCAGCGGGGCGTTCTGCTCGGAGCCGTCGCCGATGCCGATAGCCATCGGGATCATGCCGAGAATCATTGCGAGGGCCGTCATCAGCACCGGGCGCAAGCGGGTGGCGCCTGCTTCCAGCGCGGCGGAGAGCGGCGGCAGGCCGGTATCGAGGCGCTGGCGCGCGAACGAGACCACCAGGATGCTGTTGGCGGTGGCCACGCCCATGGTCATGATGGCGCCGGTCAATGCCGTCACCGAGAGGTGGGTGCCGGTGAGCAGCAGCATCCAGGCGATGCCGGCCAGTGCGGCGGGCAGCGCGGTGATGATGATGAAGGGGTCCATCCACGACTGGAAGTTGACCACGATCAGCAGGTACACCAGCACGACGGCGCCGAGAATGCCGACGCCCAGGCCGAAGTAGGAGTCCTTCATCGTCTGCACCTGGCCACGCATTTCCACGCGGGTGCCCTTGGGGTATTCCGCCTTGGCGTCGTCGATGATCTTTTGCACCTCGTCGGCCACGCTGCCGAGATCGCGGCCGGAGACGTTGGCGTAGACGTCGATCGAGGGCAGGATGTTGTAGCGCGTCACCAGGCCGAATTCGCTGGAAGGCCGCGCGCTCACCAGGTTGCCGAGCATCTGCTGGGTGGTGTTGGCATTGGCCGTGCCGGCCGCCCGCACCGGCAGGCGCAGCAGGTCGTCGAGCGAGGAGACGGTGTACTGCGGCATCTGCACCATCACGTTGTAGACGATGCTGCTTTGCGGGTTGAGCCAGAAATTGGGCGAGGTCTGGAAGCTGCCGGAGAGCGGCACCAGCAGGTTTTGCGCCACGTCGGTGGGCGACAGGCCCATGTTCTGCAGGCGCGCGCGGTCCATGGTCAGCGCGATCGCCGGCGTGTCCAGGCGCTGGTGGATATGCACGTCGGTGGCGCCGGCCACTTTCTGGATGCGCTCGGCCAGCTTGGCCGCCAGGGCGTGGTTTGGCCGCAGGTTGCTGCCGTAGACCTGCACGTCGATTGCCGAGGAAATGCCGAAGTTGAGGATCTGTGTGACGATGTCGGCCGGCTGGTAGAAGAACTCGACGCCGGGAAAGCGCTCGCGCAACACCGGCGTCAGCTTGGCCATGTACTGCTCGCTCGGCTTGTGGTCGTGCTTGAGCGAGATCATGATGTCGCCGTCGAGCGTGCCGATGGTGCCGGAGTTGCTGTAGGCGAGGTTGATGCCGGAGTAGGGCAGGCCGAGGTTGTCGACGATGGTCTCCAGCTCGGAGGCCGGGATCACCTCGCGCACCACTTCTTCCACATGGTCGGCGAGGACAGCGGTGTTCTCGATCCGCGTTCCTGTAGGGGCGCGCATGTGCAGCTTGATCTGCCCGGTATCGACGGTGGGGAACAGGTCGCGCCCGAGCATCGGGTAGAGGCCGCAGGAAAGTACGCACAGGCCGAGGAAAACCGCCATGAAGGAGCGGCGGTGGATCAGCAGGTGCGACAGCAGCAGCGTATAGGCGTCGCGCATGCGGTCGAAATGGCGGTTGAAGGCAACATTCACCGCGCCGATCTTGCGCGTCACCCAGCCGCCGTCCTGGTGCGCATGGCCCATCAGCAACAGCGCCATGGTCGGCACCAGGGTGCGCGAGAGCACGTAGGAAGCCAGCATCGCGAACACCACGGCTTCGGCCATCGGCACGAACAGGAAACGCGCCGCGCCCTGGAGGAAGAACATCGGCATGAAGACAATGCAGATGCACAGGGTCGAGACGAAGGCCGGAATCGCGATTTCACCCGCGCCCTCGAGAATCGCGTCGTACAGCTTGGTGCCCATGTGGATGTGGCGCTCGATGTTCTCGATCGTCACCGTGGCGTCGTCCACCAATATGCCCACCGCCAGCGCCAGGCCGCCCAGGGTCATGATGTTGATGGTCTGGCCGATGGCGTAGAGGATGATCACCGAAGTGAAGATCGACAGCGGAATCGAAATCGCGATGATCACCGTGGTGCGCCAGTTGCCGAGGAATACCAGCAGCATCACGGCGGTCAGGCCGGCGGCGATCAGCGCCTCGTGGACCACGCCCTCCACTGCCGCGCGCACGAAGGTCGACTGGTCCAGCAGGGTGTTGACCTTGATGCCTTCGGGCAGCAGCGCGGTGACGCGAGGCAGCTGTGCCTTGATATTGGCCACCACGTCGAGAGTGGAGGCGCCGCCGTTTTTCATCACCGTCATCAGCAGGCCGCGCTGGCCGTTCTGGCGCACGATGTTGGTCTGCGGCGAGTTGCCGTCGCGCACGTGCGCCACTTCGCGCAGGAAGGTGGTGGCGCCGTTCACCGTCTTCACCGGAATGTCGTTCAGGCCCTCGACGGTGGTCGGCGAGCCGTTCATCGCCACCTGGTATTCGGTGTCGCCGATTTTCGCCGTGCCGGCGGGCAGGGCCAGGTTCTGCGTGCTGACGGCATTGATCACATCCAGCGGCCCCAGGCCCTTGGCGCGCAGCGCCGGGCCGTCGAGGTCGACCGACAGCAGGCGCTGCTTGCCGCCATAGGGAAAGGGAATCGAGACGCCGCGCACGGTGATCAGCTGCGGGCGCATGATGTTCAGCGCCGCGTCGAATACTTCTTTCTCGGACAGTTCCTGGCTGGACAGGCCGAGCTGGATCACCGGAATGCTGGAGGCGGTGAACTTGAGGATGGAGGGCGGCGTGGTGCCCGGGGGCATGTTGCGCACGGCGGACTGCGACACCGCCACCACTTGCGCCATCGCCGTCTGGATGTTGGCGTTGGGCTGGAAAAACACCTTGACCACCGAGATGCCGGCCAGCGACTGCGATTCGATGTGCTCGATGTCGGCCACCGTGGTGGTCAGGCCGCGCTCGTGCACCTGCGTGAGGCGGTCGGCCATTTGCTGGGCGGAGAAGCCGTTGAAGGTCCAGATGATGGCGACCACGGGAATGTCGATTTCCGGCAGCACGTCCACCGGTGTGCGCATCACCGCCAAGGGTGTCCCCAGCAGGATGGCGATGGCCATCACGATGAAGGTGTAAGGCCTGCGCAGGGCCAGTTCAACAATCCACATCTGACTTGCTTTCCCGTTTGAGCGGAGGCGGCGGTACCTGCCTCCTGCAACCAGGCATTAAAGCATCTTCGCGCCTTTTAGTGCAGGTTCCCGGAATTGTGCGCGGCACCGTACAAATCCGCAAAAAATGGCAATCTGGTGAATCCACGCTGCACTCACGGATTAAATTTTCCGTGCATCCACCGGCTTTCCGCACTCGGATTTGCGGGACCGCGCCAGCCTGTCCCCGGGAAATCCTCCATGCCACGCTGGATGCCGCGATGCAGCATAGAGCGAGGCGGAACACAAGCTCGGATGTTGGGCGCCAGCAACAACATCCGGCGGTACGCTTCTTGCGAATCTCACACCGAGGAAGTTAAACAAAAGTTCATGATTTGTTCATCTGTAATGTACGAATTATTTTTGCCGGCAAGGTTTCTAGGGGTTTGAAGGCATTCCGGGCGCAGAAGCCCAGGCTTGTAATATTTTGTTAAATCGGGGTTTCCGCGCCAGAGCGGCGCGGTCATGGAGCGCAGCAATGAAAGTAGTAGTCGTGGGAGCGGGCGTGGCGGGCTGTATTGTCGCGCGGGCGGTGGCGGCGATGCCGGGGGTGGAACTGGTCTGCCTGGAGCAAGTGGCGGCCGACGACCATTCGGAATCCGGCACCGGCCTGAACATCGGGCCCAATGGCCTGAAAGCCCTGCAGCGTCACTCGGCCGACCTTGCCGATGCAGTTCTGGCGGAATGCTATTTGTGGCACGACTGGCGCATTTCACTCACCGATGGCACTGTGCTGTTCGATCTGCCGCTGAAGAACGTGGCGGACAACCCCGGGCTGCGCATCCGCTGGTCCGAGTTGTATCGCGTATTGCGCGAGCAGGCCGGTGCCTGCGTGCAGTTCGGCTGCGAAGTGCAAAGTGTCGGGTATAACGATCTTGAACACACCTTCATCGAATACACGCAAGGCGGCGCATCGCGGCGCATCGACGGCATCGACCTGCTGATTTCCTGCGACGGCCGCTACTCCATCCTGCGCCAGACCCTGTGCGGCGTGCCCAACATCAAGCACGTCGGGGTGAGCATCCTGCGCCTGCTGGTGCCCGACACCTCCGGCGGCCTGGTCGACGATTACGAGCAATGGTTCAACGGCCCCAATCGCATGCTCGGTTTCAGGGTGCCGGAAAACCACATCTATCTCTCCGGCGCCTTTCCGATCGAACCGGGCGCGCAGATTCCCGACGAAATGAAAACCGCCGTCGCCTTCCGCAAGGCGTTGACACCGGTAGGTGGGCCGCCCTCCGCGCAATGCCAGTGGCTGATCGACACCCTGTGCAACAACCTGCCGAACATCCACTGGTCGCGCCTGCAGGAGTCACCGGCGCTATTTCGCGACCCCGGCGGCCGCGTCATGTTCCTGGGCGACTCCGCCAACGGCATGGTGCCGACGCTGGGCCAGGGCGCGACGCAGGCGATCGAAGGCGCCTGCATGGTGGCCGACCTGCTGTGCGCCAAACTCGGGGCCGGCGGCGGCGCAGCGGAGGTGCCCGCGTGGCTGGAGGAAGTGGAGCAGCGGCGCCGCGAACGCATCAGGTTCGTGATGGAGTTTTCGCTCTACTCCACCGACACCATGCTGGCCGGCGCCGACCCGGTTGCCGGCACCCGCAAAAAGCTTGAGGCGCCCTACATGGAAAACCTGAAGCGCCTGTACCGGGACATCTCGGTCTACCCGTGACAATAAACCCTTAAACGTATGCGTGCCTTCGTCCACCGCTTCACCATGCGCGACCCCGGCGACGTCTCGGCGCTGGCGGCAGCCATTGCCGAGGGCAAGGTCAAACCGGCCCATATCGTCGCCGTGCTGGGCAAGACTGAAGGCAATGGCCTGGTCAACGACTTCACCCGCGGCTACCTGACGCAATCCCTCAAGCTGTTGCTCGCCGAAAAGCTGGCGACGACGATGGAGGCCATTGGCGAAAAAGTGATTTTCGTTTTCTCCGGCGGCACCGAAGGCGTGCTCACGCCGCACTACGTCGTCTTCAGTGTCGACCCGGCGGCGCAAACCCGCACCGGCAAAAAAACCCTCGCCGTGGGCACCGCCTTCACGCCGGTGATGGCGCCCGAAGATATCGGCCGCATCGCCCACGTCAACGCCATCGCCGCCGCCGTGCGTGCCGCCATGGCGCAGGCAAAAATCAGCGACCCGCAAGACGTGCATTTCGTGCAGGTCAAAGGCCCCTGCGTCACCACCGAACGCGCCGCCGAGGCGCGCGCGCGCGGCGCGCAACTGGTCACCGCCGATCCCAACAAGTCGATGGCCTATACCCGTGTCGCGGGCGCCTTCGGTGTCGCTGCCGCTTTAGGCGAATTGGCGCCGGAAAAAATCCGCGAAGACGCGTTTTTCACGCATCTGGACTGGTTCTCCGAACGCGCCAGCATTTCCTCCGGGGTCGAAGTCGCCGTCAATGAAGTCATGGTGCTGGGTAACTCGGTGGCGTGGAACTCGGACTACGTGATCGCCCACCGCCCGATGCAAGACGCCCTCGACATCAACGCCGTCTACGCCTGCCTGGATGATCTCGGGATCGCCGCCAAGGGGGACAATACCGCGATGGGTCTTGCCCGCATTGCCGCCGCCATGGTCAAGTGCGAACCCGATGCCAGCGGCTATGTGCGCGGCCAGCGCCACACCATGTGGCAGGACGGCGACATCAACGCCCAGCGCCACATCCGCGGCGCCGTCGGCGGCCTGGTTGCCGGCGTCATCGCCGATACCCGTATCTTTGTTTCCGGCGGCGCGGAACACCAGGGGCCGCCCGGCGGCGGCATGATCGCGCTAATCGCCAAAGATTGAGGCCTCCCCGGCCCCGCGGGCGGGTCAGGGCAGCACGTCGTCGTCGAACTCCTCTTTCTCGATCTGCTCATACAGCACCTGGCCCAGGCTGGCGTCATTGGTGCAGCGCTGCGCCGACAGGCGTTTGCCCTTGAGGCGCGTCACCACGCCCGCGCTGAAGGCCGGATTGTTCGGCTCGCCTGCCTTGAAATTGGTGCGCACCGTGCTGTCGTAGACGAAGTAGTCGTATTCGCCGATTTTAAAATGCAGTTCGGAAGCGCCGCCGCCGGAAAAGCCGGTACTGCCGAAATGAAACAGGCCTTTGGGCGGCACGCGCTGCGCCGGGTATTCGAGTTCGATTTTCGCCGGGGTGCCGTAGCGGTATTGCAAATAGCCCTCTGAGACCGTCAGCCTGGGTGCGGTGCACACCGACACCTGCTTTTTGTTCGGCAGGGTGCAACCGAACACCACCTTTTCGTCGGCACTGCACAGGAAACGCGATTCCGCGGCACCGGCACCTTCTGCCGGTAGCAGGGCAAGCGCGCAGAGGAGGAGCGGTGTGAGGCGCAAAGCGGATTTGCGGGTGCTTCGGGCCAGTTTCATGATCTTCTCTCCAGAATTGGCACGGCAACGCTACCGCGCCGGCCGCAACGGCGCTTCCTGCATCAGCGACAGTTGCTCGCGCAGTTCCAATATCCGGTCCTGCCAATAGCGCGCGGTGTTGAACCAGGGGAAGGCGGCGGGAAAAGCGGGGTCTTCCCAGCGTCGCGCCAGCCAGTAGCTGTAATGCAGCAGGCGCAGGGTGCGCAGGGCCTCGACCAGGTGCAGCTCGTTGTCGTCGAAGTCGCGGAACTGCTCGTAGCCGGCGAGCAGGTGTTTCCACGCCTGCGGAATGGCGGCAGGGTCGCCGGGCAGGAGCATCCACAGGTCCTGTACGGCGGGGCCGCTGCGGGCATCGTCGAAGTCGACAAAGTGCGGGCCGCCGTCGGTCCACAACACGTTGCCGGAGTGGCAGTCGCCGTGCAGGCGCAGCATGGCGAAATCGCCGGCGGCTTCGTAGCAGCGGGCGATGGCATCCAGCGCGTGCTGCGCGGTGGAGGTCCAGGCCTCCAACAGGTCGGGCGGAATGAAGCCGTGGGTCAGCAGCCAGTCGCGCGGCTCGAAGCCGAAGGTGATCGGGTCCAGCGTCGGCCGCTCGTCGAAGGGCCGCGCGCTGCCAATAGTATGGATGCGCGCCATGAAGCGGCCCATCCATTCCAGTACTTCGGGGTCCTCGAGTTCGGGCGCGCGGCCGCCGCGGCGCGGGAACAGGGCGAAGCGAAAGCCGCCGTGGCTGTGCAGGGTCGTGCCGTTATAGGCGAGGGGCGCGACCACCGGCACTTCGGCCTGCGCCAGCTCGGCGAGGAAGCTATGCTCCTCGTGTATCTGCGCATCGCTCCAGCGCGCGGGGCGGTAGAACTTGGCGATCAGCGGCGTACTGTCTTCGATGCCGACCTGGTAGACGCGGTTTTCGTAGGAGTTGAGCGTGAGCTGGCGGCCGTCGCAAAAAAGACCGAGGCTTTCGACGGCGTCGAGCACCGCTTCCGGCGTGAGGCCGGCGTAGGGGGGGGGCAGGGGCTCGCTCATGCGGGGGCTTTCGGCGGTTCGCCCGCGAGTGGGTTGTAATTCGGGTTGTGGTTCGGGTTGCCGTCGGCGGCCTCACCGGATTGCAAGCCGTCCAGGCGCGCGCGCACGAAGGCGATGTGCATGCGCAGGGTGTAGACGCGGTCGCTGAAGTCCAGCGGCATGTTCATGTAGCGCGCGGCCTCTTCGATTTCTTCCAGGCGCGCGAGCTGGCGTTCCAGGTCCGTGCCCTTCACTTCATGCGCGTCCAGGTCGAGCTCGAGCGACTTCAATTCGCCGTACCAGCGGTTGATGCGCTTTTGCCGCCGCCAGTTGATGATGGAAGGCAGGAACTTGACCACCGGGATCAGCACGCCGATGACCGGAAGCAGGAACAGCAGCATGCGCTGGACCAGATTGGCTAGCCAGAACGGCAGATAACGCTGCAGGAAGGGGCGGCCGTTTTTGTAAAAGCTTTGCGCCTGGCTGGCCAGCGGAAAGTCGGTGGCTACCGCAGAGGGAAAGTCGCCGGCGTTGTGGAACAGGCCGGGGCCACCGTGCACTTCGGTGGCGGCTTCGAGCAACAGGTAAGCGAGGGCGGGATGCAGGTCTTCACGCACCACCAGGTTGGCCTTGGTCGCCACCAGTTGCACGTCGTGCGGCGGCAGGTCGGCCTTCAGGTCAAACACGCCTTGCGTCAAGGTGACGGCAGTAAGGTAGGGAAAGCGCTTGGCGATGGCCGGCGCATTGGCGAAGTTCATCACGTGCACGTCGGGTGCGGCGGCGAGTTCGCGCACCACCGGGGCATCGGGCGCGGCGATGAGGAAGATGGCGTCGAGCGTGCCCGCCTTCAGCGCATCGATGGCGGCGCGTCCGGAAAGCGGCGAGAGCTTCGGGCTGTCGGGCGCGATGCCGTGCGCCGCCAGCAGGTCCAGCGCCACCTTGCGCGTGCCGCTGCCGGGCGCGCCGATGGCCAGGCGGGCATCGCGCAATTCGGTGAGGCGGGTCGGCTCCTTCTTGCCGCGCACGAACACCCATACGGCCTCGTAAGCGAGATTGCCGAGCGAATGCAGCTGCGTGTCATCAGGGTTTTGCGGCGTACCGCTGCCTAAGGGGCCGAAGCCGCCCTGGATGAAGGCAGCATCGGTATCGCTGGCGTCGTCCTTGAGGAGTTTCAGATTCTCCACCGAGCCGCCGCTGGGCTTCACATCGAGGCGCACGCCGTCGCGTGCGAGAATCGCGCGGTATTTGAGGGCGTTCTGGTAATAGGCGCCGTCGGTGGCGCCGGTGGCGATGCTTAAGTGGTCCGGCGGCGCCGGCTGCAGGAAGTGATAGGTGAGCCAGAAAGCGCCCACCACCAGGGCAAGCAGCGGCAGCCAGATGATGAAGGCGTCGCGCAGCGAAGGGCGGTGGCGCAGGGCTTCGAGGCGGCGCTTCTTGACTGCGGGTGCGGCGGGGCCGGCGGATACGCCCTCGGGTGTGGCGTTGTTTGAACTCATGGCGCATTTAACCACGCGCGTGGCGCCCTGGAGAGAGGGCTGTGAAAGAGGCGATGCAAGTCTGGGACATTTTTTGCCGGGTGGTGGACAACTACGGCGACGCCGGCGTCACCTGGCGCCTGGCGCGCCAACTGGCGGCCGAGCACGGCGTGGCGCCGCGCCTGTGGATCGACGAGCCGGCCGCGCTGGCGCGTATGTGCCCGGGCCTGGACACTGCATTGCCGGTGCAGACACTTGAGAAGGTGGAATTGCGCCATTGGACCGCCGGCGCGGCAACGGCGGCGGACGCAATTGCCGCCGTGGTGATCGAGGCCTTTGCCTGCGAGTTGCCGCCGGCCTATGTGCGCGGCATGGCGGAGCGTGCGGCGCACGGGGCGCAGGCGCCGGTGTGGATCAATCTCGAATACCTGAGCGCGGAAGATTGGGTGGAGGGCACCCACAAGCTGGCCTCGCCGCAAGCGCGGGCCGGCGATGATCCGGAGCCCCTGCCGCAGGTGCTGAACAAGCATTTCTTCTTCCCCGGTTTCACGCCCGCCACCGGCGGCCTCCTGCGCGAGCGCGGCCTGATGCAGGTGCGCGCTAAGGTCCAGGCTGACGCGGCGGCCGAAGCGGTGTTGTGGCGCGCGCTGGGCGTACCGCCGCGCGAGGAGGCGCCGGCGGGGGAACTGCGTGTCTCATTGTTCGCCTACGAAAACCCGGTGCTGCCGGCCTTGCTGGCGGCGTGGGCGGCGGGTGTTACGCCGCTGCGCTGCCTGGTGCCGGAGGGCCGGGCCTTGCCGCAGGTGGCCGCGTTTTTCGGCGCGGTCGATGCGCAAGCCGGCGCGCAGTGGTCGCGCGGGCAATTGACCGCACATGTGCTGCCATTTACCGACCAGCCGGGCTACGACCGCCTGCTGTGGGCCTGCGATCTTAATTTCGTGCGGGGAGAAGACTCCTTCGTACGCGCGCAGTGGGCGGCGCGCCCGTTCATCTGGCAGATCTATCCGCAAGCGGAGGCGGCGCATCATGCGAAACTGACGGCGTTCTGGCAGCGTTACCGCGGCGCCTTGCCGGAGGCGGGGGAGCGGGCGATGTACCGGGTTTGGCGCGGCTGGAATGGTATCGCCGTTGCCGACTGGCCGGATGCATGGGCCGCGTTGATAGCGCAGCGCACGGTGCTGGAGGTACATGCCGACGACTGGGCAGTGCGTGCTGCAACGCAAACTGATTTGGCGGCCCAACTGGTTGAATTTGCTGCAAAAGTACCTGGATTCGCGGTATAATGAGCAGCTTTTTTTGCGCGGGCGTGGGTGCCTTTGAGCCCCGGCAGCCTGGCGCCGCCGCTTTATATCCATACCGTCCCGGCGTGTTCCGGGAATCCGGTTTCACCTACCCAGGTTACAAAGGTTTTAGTCATGAAAATCGCTCAAGAAGTCCGTGTAGGCAACGTCGTCATGGTCGGTAGCGATGCCATGGTCGTGCTCAAGGCCGAATACAACAAGTCGGGCCGCAATTCCGCCGTGGTCAAGATGAAGATGAAGAACCTGCTCACCGGTTCCGGTGCCGAGACCGTGTACAAGGCCGACGACAAGTTCGAGCTGGTGCAACTGGAAAAGAAGGAAGTCACCTATTCCTACTTTGCCGACCCGCTGTACGTGTTCATGGACGGCGAATTCAACCAGTTTGAAGTCGAGGCCGACAGCCTGGGCGATGCGCTCAACTACCTCGAAGCCGAGATGCCCTGCGAACTGACGATCTACAACGAGCGCCCGATCTCGGTTGAACTGCCGACTTCCCTGGTGCGCGAGATCATCTACACCGAGCCGGCCGTGCGCGGCGACACCTCGGGCAAGGTGCTCAAGCCTGCCAAGCTGTCTTCCGGTTTCGAGATCGGCGTGCCGCTGTTCGTGGCGCAAGGCGACAAGATCGAAATCGACACCCGCACCGGCGAATACCGCCGCCGCGTCTGATTGCGCGTAGACTGCGCAGTCGCCGTAGCGCAACGGCCACCTTCGGGTGGCCGTCGTTTTTTCGGGATCGCGTGCGCAATCAAGGACTTGAACCTGCCGGGGGAATTATTGCTGCTGTCATCGCTCTAACCGGCCAGTGCGTTAATAGGAGTATGAGGGCCGTGCTCTGCGCACTTCGCCTCCTGCCATGAAAATCGCCCGCTGGTCCCTGCATTTTTATTCGCTGCCTTACGAGCGCGAAATCGTCTGGGTCAACGCGGTGGAACATGCAGGCGTGTTCGCGCTGCTGTTGCTGGAGGCGGACAACGGCGTGCGCGGCATCGCCGAGGGCACCATCAAGGCAACCTGGTCCGGGGTCTCGCCGCGCTCTCTCTCCGCGGTGCTGGAAGACTTCATCATGCCGCGTCTGCTGGCGGTGGACGTCGGCGATGCCGACGCGGTACGCATGGCGCTGGCGGGCATTCCGGAAAACCGCCTGGCCAAGGGCATGGCCGATACTGCCTGCTGGGGCCTGCGGGCGATGGCAGCCGATACGCCGCTGTGGAAACAGCTCGGTGGCAACGCCGAAGTCGACCTGTCGTGGGCGCTGACCCGGCAATCGCCGCAGGCGATGGCGGCGGAGGCGGCGGAGATGTGCGAGAAATACGGCTTTCGCGCCGTCAAGGTGAGAGGCGGGCAGGGCGCCGAGGTCGACGTGGCGGCGCTGCGCGAGGTGCGCGCCGCCGTCGGGCCGGAGGTGGCCTTGTATATCGATGCCAACAGCACTTATCCCAGCACCGAAGCCTTGTCCTATGTGCGCGCCGTCGGGCGCGCCGGCGCGGTGGCGGTCGAAGACCCCTGCCCGCTGCAGCCGGACCAGGGCTTCGAGGCTCTGCAGTCCGAGGGTGGGTTGCCTGTACTGATCGACCGCAATTGCGCTTCGGTGGACGACGCGCGGCGTTTTCTTGAGCGCGGCGCGACAGCCTTCACGATCAAGCCGGGGCGCATCGGTATTTCCGAAGCGCGGCAGATCGCGCAATTGGGCGCGCGCCGCGGCGCCAAGGTGGCAGTGGGCCTGTACAGCGAAAGCGAACTTGGCACCTTGCTGTCGCTGCAACTGGCAGCCGCCTTGACTGCGCAGCAGCGCCTGCTGCCGGCCGAACTCGGGTTTTATCTGTGTATGACCGAGGGGGTCATCAACCAGCCGCTGCACTTGCGCGATGGGCGTATCACCCTGCCCGAAAGCGCCGATCTGGCGGCACTGGTGGACTGGGACCAAGTCCAGCGCCTGAAGCTCGCCTGAGCGTTCGGCAAGCCTCGATCCTTTAGAGCTTTATGTTGCGCTGCAACTTTCCAGCGGGGAAAAGCTCGGGTAAAATTCTTTTAAGTAAGTACTTAATAAATTCCAAAGACATAAAAATCCGGAGATAGCGTAGTACTGCGGGCAGCACTATGGAGACGGAAAAATTATTGGGTACTGCGGGTAGCGGGTTATGCGGCGCTGCGTGATTGTGTTTGTCACGGAAATCAGCCAAGCTTGAAACGCCGCGCAACGTCGCGAGGCCGGTGAACGGGTGACCCCCGGCAGCCGGCATTTTTTCGTCAAGACTCAAAGCCTCATGAGGGAACAGCAATGGCCGCAGTACTGAATTTTCCGTCTTCGAATCTCGTCCCCGTAGCCGGCGACAGCGACGCGCAGGAAACCCAGGAGTGGGTCGACGCCCTGGAAGCGGTGCTCTCGCGCGAAGGTCCGGAGCGCGCGCACTTCCTGCTCGAACGCCTGGTCGACAAGGCGCGCCGCTCCGGCGCCTACCTGCCGTACAGCGCCAACACCGCTTATATCAACACCATCCCGCCGCACCTCGAAGTCAAGAGCCCCGGCGACCACGCGATGGAAGAGCGCATCCGCTCGCTGATCCGCTGGAACGCGATGGCCACGGTGGCCAAGGCCAACAAGGGCGAAGGCGACTTGGGCGGCCACATCGCCAGCTACGCTTCCGTGTCCACGCTGATGGAAGTCGGCTTCAACCATTTCTGGCACGCCCCCACGGCGGACCATGGCGGCGACCTGGTCTACATCCAGGGCCACTCCGCCCCCGGCATCTACGGCCGCGCCTTCATGGAGGGTCGCCTGTCCGAAGAGCAGGTGCTCAACTTCCGCCGCGAGGTCGACGGCAAGGGCATCTCGTCCTATCCCCACCCCTGGCTGATGCCGGATTTCTGGCAGTTCCCCACGGTATCGATGGGTCTGGGTCCGCTGCAGGCGATCTATCAAGCGCGCTTCCTGAAATACCTGCACGCCCGCGGCATTGCCGACACCTCCAACCGCAAGGTCTGGGTGTTTTGCGGCGACGGCGAAATGGACGAGCCGGAGTCGCTCGGCGCCATTGGTCTTGCGGTGCGTGAAAAGCTCGACAACCTGATCTTCGTCGTCAATTGCAACCTGCAGCGCCTGGACGGCCCGGTGCGCGGCAACGGCAAGATTATCCAGGAACTGGAAGCCGACTTCCGCGGCACCGGCTGGAACGTGATCAAGCTGATCTGGGGCGCCTACTGGGACCCGCTGTTCGCCCGCGATACCAACGGCCTGCTGCTGCAGCGGATGGAAGAAGCGGTCGACGGCGAATATCAAAACTTCAAGGCGAATGATGGCGCCTACGTGCGCAACAACTTCTTCGGCAAATACCCGGAGCTGCTGGAGATGGTCTCGCGCATGAGCGACGACGACATCTGGCGCCTGAACCGTGGTGGCCACGACCCGCACAAGATCTACGCGGCTTATCACTCGGCGGTGAACCACAAGGGTCAGCCGACGGTGATCCTGGCCAAGACCATCAAGGGCTACGGCCTGGGCAAGGCAGGCCAGGCGAAGAACCCGACCCACCAGCTGAAAAAGCTGGAGCTGGAGACCATCCGCGAATTCCGCGACCGCTTCAACATTCCGGTTTCCGACGCCGACCTGCCGAACCTGCCGCTGTACAAGCCGGAAGAAAAAGACCCGCTGCACGAATACCTGCACGAGCGCCGCCGCGCCCTTGGCGGCTACCTGCCGCAGCGCCGCCGCAAGGCTATCGCCTCCTTCGAGGCGCCGCCGCTGGAAGCCTTCGAGTCGCAATTGAAGGGCAGCGGCGAAGGCCGCGAAACGTCCACCACCATGGCCTTCGTGCGCATCCTGACGCAACTGGTGCGTGACAAGAACATCGGCAAATACATCGTGCCCATCGTTCCTGACGAAGCGCGCACCTTCGGCATGGAAGGGATGTTCCGCCAACTGGGCATCTACTCGGCCGAAGGGCAAAAGTACGTGCCGGTGGACAAGGAACAGGTGATGTACTACCGCGAGGACAAGGCGGGGCAGGTGCTGGAAGAGGGCATCAACGAAGCCGGGGCATTCTGTTCCTGGATCGCCGCGGCGACCAGCTACACGAATACCAACCAGATCATGATCCCGTTCTACATCTATTACTCGATGTTCGGGTTCCAGCGCATCGGCGACCTTGCCTGGGCGGCGGGCGACCTGCGCTCGCGCGGCTTCCTGCTCGGCGGCACCGCCGGGCGCACCACGCTCAACGGCGAGGGCCTGCAGCACGAAGACGGCCACTCGCACCTGATGTCGGCCACCATCCCGAACTGCGTCTCGTATGACCCTACCTGGTCGTACGAACTGGCGGTGATCATCCAGCACGGCCTCAAGCGCATGGTGCAGGATCAGGAGGATGTGTATTACTACCTCACGGTGATGAACGAGAATTACGAGCATCCCGAAATGCCCAAGGGCGCCGAGGAAGGCATCATCAAGGGCATGTATTCGTTTAAGGTGTCTTCTTCCAAGGCCAAGAACCGGGTGCAACTGCTGGGTTCCGGCGTGATCCTGCGGGAAGCGATGGCCGCCGCCGAACTGCTGGAGAAGGACTGGAAGGTCGCCGCCGACATCTGGAGCTGCCCGAGCTTTACCGAGCTGCGCCGCGAAGGCCTGGGCGTAGACCGCCAGAACCTGCTCAACCCGACGGGCGAGCGCAAGAAATCGTATGTCGAGCAATGCCTGGAAAAGACCGCCGGTCCGGTGATCGCCACCAGCGATTACATGAAGGCCTTCGCCGACGGCATCCGCGAGTTCATGCCGAAAGGCCGCAACTACAAGGTGCTGGGTACCGACGGTTTCGGCCGCTCCGACACCCGTGACCAGTTGCGACACTTCTTCGAGGTAAACCGCTACTGGGTGGTGATAGCCGCCCTGCGCGCGCTCGCCGAGGACGGCGCCGTGCCTGCCCAGACCGTGGCCGACGCGATCAAGAAATACGAGATCGACGTCAACAAGCCTGATCCCACGACCGTATAGAACATATAGACCCTCTACTAAAATTTCCAGACAAAGACCATCATGGGCGTGAGAGAAGTAGTAGTACCCGACATCGGCGATTTCAAGGACGTGCCGGTGATCGAGATCCTGGTCAAGGCAGGCGACACGGTGAAGGCGGAGGACTCGCTGATCACCGTGGAGTCCGACAAGTCCACCATGGAAATCCCGTCGCCCGCCGGCGGGGTGATCAAGGAACTGAAAATCAAGATCGGCGACGTGGTCAACACGGGCAGCCTGATCGCGATCATGGAGGAAGGTGCGGCCGACGCCGCGCCCGCCGCTGCTGCCGCGCCCGCCAAGGCGGCCGCGCCGGCTGCGGCGCCTGCGCCAGCACCCGCGGCTGCGGCGCCGGCCGCAGCGCCGCAAGGTTTCCAGGCCGCCGCAACCGAAGAGTCGCCGCCGCCGGCGACCGCGACAGCGCCCCACCCCTTGGCGCAAGCCCCCTCCGGTGACAAGCCGCATGCCTCGCCTTCGGTGCGCAAGTTCGCGCGCGAACTCGGTGTCGATTTGTCGCGCGTTTCCGGCAGTGGCCCGAAAAGCCGCGTGCTGCATGAGGACGTGCAGAACTTCGTCAAGCAGGCCCTGCAAGGCGGCGATGCTGCCGCCCCGGGCGCGGCCGTGGCGGCCGGCGGTGGGCTGAACCTGCTGCCCTGGCCGAAGGTGGACTTCAGCAAGTTCGGCGAAACCGAGTCGGTGCCCTTGTCCAGGATCAAGAAAATATCCGGCGCCAACCTGCACCGCAACTGGGTGATGATCCCCCACGTCACGCAGAACGAAGAGGCCGACGTCACCGAGCTGGAAGAATTCCGCAAATCCACCAACGAGTCCATCGCCAAGTCCGGCGTCAAGCTGACCATGCTGGCCTTCATCATCAAGGCCAGCATTGCCGCGCTGAAAAAGTACCCGGACTTCAACTCCTCCCTCGAAGGCGACAACCTGGTACTGAAGAAGTACTACAACATCGGCTTCGCGGCGGACACGCCCAACGGCCTGGTGGTGCCGGTGATCAAGGGCGCCGACAAGAAGGGCGTGATCGAACTGGCGCACGACCTGGGTGATCTCTCCGCGCAGGCGCGCGAGGGCAAGCTGAAACCCGCCGACATGCAGGGTGCGAGCTTCACCATTTCCTCCCTGGGCGGCATCGGCGGCACTTCGTTCACCCCGATCATCAACGCGCCCGAAGTGGCGATCCTCGGCGTGGCGAAAGGCCAGATCAAGCCGGTGTGGGACGGCAAGCAGTTCGCCCCGCGCCTGATGCTGCCGCTGTGCCTGTCCTACGACCACCGGGTGATCGACGGCGCCGCCGGCGCGCGATTCGCCGTCCACCTGGCGCTGCTGCTGTCGGACATGCGCCGGACCCTGCTCTGAGTTTGCATCGCCGCGCCGGCGAACTCGCGCGATAATTGGGCCTTGCGGCGCGGCCGGGAAACTCCGGCCGCGCCGCCCGCTCAAAACATCATC
>DATAZV010000122.1:0-12744 GCA_036271855.1 Burkholderiales bacterium
TGCTGATTCGCGCGGTGCGCCCGCAAAAGGCGGACCCAGCGCACGCGGCAATGGAGTAAACCCCGGCCGGGCTTGCTGCCCTAGCGCGCACCCACCGGCACAACGCGCGCCAGAAACGCGATCACCGAAGTCCCAAAAATATCGTTGCGGTCCCCCGCCACCATGTGCGCGGCGCCGGTGACGTTGACGTACTCCGCCTGCGGGCATAGCTGGAGAAAGGCCTGGGCGCCTTCTTCGGACAGCACGTCGGACAGCCCGCCGCGCACCAGCAGCGTCGGCAGCCTGAGATTGCGCGCGCAGGCTTCCATGCGCGTCTGCCGCTCCTCGAAATTCATCCGGCCGCCGCGAAAGCGCGGGTCCCAGTGCCAGCGGTATTTGCCGTCCGCACTCAAGCGCACGTTTTTCGCCAGGCCGTCGAGCTTGCGCGGGCGCACGCGGTGCGGCTGGTAGTTGGCGATGGCCTCGGCCACCTCCTCCAGGGAATCGAAGCCATCGGGCTTTTGCTCCATGAAGTCGCGGATCTTGCCGACGCCCTCGGGTTCGACGCGCGGGCCGGTGTCGACCAGCACCAGCGCGCTGGCGTCGACATGGCCTTCGCCGACGGCCACCAGGCTGGTGCCACCACCCATCGAGGCGCCGACCAATACGGGGCGGCCGTGCCCAAGCGCGGCGATCACGCATTTGAGGTCTTCGACCATCACGTCCTGGCCGTAATGGCCGTCGGGCGCCCAGTCGGAGTCGCCGTGGCCGCGGGCGTCGAAAGCGACGGCGCGATACCCGGCCTCGCCCAGTTGTTCGCCGGCGCCCTTCCAGGCGTGGCGGGTCTGGCCACCGCCATGCTGCAGCAGCACCAGCGGGCCATCGGAGGGCCCCCAGGAATCACCGGCGATGTTCACTCCACCGGCGCCGGGCCAGAGGTGCATCGGGTCGGGGGTACCGGGTATTCGGGTGCCTGCGCTCATGGGACGAATATCTTGTGGATTGCGGTGGTTGCCCGCGCGATTTTGCCAGCGACTCGCGCGCGGTCTCCCGATTGTAACGGCTGTCCACCCGCGCTTGGCGCCAGGAATTACCCCGCGGCTGCGCATTTGCGCCTAAAGTAGCATCCATGCAAGGCCACCGCGATCCGCCGCGGCTTTAGCAGGCAACCATCGGCAAGCCGGCGGCTGCGGAGTCAGTACCCGCACTACATCACTCAAATAAAAGGGGAACACCATGCGCACCCTGCTCTTCGTCCTGCTGCTGTCCTGCTCCTGCCTGGCTGGCGCCAAGGTGATCAACGTCGAGTTCAAGTTCACGCCCTTCACCGGCGACATCAAGGCCGCCCATGTCAAGACGGTGGCCGGCAAGGCCACGGTGTTCATCAACAACCTGCCGGTGGCCGAGCAGGAGATCGAGGCGCGCGACGTGCCGGTGCTGTTCGACAATCGCGAAGTCGGCCCGGCGGTGTGGGTGCCCTCGAGTTCGATGGGCGGCGCGCTGCGCCGGGGCAAGAACAAGATCCGCATCGAGTTCGTGCCCGCCGCCGGCGCGCCCTACCAGACGCAATTCAGCTGGGCCTCGGTGAACGACCAGGCCAGCCAGAAGGAAAGCGGCAACAGCGTCAGCAGCACCAACCAGAGCGACGAGGGCGCCGACAACAAAAAGGCCACCGGCAAAGCGGTATTCGAGCGCGAATTCACGGCAGACTTCGCCGCCGACCAGCCCTGGCATCACTACCCGCCGGTTACCGCTTTGGCCGATGCCGACAAGCAGGCCCTGGCCGCCCTGGCGGCCGGGCGCGCCGGCACCTTCAAGCCGGATTTTTCCTCCGCCTACCTGATGCTGAAAGGCGCGCCGACGCCCGGAATGCAACTCGACCTGGGCGCGATCCAGAAAGCCCGCGTGCTGCAAAAAGGCTACGAGGCCGGCCTGCGCATCACGGCGCCGCCGGCGGACAAGCTCGACTTCGTCATCAGCGGTAATCCCGAGGTGGTGGTGCGCGCCCGCGGCGGCCTGTTCGCGATCGACGAAAAGGCGCTGCGCCGGGTCAAGGGCGAAGAGGCGCAAATGGGCCTGGCGATGGTGCTCTCCGTGCTGTACCCGCCGCAATTCGTCGCCGTGCGCGACCCCGCCGGCAAATGGGCGATCGTCTATTGAGTATTGGGACGCGCCGCACCTGAACCACGGGTAACGCGCAGAGATTAGCCGGCGGGTTCCCGGCAGACGCGCAGCGCTTCGGCCAGGGCCTTGCGGTCGAGCGCATCCTGCGCCTTTGCCAGCGCCTGCTCCAGCGCCGGGACAGCGCGGGCGGAGGGCGCCTCGATGATCGACAGGGCGATCCAGATGCAGGCATGCGCCTGGGTGCCGTGCAGCCCGGCGAGCACCGCATCGGGGTAGCGCTGGAACAGGTCGGCGAGCAGGCGGGAATACTTCCGGCGGGCGCGCT
Organism: Burkholderiales bacterium; assembly: GCA_036271855.1. Classification (GTDB taxonomy): domain Bacteria; phylum Pseudomonadota; class Gammaproteobacteria; order Burkholderiales; family JAEUOS01; genus JAQGMJ01. The sequence continues at coordinate 2,429 of DATAZV010000122.1, forward strand.
GATGCTGGTCGCGGCTGACGCCGTCCCAGGCTTCGATCGCCTGGCGCGCGGCGGGCAATTCGTCGAGCAGGCGGATGATGGCAGCGGTCTCCGATGCACCGCAGCGACAGGCAAACGAAGGCGGCAGGGCCGCTTCACCCTCCGCGCTCGCGGTGTGGACAGCGGGCGCGCCGTTGCTTTGCGGTGTGGCCTGGGTTTGCATGGCGGGTGACGCTCCTGATTCATTCCGATGGCATGAAACAGTTTTGATCTTAGGCGCGCGCACCGGAGCGGACAATCCACCAAAGGTACTAGACGCTAGGGCTTAGCCGGTGGCCGCCGCCGCCCTTGCAAACCAGGGGTCGAGCCCCGCCCGGCCCGGCGCCGGCTAGGCACATTTCCCTATAGCCAGTGTCTTCCATCGGCGTATCCTTCGCCTATTCGACCACCGTCCCTTTCGCCTCCGTGCGCCCCGCTCCAGCCATCATGGCCGCCACCGATCCGCAAACCAAACCCGCCCCGCGCCCGACCCCGCGGCCGCGCCTGCTGCCGCCGCACGAGCGCACCGAGGATTTGCTGTGGTGGATCGTCGAGGCCACCTCGGGCCTGGTGGGGGACGAGTTCTTCAATTCGCTGGTGAGTCACCTGGCAGTGGCACTGAAGCTGAAATACGTGTTCATCACCGAATGCCTGGACGAACCGGCGACGCGCGTGCGCACCCTGGCGCGCTGGAGCGGCAACGGCCTGGCGCCGAACATCGAATATGCGCTGGCGGGCCAGCCTTGCGACGAGACCATCCAGGGCCGCGAAGTCTGTTTCTACCCGCAAGGGGTGAACCAGATTTTCGCCCCCAAGCGCGGCACCGACCGCGTCAGCTATTACGGCCTGCCGATCCTCGATTCCGCCGGGCGCCGGGTGATCGGCCACCTGGCGTTTTTCGACGATAAGGAGATGCAGGCGGCGGTGTTCGAAAGCCCGCTGTACCACCTGTTCGCCTCGCGCGCCGCGGCCGAGCTGCAGCGCAAGCATGCCGAGGAGCAAAGCCTGCGCCGCCTGCGCCTGCTGGCGCATGCCGGGCGCGTCGGCGCGGTGGGCGAGATGTCCAGCGCCATCGCCCACGAGGTGAACCAGCCGCTGACAGCCATCACCAGTTACGCGCAGGCGGCATTGCGCCTGCTGCAGGGCGACCTGCGCACCCCGGTGGGCGCGATCGAAGCCTTGCGCGGCATCGCCGCCCAGGCCTCGCGCGCGGCGGCGGTGACCCAGCGCCTGCGCGGCTTTTTGCGCAACAGCACGCCGCTGCGCGAACTGGCCGACCTGAATGAAATTGCGCAAAGCGCCGCCGCGCTCTTGCAGGTCGAGGCACGCGACCGCGGCGCCGATCTTGTGCTGGAACCGGGCGCCGCGCCGCTGTGCGCCTGGCTCGATGTGCTGCAGGCCGAGCAGGTGGTGATCAACCTGGTGCGCAATGCGCTCGATGCACTGGCCGGCGCGCAAGAGGGTGCGCGTCCCGCCACGCCCACCGTGACCGTGACGGTTACCGGCGCCGGTGCCGAAGTGCGGATCGAGGTGCGCGACAACGGCCCGGGCGTGCCGCCCGCCCTCGCCGCGCAAATCTTCGACGCCTTTTACACCACCAAGCCGCAGGGCATGGGCATCGGCCTGGCCCTGTCGCGCACCATCGCCGAGGCGGCCGGCGGCACCCTGACCCTGGACCCGGCCCACGCACCGGGCGCCCGCTTCGTCTTCTGCCTGCCGGCGGCGCAGGAGAGCGCCGGCGCAAACACCGCCGCGGCTTCCCCCGTGACCGAGGAATCGGCGACATGAGCAAGCCGGCGCAAGCCGCCCCGGTGCTGGTGGTGGACGACGACGACGCCGTGCGCGCCGCCATCGGCATGCTGTTGCAGGCTTCCGGCGTGGCCTACCGCGCCTTTGCCGGCGCGCGCGAATTCCTCGACGCGGCGCCGTGGGACCAGGCTGCGTGCCTGGTGCTGGACGTGCGCATGCCCGAGATCAGCGGCATCGAACTGCTCAAGCAATTGCGCACCCGCGGCATCGCGCTGCCGGTGATCGTGATGACCGGCCACGGCGACGTGCCGATGGCGGTGACGGCGATGAAGCTGGGCGCCTTCGACTTCATCGAAAAGCCGTTCGACGAAAGCCACCTGCTCGAATTGATCAGCCAGGCCACCGCCGCCGGGCTGGCCGCGCAATCCCGCGAAGCGGAGCGCGCCGCCGCCACCGAGCGCATCGCCGGCCTGACCCCGCGCGAGCGTGAAGTGTTCGAGCTGGTCACCGCCGGCAAGCTCAACAAGGTGATCGCCTATGACCTCGGGCTGTCGGCGCGCACGGTGGAAATCCATCGCGCCCGGGTGATGGAAAAAACCGGCGCCAAATCGCTCTCCGAGCTGGTGCGCCTGAAGGTGGCGCTCGAAGCCGAACCCTGAAGCGCCGCCGCGCCTAGCCCTCGGGCGGAAGCTCGGGGTCGCGGGCCGCCTCTTCCGCGCCGGGTGGCGGCGCGCTCGCTGGTGCTGCCTGCGCATGGCGCCGGCGCCACAACTGCCAGACCCACACCAGCCCGGCGCCGAACAAAAAAGCCACGATCCAGGTCATCCACTCGCGCGGCCCGCAATAAGCCGGGTTGGCCAGCGTCGGATTGGGCGCGTCGCACAGCATATGGTTGCTCACCGCCGCCAGCAACAGGCCGGCGGCGATGGCGAGGATCAGGCGGCGCAGCATGGACGGACGGCCCTCACCCAGCGAACTGCGCCTTGAGCGCCGGCTCGAACTCGCCGTCGATCAGCACGAAGGCGATCTGGCAAGGCTCGGTGCCGCGATTGGCCCAGGCGTGGTTGGTGCCGCATTGCACCAGCACGTCGCCGGCATGCAGGGTCACCTCGGAATCGTCCAGCAGCATGGTCACCTGGCCGGAAAGGACGATGGCGTAATCGATCGTTTCGGTACGGTGCATCATCGGGTGGCGGCCGTTGGCGGCGAAGGTGGAGGCGCCGGCATTGCCGCCTTCGGCGAACACCTGCTGCGCCATCGCCGGGTCGAGGTTGCGCACCGATTCCGGCTCCGGCGCCAGGGTGTTGATGCGCAACACCGTGCCGCGCCGGTTCGGCAACTGGCGCCGCGGTCCCAGGGTGGGCTCGGGCGCGGCCGCCGTGACCGGCGCCGGCATGGCGTCGGTGCGCCACAGGTCGGTCGAGGCATAGCCGGGACGCAGGCTGTTGGTGTGGACCAGCGGCGCCGGGCCGTCGGAAAGAACGACCGCGCGGCCCTTGGTGTCATGCCCCGTCACGACACGGCGCACCACGCCGGCCGGATTGCCTTGCTGCTCGCTCATGGATGATTCCTGTCTGGATGCCGTGGCAGCCCCATGGCCGCCGGAATGTGCGGCATGATATTCGGCGCTGCCGGCTTTAGCAATCCGCGGCGCGCGCCGCAGGCCGCCCGGGTCAGTGTGCCTGCACCGGAATCGGATTGTTTTCCTTCACCTGTACCGGCGAGCGCAATTGATTGCGCCGCGAGCCGCGATAGTGGGTGAACACCCAGGTGAACTCGGCACCGAGCAAAAAAATCTGCGCCGAGTAATAGACCCAGATCAACAGCACCAGCAGCGAGCCCGCCGCCGCCAGCCCGGAGGTGAGGCTGCTCTTGCCGATGTACAGCCCGATCAGCACCTTGCCGACTTCGAACAGCGCCGCGGTGACACCGGCGCCGACCCAGACGTCGGCCCAGGCGATCTGCGCGCGCGGCATGATCTTGAAGATCATCGCGAACAGCACCGCGGTCATGCAAAAGCCGATCGCGGTATTGACCACCTGCAACAATCCCTCCCAGCCGGGAATCAGCCCGTTGGACCACTTGCCCAGCGCTGCCAGGCCGGCGGACACCACCAGCGACACCAACAGCAAAAAGCCCAGCCCGAGGATCAGCCCAAAGGAAAGCAGGCGCCCGCGCAACAGCTTCCACACGCTGTTCTCCCGCGGCGGCACCGGCACGCGCCAAATCCGGTCGAGCGCGCTTTGCAGTTCGGAAAATACCGAGGTGGCGCCGACGATCAATACCGCCACGCTGAGCAAGGTCGCCACCAGGCCGTGCGCCGGGTTGCTGGCGCTTTCGAGCAGGCCCTGGATGGCGGCGGCACCGCTGTTGCCCACCAGCCCGGTCATTTCATAAATGATCTGCCCCTGCACCGCCTCGCGCCCGAACACCGCCCCGCCCGCTGCGATGACGATCAGCAGCAGCGGCGCGATCGAGAACACCGTGTAATAGGCGATCGCCGCACCCATGCTGGGCGCGTAGTCGGCAATCCAGGCCTCAACCGCCTTGCGGCACAGGGCGAACAGGGTACGCAGGTCCATGGTCGCGATTAGATCAACTATCCGGTGCCATGACTGTCGGCGTATTCCTACCGCCGGGCCGGCCGAGTCGCCGCGCGGCCCAGGGCAAGGGCTAGACCGTCATCGGTCCGACCATCGCATCGCCGAAGCCGCGATGGTCAGCCTCCTGCCCGCGCTCCTTCACCCAGGCGGTGAACAGGTCGAGCGCGGCGTCGCGCGGCTGCGGCGTGCGATACAGCATGTGAAAACCCGCCTCTTCCACCGTCACCGCGGGGAACAGCTGCACCAGGCGCCCGCTGGCCAGTTCCTCGCCGATCAGGGCGAGAGAGCCGATGGCGATGCCCAGGTTGGCGCCGGCCGCCTGCACGCTGAGAAAGAAGTGCTCGAAGCTGGGGCCGTCGGCCTTGCGCGGCGTGCGCACCCCAGCCGCTTCCAGCCAGCGCGGCCAGGCGTTGGGCCGGCTGCCCAGGTGCAGCATGGTGTGCTTCAGGCAATCGGCCGGCTGCTTCACCGGATGGCGCCGCAGGTATTCGGGCGAAGCCACCGCGCCCAGCACGTCGGGCAAAAAACGCACGCAGGCAAAGCCGCTTTTGCTCATCGGCGCGCGGCGCATGACGACGTCGAACGGGTCTTTCAGCTTGGACAGGCTGGTGACGGACGTCGCCACCCGCAACTCGACGCGCGGGTTGGCGATCTGGAACGAAGACAGGCGCGGGATCAGCCAGTTCACCGCCAGCGACGGCGTCGTGTTGACGCGCAGGATGCGCGCCGCGCCGGCCTGCGAAAACTGGTCCGCCGCCAGCGCGATGCGGTCCAGGCCGGCGCGCGTTTCCTCGTAGAAGGCGCGCGCCGGCGCGGTCGGCTCGACCCCGCGTGCGCCGCGCAGCAGCAGGGCCTGGCCGAAATGGGTCTCCAGGGTCTTGATCTGCTGGCTCACCGCGCTATGGGTGATCGAAAGCTCGGCCGCCGCCGCCGTCAGGCTGCCGGTGCGCACCGCCGCCTCGAAGGCACGCAGGGCCTTGAGCGGCGGCAGGCGGGCGGCGCGGGAGCGGTGAGAGGAAGCAGCCATTAGATAATCTTACATGAAGGCAAGAAAATCGAGCTACCGCGCGAGGGGGTCACGCCCTATGCTCAACGCTCATAAATCCCGGCAGGGCAAGGCCGCCACCGGCCTCACCCTGTATCAGCCATGAGAATTCCTGTTCCCTGCGCCTACCCCCGTCCCTGCCCGCCGCTGGCTTATGGCTGGCTGGCGCGCCGCACCCATGCCCTGTGCGCCTGGCTGCTGCTGCATTTTGGCCAGCCCGCACTTTCCGAAGAGGAGACCTTTCTCGCCGCTGCCACCGACCACGCGGATTGTGAGCGCCGCCAGCGCTGGCTGGCGACGCAGCATCAGCGCACCCGGCGCAGCGCGGATTTCGTTTAGTTCGCGGCGCCCACCGCGGGCGCTGCCTGCGCGGCCTTGATCCGGGCCAGTGCCGCAGCGATGGCGGCGACGACGGCCGGCGTACGCAGCATGCCCTCCTCGTCAAGACCCGCGCCGACCAGTGGCAGGGCGATCGACGCCTCCTCGATGATTTCCGCCGCCATGGTCCTGAGGATTTCGCGCAGGGACGCGTCGCTGAAGACGGAGCGCGGCGAGGCGTTCCACACCGCCACCGGCTTGCCGGCGAAGTTTTCGATGCTGACCAGCCAGTCGAGCGCGTTTTTCATCACGCCGGTGATGCCGTGCGCGTATTCCGGGCTGGCGATCAGCAGCGCGTCGGCGGCCAGCACCTGGGCGCGAAACGCGACCACCACCGCAGGCGGCTCGCCCTCAAGGTCGGGATTGAACAGCGGCAGCGCGCCGGGATGACGGGAGATTTCGATTTCCAGGCCCAGCGGCGACAATGTTGCGGCGGTGCGCAGGAGGGCGGCGTTGATCGAGGCAGCGCGCAGGCTGCCGCAGAGGGCGAGAAGTTTCATGAATCCGGAAATGCGCGGGCGCGTAGCGGCGGCGAAGCAATTTCACCGCGATAACCTGGGGCGCAGATTGTGCCAGAACCACGCCATCCACCTTGCGCCGCAGCACATGCCGATTTGCGCGGGGCCGGCTTTTTCGGCACCATGCCTCACCCTACCAGGAGCCGCCATGGCCGCAACGCAATCCACGCCCGTCCACATCACCGAATTGCGCGCCCGCGCCGTGCTGGTGCCGATGAATCGCCCGCTGCAAACCGCCGGCGGCACCTTCACCCAGGCGCCGCTGGTGCTGATCGACCTGGCCACCAGCGCCGGCGTCACCGGCCACAGCTACCTGTTCAGCCCGACCCCGCTGGCGCTGAAATCGCTGGTCGCGCTGCTGACCGACTTCAACTCGCTGGTCGCCAAGCTGCCGCTGGTGCCGCACGATATCGAGTTGCTGCTGAATCGCCGCATGACCCTCCTGGGTGCCGCGCAAGGCCTGGTGGGCCTGGTGATTTCCGGCATCGACATGGCGATATGGGACGCGCAGGCAAAAATCGCCGGCCTGCCGCTGGCGCGCCTGCTGGGTGGCGCGCCGCGCCCGATTCCCGCCTATAACAGCTGCGGCCTGAGCCTGCTCGGCCCGGAAAATGTGGCGCGCGAGGCCGTCGAGCTGCTGGACCACGGCCGCTTTCACGCCCTCAAGCTGCGCCTGGGCTACGCCACGCTGGAAGAGGATGTGGCGGCGGTGCTGGCGGTCAAGGAAAGCGTGCCCGCCGGCACGCCGGTGATGACCGACTACAACCAGTCGCTCACCCCCGCGGAGGCGATCCGCCGCGGCCATGTGCTGGACGAACTGGACCTGTTCTGGATCGAAGAGCCGGTGCGCGCCGAAGATCACGCCGGCAACGCGGCGGTGGCCGCCGCGCTGAAAACGCCGGTGCAGATCGGCGAGAACTTCTTAGGTTCACGCGACATGGCCCGCGCGCTCGCCGCGAAGGCCTGCGACTACGCCATGCCGGACGCCGAGCGCATCGGCGGCGTTTCCGGCTGGATGCGCGCCGCCGCCCTGGCCGACGCCGCTGCCATGCCGATGTCCACCCACCTGTTCCCCGAAATCAGCAGCCACCTGATGTGCGTGACGCCGACGGCGCACTGGCTGGAATATGTGGACTGGGCCAGCCCTATCCTGGCGACGCCGCTGGAGATCAAGGCCGGCCACGCGGTGGTGCGCGATGAGCCGGGCAGCGGCGTGGCGTGGAACGAGACAGCAGTCAAACAGTTCCTCTATCAATAAGCCCCGGTATTGATGGCGCAATCAAGCGCGCCATTGAGCGCGCTGCGCTGTCCGGACAAAGGCCGCGGTCCTCGCGCGCAGGCGTTCGCCGGTAATGCTCCGGCGATGCATCGCATAAGCAGGGCGGTTTCAATCCTCTTGATAAGCGCCGGAGACCAGCGCGGCGGCGGCAGGCATGCCTACAATCGCCGCAACTGATCCGGCCGCCGGTTCGCACCGCAAGCGCCGCACACAACCGTTCAACGGTGGGGACAACAATGAAATTCGGACTCTTCGGCGGCGCCACGTCGCGCGGCAATGAGGCGGTAAGCGACAGCCAGGACTATCGCAAGTACGTCGACTATATCTGCGAAGCGGAGCAACTCGGCTTTCACAGCGTGTTCATGGTCGAGCACCATTTCACCGGCTTCAACCAGGTCTCGGCCTCGCTCACCTTCCTCGCCTATCTCGCCGCGCGCACCACCACGCTGCGCCTGGGCACCGCCGTCACCGTACTGCCCTGGCACAACCCGGCGCTCTTGGCCGAGCAGGCCGCCACGGTCGACCTGCTGTCCAACGGCCGCCTGGATTTCGGCGTCGGACGCGGCTACCGCTATTCCGAATTCTCCGGCTTTTGCGTCCCGATGGAAGAGGCCGAGGAGCGCTACGCCGAGTGCCTGGAAGTGATGCGCAAGGCCTGGGCCAGCGACGGCCGCTTCTCCCACCACGGCAAGCGCTGGAACTATGAAAACGTGGTGTTCGAGCCGGCCCCGGTGCAGCGCCCGCACCCGCCGCTGTGGGTCGGCGCCGGCAACCTGGAAGTGATCCGCACCGTCGCCCGCGCCGGCTTCAACGTGCTGCTGGACCAGCTTTCCACCCCCGAAGTCTGCGGCCAGCGCCTGGCCGCCTACCGCGACACGGTGCAGGCGATGGGCAGGCCCTTCGACCCGATGCAGGTAGGCCTGACGCGCGGCCTGCACATGGCGATGAACGCGAGCGAGCGCGACTTGCAGCATGAACTGCGCGCGCAGTTTCTCGACAACGTGCGCAAGCTCACCGTCAACCCGAACGCGGCGGCCAGCACTCTCGCCGTGCCGGCCTCGCCGGCGGAGTTCCGCGCCCAGACCGAGGCGACCACGCTGATCGGCACCCCGGACGAGATCATCGAACGCCTGAAGGTGATCCAGGCGCAGGGCATCGAGTACGTGCTGCTGATGGACGTCGGCGGCTCGATCGAGTCGCTGCGGCGCTTCGCGCGGGAAGTAATGCCGGAGTTCCGCGCCTAGGCGCCCCACATGGTCCGGCCATGGGCGGGTGCTACCATGCCGCGGGCCGCGCGTATGCAAACAAGCGGAACTGTGCGGCGCAAACATCGTCCAACCGCGCATCCGCGACCGGTGCCTGCCGTTTGCCGCCGCTGCGCGCCGAAGCCACACGCGAAAGGACCCCCATGCAAGACCTGCTGCCCCTGGCTGAACAACTCGGCGCGCGCCTGAAGGCACGCGGCGAAACCATCGCGGTGGCCGAGTCCGCCGCCGGTGGCCTGATCGCCGCATCGCTCCTGGCGATGCCCGGCGCTTCCGCCTATTTCATCGGCGGCACCGTGGTCTACACCTACAAGTCGCGCACCGCCCTGCTCGGCATTTCGGAAGACGCGCTCACCGGCATGCGCCCCTCCACCGAAGCCTACGCCCTGCTGCTGGCACGACAGATTCGCGAGCGCCTGGGCGCAAGCTGGGGCATCGCCGAGACCGGCGCCGCCGGCCCCACCGGCAACCGTTACGGTGACGCCGCGGGCCACGCCTGCGTCGCCTGCGTGGGCGCGACGGAAGCAGCGGCGACCATCGAAACCGGTGCCACCGACCGCGCGGAGAACATGCGTGCCTTCGCGGCAGCGGCGATGGAACTGCTGCTCAAGCAGCTGGCCTGAACCTGACCTGAACTGCTTCAACCCGGCCGCCGGGCCAACAAGGCCCAGACGCCGGCGCCGCCGAGCATCGTGCCCCCGGCCAGATTGAAGCCGCGCCGGGCGCGCGGCGCGGCCAACAGGCGGCGCGCCGTCCCGGCGAAGCAGGCATAGAGCGTCGCATTGAGCGTGGACAGCGCAATGAAGGTCGCGCCGAGTATCCATAGCTGCCGCGCCACGTCGCCGCCCGGCTGCACGAATTGCGGCAGGAAGGCGACGAAAAAGACGATCGGCTTGGGATTAAGTGCGGTGACAAGAAAGGTCCGGCCGAACAGGCCGCGCGCCGAAGCAAGCGCGGCATCAGGCTGCAAGGTCGATATCGACATTCCGGCGGCCAGCATGCGCACGGCCAGGTAGAGCAGGTAGATGCCGCCCGCCCATTTCACCACCGTGAACCAGAAGGCGGACGCCATCAGCAGCCCGCCCAGGCCCGCGAGCGAGGCGGTGAGCGCGGCGGCGTCGCCCAGGGCGACGCCCGCCACCATGGCGGTGCGCTGGCGCGCGCGCAGGGGCGTGCCGCCGACGGCATAGCCGATCAATGCCAGCACGGTAGGCCCCGGAATCACCAGCAGCACGGCCGAGGCGAGCACAAAGGCGAGCCAGATTTGCAGCGACATTGCTTATTTCCTCCGTATCCCGGGTTCCTGCGGATCAGGCAGCAGCATACCCGCGGCGCGAAATGGCGGAAACCTGTCTTATCTGCACAATCAACATGGCCCTCTAGGCGCAGGCAACCATATTGTTCAACATTGATCCTTCCCCAACAAGGTCAGCTTTAGCTGCAACGCAATGCCCGAAAGCG
>DATAZV010000123.1:0-14268 GCA_036271855.1 Burkholderiales bacterium
ATGCGCATTCGGATGTCGCCACCGCCATTCCCGCGCCCGGCCTGCCGTTCTCACTGGTGTTCCGCGCCGAGCCGGGCAGGGAAGATGTCATCCTCAAGGTCGCCTCCGCCTATGAAGCCGCGAGCCGGCGCCGTGTGCCGCCGCCAGCCTTCGGTCCGCTGCAGTAAACTTCGCCGCGCGCCCCAAGCCGGAGAATTCATGCGGTATCTGAAAGCCTGTTGCCTGGTCCTGCTGCTGATTGCCGGCGGGTCCGCTTCGGCGCAAGCCCTGGTCAGCGGCGCGCGCGACATGGTCGAAACCCAGCGCCGCATCCTCGCCCTGCATGAAGCCAGCGGCGGAGACGAACAGGCCCGCACTGTCGCCGGACAGTTCCTGTTCCACAGCCTGCAGGACAAGAGCGCCGCGCTGTCGCAGGCGCTGGCCGACGCCACTCGCCGCGGTGATACCGCTGCGCTAAACGGCTTTTTCGATTATCTCGAACGCGGCGAGCTCTACGACCTCGATCGCCTCACCCTGCGCGAGACCCTGGAAGACTGGGCCGCGATGCTCAACCCCGCGCAAATCCCGCCGCGCCTGTCACGCCTGCAGGCCGAGTTCCCGCGCATCCAGGCGCGCTACGCCCGCGAACTCACCACGGCGATGGCCGAAGAGCCGGCGCGCGGCCTGGCTGCCAAACGCGGCAACTGGGACGCCTATGTCGACTCGGTACGCGACAAATATTCGGCCGATGCCATCCTCAAGGGCCTGCAGGAAGACCTGCCCAACGACACCCGCGGCGCATCCAAGACGCCGGAGAAGGAAACCCAGGCCCGCTCCAACGAACTCAACGGCCGCAACCTGCCGCCCAAGACCCTGCTGCTCACTTTCGATGACGGCCCGCACCCGCGCTATACCGACCAGTTGCTCGCCATTCTCGCGCGCTACAAGATCAAGGCGCTATTTTTCCAGGTCGGCAAAAATCTCGGCACCGCCAAGGACGGGCAGGTGAAGCTGATCGCGCAAAACGCCGCGGTAGAAAAACGCATCATCGCCGCCGGCCATGCGATTGCCAACCACAGCTACTCGCACGCCTTCCTGCCCAAGCTCGACGACAAGCGCTTGACTGAAGAAATCGACAGCACCCAGCAGCTCCTTGCCGCCGCCGTGCCCGAAGGCCCCGGCCGCACGGCGATGTTCCGCGCTCCCTACGGCGCGCGCAATCCCCTGGTGCTGACCGAACTGGCCGACCGCAAGCTGCGCTCGGTGATGTGGAATATCGATTCGCTCGACTGGGAAGACCCGGTTTCCGACTCGGTGGCCAAGCGCGTCATCGCGCAAGTGGAAAAGGAGGGTAGGGGCATCATCCTGTTTCACGACATCCACGCCCGCTCGGTTGAAGCCCTGCCGCAGGTGCTGGATACCCTGATCGCCAAGGGCTACAAGTTCGCCTCCTGGAATGGAACAGAACTTGTCGTCGACAACGCCGCCGTCCCCGCACCCGCCAGCGAGCCGCTGTACCGCGAAAGCTACGCCGTCATCATCGGCATAGACGACTACAACGCCTGGCCCAAGCTGCGCTATGCCACCCACGACGCCGGCTCCATCAAGGACGTACTGGTGCAAAAATACGGCTTCAAGGAGGCCAACGTCACGCTGCTGACCAACAAGCAGGCCACGCGCGAAAACATCATGGCCACGCTCGGTACCACGCTCGCCGACGCGCGCAAGGTCAAGCGTGAAGATAGGGTTTTCGTGTTCTTCGCCGGCCACGGCGCCACCCGCCGCCTGCCTTCGGGCCGCGACCTCGGCTACATCATCCCGGTCGATGCCGCTGCCGACAACTTCACGCAAGCCATCTCCATGACCCAACTGCAGGACATCGCCGAGGCGATTCCCGCCAAGCACCTGCTGTTCGTCATGGACTCCTGCTACTCCGGCCTGGCGCTCACCCGTGGTGGCGGCCGTGCCGACGGCAACGTCTATGCACGTGAGTTGGCCAAGCGCGGCGCAAGGCAAATGTTCACCGCCGGCGGGGCGGATGAGCAAGTGGCCGACAACGGCCCCAACGGCCATTCGATTTTCACCTGGACCCTGCTGCAGGGCCTGGAAGGCAAGGCCGACCTCAACGGCGACGGCATCATCACCGCCTCCGAACTCGCGGCCCATGTCTCGCCCATCGTCTCCACCTTGTCGCGCCAGACCCCGGCCTTCGGCAACCTGGTCGGCAGCGAAGGCGGCGACATGATCTTCGAAACCGGCCATGCCAGCGAATACCTGAACGGCGAGTCGGCCCAGCTCGACGACGAAGCCGCCAAACTCGCCGACCAGATCGCCAAACTCAAGGGCGACATCGCCGCCAAGGCCGAGCGCAACGCCAAGCTGCGCGCCGAACTGGCGAGCCTGCAGGCAGGCAACGTCGCGCCGCCCGCCCCGTCAGCCCCGCCGCTGCCCGCCGCCGGCCCGATGACCGCTTCCGCCCACAACGACCGTGGCACTGCGCTATTCCGCGAAAAGCAATATGCCGAAGCGCAAGCCGAGTTCGAAGCCGCCGTAAAGGCCGACCCCAACTTCGCGCTCGCCGTCAACAACCTCGGCTACGCGCACTACCGGCTGGAACACTACCCCCAAGCCGCGCAATGGTTCGAAAAGACCATCGTCCTCGACCCGAAACGCGCAGTGGCCTATCTCAACCTCGGCGACGTCTACGTCAAGCTGGACAAGAAAACGGAAGCCCGGCGCGCCTACGAAAAATACCTGGAACTCGCGCCCACCGGCCGGGGCGCCGACACCGCGCGCCAGCAGTTGCGCGGGCTATAGCCGCGCGCGGGTAGCTGCGCGGCGCAGCGGCTCAGACCGGCGCGAAGCCGGCCGTCCGGAACTGCGCCCGTGCTTCGGGGCTTTGCAGGCAGGCAAGAAATTCCGTCGACGCCGCGTGCGCCCCCCGGACCATCGCCATGGCGTAAGTCGTGGTGTGCTGGAACTCCGCCGGCAGGTTGCCTGCAAGTTGCAAGTCATCGCGCGCCAGGATGATGCTGGTCTGCAAGGCGCCGATTTCCGCGCGCCCTTCGGCGACCGCCTGTGCCACTGCCAATCCCAGGGGTTCGAGCACGGCCTTGTCCTGCATCGCCTGCGCGATTCCCAGCCGTTGCAGCACGCCCGCCAGGTGTACGCCACTGGAGTCGCCGGTTCGCGGGTCGCCATAGGCAAATGATTTTGCAGTCAGGAGGGCGCTGCGCAGTAAGTCGGTAGTCGAAACATCAAGCGGTGTTTCACCGCGCCGCTGCGCAATCGCAAAGCCGACGCTGCCGATGGAGCCGATCGTACCCGCTACCAGCATGCCTTCGGCCGCCAGCTTTTCCAGCGGCAACAGGCCGAGCACCACCACATCAGCTTTCTCGCCGGCGCGAAGTTTTTCCACCAGACCGCCGACCGGGCCAAGCGTGAAATCGACGGCAACGCCTGAGCGCTGTTCGAATGCCTGTGGTAGCTGGCCCAAAGCGGAGCGGGCCGCGCCGGCGCAAAATACCCGCAAGCGCGCGGGACCCTCGGCGCCGGCGTTTGCGGAGACTGCCATGGAGTTTCCCTCAGATGCCACTGATGACGCGGGCGGTGTCCTGGCCGGGTTGCCACTCCCGCTCCACGGTCAGCGCGTCGCCCACCTTGAGCACTTCCTTGACCACCGTCGCATGGCGCAAGGTGGCATAGACCGGGCAGCGCAGCGCTACCGTGTCGGCCATCTCGCAGATCCTTTGCGCCGTCATCCCCTCGCCGGCGACGGTGATGAACACATGCAGCTCCTGCATGCCGGAGTCGACCTCGCCCAGGTACTCGCCGCGCCAGGAAAACACCGACTCGGTCTCGATCGCCAGGGCCGTCAGCGCGATGCCTTCCAGTGCCGCCCAGCGCAAGCACCACATCTGCTGGCAGCTGGCCAGGCCACCCAGCAGCAGGTCCATCGGGCGTGGATGCTCGGCGAAGCCGCCCGCGTCCAGCGCGGCGTCGGTGCGATAGACAAACTTGCCGGCGCTCACTTCGCCCTGCAGGTCCTTGACGATGGAAAGTTTGACGCGCGGCTTGCGGATCGGCTCCTTGCGGCCATCGCGCACGCCTTCGGCGGCCTTGATGATGCTTTGCTTGATGCGTTCAAAATTGACGTCGATGCTCATGGGGATAACCTGTCGCGGATTTAATTGACCTTGGCGTCTTTGGGAATGGCCGACGCCCATTTGCTGACTTCCGATTTCATGTACTGGCCCAGTTCCTCCGGCGTGCTGCCCACGGCTTCCGAACCTTCGTTCTGCAACTGCGTCAGCACTTCGGGCGATTGCACCACCTTGACCAGTTCGGCATTCAGGCGATCGATGATGGGCTTGGGCGTGCGCGCCGGCGCCAGCACCGCATACCACTGCGAAGCCTCGAAGCCGGGCAGGCCGGCCTCGGCCACCGTCGGCAGTTCGGGAAAAGCCGCCGAGCGTTTGGCGCCGGTGGTCGCCAGCGCGCGCAGGCGGTTCGCCTTGATGTAGGGCAACACCGTCAGGGCAGGGGAGAGCATCAGGTCTACCTCGCCCGCCAGAAGTCCGGTCACCGCGGGGCCCGAGCCCTTGTACGGCACGTGCACCATCTGCACTCCGGCCATCTGGCAAAACAACACGCCGGCCAAATGCGGCGTGGTGCCGCTGCCGGCCGAGGCGTAATTGAGCGCGCCCGGCTTGGCTTTGGCCAGCGCGATCAGCTCCTTCACCGACTTCGCCTGCACCTGCGGGTAGACCGCGAGTATGTTCGGCGTGCGCGCCAGCAGGCTGATCGGCACGAAATCCTTCACCGGATCGAAGCTCAGCTTGGGATACAGCGTGACGTTGATCGCCAGCGCGGCCGCGCCCATCATGATGGTGTAGCCGTTGGGTTCGGCGCGCGCGGCCAGTTCGGTGCCGATGTTGCCCGCCGCGCCACCGTGGTTGTCGATCACCACCGGCTGCCCGAGGCGCAGCGACAGGCGCTGGCCGATGGTCCGCGCGATGGCGTCGACGCCGCCGCCGGCGGTATAGGGCACGATGAAGCGGATCGGTTGCGTGGGATAGGCCTGTGCGCGAGCCGGCCCGGCAATCGACGCGAGCAGGGCGCCCAGCGCAAGCGCGGAGAAGCCCGACAGCAGCCGGCCGCGGCTGGCGATCGGCATGGAGATACAGGGTAGATGCATGGTCTTTCCTTGATCGCGGTTAGGTCCCCATCCACTGATATCGTTTTTATTTGCCGGCAGGGTGGGCCGGCAGGCGGCCGGCGTCCCTGCGTTGTTCATAAGCCTTGACGTGCGTATAAGCCATTAGAAGCATCGCATCGGGCAGGCCGGCGGCGCGGCAGCGCTGCAGCATGTAGCCGATCACCTGCTCGGACTCGATGCGCCCGCCCTTTTCCAGGTCGCGCAGCATCGAGGCTTCGTATTTGGCGTCCCGCGTGGCAAACAGGTCGCGGTAGGTCTGGAGGAATTTCTCATCGGGCCGGTGGCCGGCCTGGGCGGCGATTTCCGCGTTGGTCTCGAGTAGCCGCAGCAGCATGGCGGTGCCCTCGGGCGTACGAGCGATCTCGCCGAGGTTGGCGCGCATTGCGCAAGTGGCGCTGGCGACGGTGGCCAGGTGCACCAGCTTGAGCCAGAGTTCGCGCATGATGTTGGTCGAAAGCTTGGCCTCGATGCCGGTTTGCGTCAGCAGCGCCTTGAAGGTTTGCAGGCGCGCCGACTCGCTGCCGTCCTGCTCACCGAAAGTGACGGTCTGCCAGTCGTTGAGCTGCCGTACCACGCCTTCCGGCGTCAGGGTCACCTGCATGCGCGCGGTGCCGCCGAGCACGCGGGCGGCGCCGAATTCCCGGTTCAGCAACTCGATGTGCGCAATGCCGTTGAGCAGCGGCAGGATCGCCGCTTCGCCCGCCAGGGCCGGGCGCAGGGTGTCGATGGCGTCGTCCAGGTCATAGGCCTTGGCGGTGAGCACTACCAGGTCGTAGTCCGCGCCGACTTGCGATTTCAGCAGCGTCTTCACCTTCACCTGCGCATCGCCCTGCGGGCTTTCGATGCGCAAGCCATCGGCCTCCAATTGCGCCTGGCGTTTTTCCCGCACCAGGAAGGTCACGTCGGCGCCATGTTGCGCCAGCCTGCCGCCCACCAGCCCGCCGATGCCGCCGGCGCCCAGAAACAGAATTCTCATGCTGCTGCTCTCCTTTATTGTCTTGTGCGGGCTGCGCGGCAATGGCGCGGCCCGCTTTGGTGCCCTCTGGATTCATGATGAAACGCTCAGGCCGCCTTGAACGGCAGGAAATCATAACTGCCCACTCCCTGGATCAGGACAAAACGGCAACGGCCCGGCCCCGGGTTGAAGGGGCGGTGCGCGGTACCGACTTCGACCTTGGCCGAATCGCCGACCGCCAGTTCCAGCGTATCGTGCCGCGCGCCGCTGAACACGTCCACGCGCTCGATCGTCAGCCGGCCCTCGATGCAATAGAAGATGTCGAACACCTGGGTGTGGCTATGCCAGGGCACCTCTTCGCCCTCGGCGAGGGTGAATTCCTTGACATGCACGTCGCTGCCCTCGGCCAGCCATTTGCGCGAGGACACGGTGTAGTACCTGGCCTGTTCTTCGCGTCCCTCGACGCCTGTATTGGTGCTCATGGATTTCCTTCGAAGTCAGTAGCGATGATCAAACCGCCACTGTGCACCTTTTGGCTGTGGCGCGCATCATCAAAAGCTAATCCCGTGTAGTAATGGCAGGGCAGCGGCCGCCGGCGTAAAGTCCGGCGACAACGATGGAGGAGACCAGCCTTGAACATGTTTGCTGCCGCACGCCGCCTGGCATGGCCGAAAATCGCCGCGCTCGCATGGGCGGCCCTGGCGCCCGGCCTGGCTTGCGCCGAATTTCCCGATCACCCGCTGCGCCTGATCGTGCCCTTCGCCACCGGCGGCGCGGTCGACGGCATCGCCCGCCTGGCAGCCGGAGAGTTCGGCAACGCGCTGGGCCAGGCGGTGGTTATCGACAACCGGCCCGGCTCCGGTGGCACCGTCGGCATCCTCACCGCCGCCAACGCCCCGGCGGACGGCTACACGCTGCTGCTGGGCAATATCGCGCTGGCCTCCGCGCCCGCGCTTTATCCCAAGTCCGGCATCAACACCGGCCAGTTCGCCGCCGTCGGGCTGATCGGCCGCTCCGCCTACGTGGTCGCGGTGAAAAGCGACTTCCCGGCCAGGACCATCGGCGAGTTCATCACTCTCGCCAAGGCCAGCCCCGGAAAGTACAACTATGCCTCCGCCGGCTCCGGTTCCGCCATTCACCTTGCCGCCGAACTGTTCAAGAACGAGGCCGGCATCGACCTCGTGCACGTGCCCTACAAGGGCGCCGGCCCGGCGATGACCGCGCTGATCGGCGGCGAAGTGGAAATGATGTTCGGCTCCGTCTCCGAGTTGAAGCCGATGATCGAAGCCAAACGCATACGCCCGATTGCTGTCTCCACCGCCGTCCGTGCGCAGGCGCTGCCCAATGTGCCCACGCTGGCCGAAGCCGGCGTGCGCGACTACGCTGTCTCCGGCTGGTATGGCTTTTTCGCGCCGGCAAAAACGCCGCCCGAAGCCCTGCGCAAACTACAGGCCGCCGCGCAAAAGGCGGTCGCTTCCGACGCCATGCGCCAGCAACTCGCCGGCTACGACATGGAGCCGTCCAGCGGCGGCGCCAAAGAAGCCGAAGACCTGCTCAATGCCGACGCCAAGCGCTGGGCCGAGGTGATCCGCCGCGCCAAGGTCAAGGCGGATTAGGAGCATCGATGAGCAATACCCCCAGCACCATCGCGCCGAATATCGATACTCCGATGCCGTCGCTCTCCGCTTACATCGCGACGGCGCTTGCACTGCCGCTGCCCGAGGCCGTGCTCGAAAAAGCCAAGTTTCAGCTGCTCGATACGCTCGCCGCCATCGTCTCAGGCTCGCAATTGCTGGCCGGCCAAAAAGCCATCGCCTTCCTCGAAGCACAAGGCTCCTGCGCGCCGCAGGCCACCATCGCCGGCACACGGCTCAAGAGCACTGCCATCAACGCTGCGCTGGCCAACGGCATGTTCGGCCACGCGGATGAAACCGACGATTCGCACGCCGCCTCGCTCACCCACCCCGGCTGCGGCATCGTCCCCGCCGTGCTCGCCGCCACCGAACTCTACGGCGCCAGCGGCATGGCCATGCTGCGCGCGCTCACGCTGGGCTACGACGTCTGCTGCCGCCTGACGCTCTCGCTCGACCCCTACCCCTTTCGCGCTGCCGGCCATTCAACGCATACCTTCGGCCCCAACTTCGGCGCCGCCGCCGCTGCTGGCGCGCTCGCCGGCGTCGATGCCGTGCAAGCGCGTTACCTGATGTCCTATGCCGCCCAGCAGGCCTCCGGCGTCTCCTGCTGGATGCGCGACCGCGACCACGTCGAAAAAGCCTTCGACTTCGGCGGCATGGCCGCGCGCAACGGCATGACCGCCGCCGTCATGGTGCACGCCGGCTTCACCGGGGTGGACGACGTGTTCTCCGGCGAGCGCTGTTTCTACGACGCCTATGGCGCCGCGCCCGACCGGGGTGCGCTGGGCCGCGAACTCGGCACGCGCTACGAAATCCTCGACACCAGCATCAAGCGCTGGACTGTCGGCTCGCCGATCCAGGCGCCGCTGGATGCGCTCGACCTGCTGGTGCGTACCCACGGCCTTAAGCCCGAGCAGGTGAAGGCCATCGAGGTGCGCATTCCGCACGAGTCCTACACCATCGTCGACAACCGCGAGATGCCGGAGATCTGTTTGCAGCATTTGCTGGCGGCGCTGCTGGTCGATGGCCGCATGAGCTTCGCCTCGGCCCACGACCGCGCCCGCATGCGCGACCCGGCAGTGCTTGCGGTACGCGACCGCATGACGCTGGTGGGGGACGACGAACTCTCGCGTGCCATGCCGGTGCGCCAGGGCATCGTCGCGGTCACGCTGGAAGATGGCAGCACCCTGAGGGAACACACCCGCGCCGTGCGCGGCACGCCACCCAACCCGATGACGCGCGCCGAACTGGAAGACAAATGCCGCGAACTGCTGGCGCCGGTACTCGGCGCGGCGCGCTCGGCCCAACTCTGCGCGGCCGTCTGGGCGCTGGATCAGGCGGCCGACGGTAGGGCGCTTGCGGCCCTGCTGGTGCCGCTAGCCTGAGGCAGCCCTTCTGGTGCCGCCGGCCTGAGGGCCAGCCCTCAGGCGGTCAGCAGCAATTTGCCCTGCTGGGTGATGCGCAGCCGGTACTGCCGCCCGTTATGCAGCAGCGCGATTTCGCGCGCCCCGGCAAACAGCGCTTCGGTGGTCAGGCTCACAGCGGGAGGGGCGACGTGGTCCGGACGCACCGGAGCGCCGTGAGAGGCTTTTTGCGCGGCATGATTGGAATTCGTCGTCTGCATGATCTATCCCTGGCCGACTGCGGGCCGTCCATGATTACCCGGTAATGAGAATTATTACCATAAACCAGCGGACTGTCAATGCGAATAATTCTTATTAAAAGTCAACCGCGTAGAAGTATTCCTCCACGTGTTTACGGAATCTTTATACCCGTCGCGCCACTCTTGATGCCAATTTGACGCGTGTCCGCCTACAGTGATCCTCAGGCGAAATTGCCTGAGCATGACGGAGGCGGATATGAGCAAGCGGACCTTTACTTTCATCTGTGGCCTGTTGGTTGGAGCGCTACTGCGTGCCACGCTAATCCAGCCGGCAGCGGTGGAACCCGCCCCCGAAGCCACCGCGGTGACGCACTGCGCCGCCCACCCGGTGAAAATGCCCTGCCTGTTCGATGATTCGGGGCGTCATAGCCGGACGTGAAATAATGGCGCATGCCGGTAGTCACTGAGCGTCACCCCGAGCGCCCCGACCCGGACGCCTTGCTCGAACGCCTGCAGCGCGGCGTGGCGCGCGCCGGGCGCGGCCACCTGCGCATCTACTTCGGCTCTTCCGCCGGTGTCGGCAAGACCTACGCCATGCTCGCCGCCGCGCAAAAGCGCCGCGCCGAAGGCGAGGGCGTGCTGATCGGCGTGATCGAAACCCACGGCCGCACCGAGACCGCCGCGCTGCTGCAAGACCTCGAAGTGTTGCCGCCGGCGCAAATCGAATACCGCGGGCGTACCTTGCAGGAGTTCGACCTCGACGGCGCGCTGAAGCGCCACCCGCCGCTGATCCTGGTCGATGAGCTGGCCCACACCAATGCCCCCGGTGCGCGCCACCCCAAGCGCTGGCAGGACGTCAAGGAATTGCTCGACGCCGGCATCGACGTCTATTCCACGCTCAACATCCAGCACCTGGAAAGCCTGAACGACGTGGTCGGCGGCATCACCGGCGTGCGCGTCGCCGAAACCCTGCCGGACACTTTTTTCGATGCCGCCGATGAAGTCGTGCTGGTCGACATTCCCGCCGATGAGTTGTTGACCCGTCTCAAGTCTGGGAAAGTGTATTTGCCGGCACAAGCCGAGCACGCGGCGAAGAATTTTTTCCGCAAGGGCAACCTGATGGCCCTGCGCGAACTGGCCCTGCGCCGCACCGCCGACCGGGTCGAAGGCGATGTGCAGGCATACCGCGTCGAAAACGCCATCGACCGCGTGTGGAAAACCGAAGGCGCGCTGCTCTGCTGCATCGGCCCCGGTGCCGAAGGCGAGCGCCTGGTGCGCGCCGCCTCGCGCCTGGCGCAGCAGCTCAACGTCTCCTGGCAGGCGGTCTATGTAGAGACGCCGGCGCTGCAGCGCCTGTCGGCGGCGGCGCGTGAACACATCCTCGCCACCGTGCGCCTGGCGCAGGAACTGGGCGCTGCCACCGCGGTGCTGCCCGGCAACGAAGTGGCCGCCACGCTGGTCGACTACGCCCGCTCGCGGAATCTCTCCACCCTGGTCATTGGCCGGGGGCAGGGCGCGGCTTGGCCCTGGGCGCGGCGCCAGGGCGCGCGCATTGCCACGCTTGCCCCCGACGTCGATCTGATCGAGATTGCGCGCGGCGAGAAGAACGTGGAGAGCGCGCCGTCCCGCGCTGCGCTCGATGCGGATGCCGACGCCGAAGGCGGCGACTGGTCCTTTCGCGGCTACGCCTGGGCGGTCGGCTCCTGCATCCTCACCTCGCTGATCGCCACCCCGCTGCTGCCGTATTTCGACCTGGCCAACATCGTCATGCTGTTCCTGCTGGCGGTGGTGCTGGTGGCGCTGCGCTTCGGCCGCGGGCCGGCGGTGGTTGCCGCCTTCGCCAGCGTCGCCGCCTTCGACTTTTCCTTCGTACCGCCGCGCTTTTCTTTCGCCATCACCGACGTGCAGTACCTGCTCACCTTCGGAGTGATGCTGGCCGTCGGCCTGATCACCGGCCAGCTCACCGCCGGCCTGAAATTCCAGGCCCGCGTCGCCGACCATCGCGAGCAGCGCTCGCGCGCCCTGTTCGAACTGGCGCGCGATCTTTCTTCGGCGCTCGAGGCCAGCCAGGTGGTGGAACTGGCACGCGCCGCCATCGGCCGCGAGTTCCGTGCCGACACCGGCCTCTACGTGCTGGGCATGGACGAGCAACTGCACTTGCCGCCGTCCCAGGAGGAGAGCGCTGGCCTGGACGCCGCCACCGCGCAATGGGCCTTCGACCGCGCCCAGCCCGCAGGGCTCACCACCGGCACCTTGCCGGGCAGCGCCTGGCTCTACCTGCCGCTGAAAGCCGCGATGCGCACCCGTGGCGTGCTGGCGCTCAAGCCCGCCAGCCGGCGCCTGCTGATGATCCCCGAGCAGCGCCGCCAGCTAGACACCTTCGCCGCCCTGGTGGCCATCGCGCTGGAGCGCGTCCACTACGTCGAAGTGGCGCAGGGCGCGACGGTGAAAATCGAATCCGAGCGCTTGCGCAATTCGCTGCTCTCCGCCATGTCGCACGACTTGCGCACCCCCCTGGCCGCGCTCTACGGCCTGGCCGACACCCTGGCCCTGACCCAGCCGCCGCTCACCCCCGCGCAACTGGAAATCGCCGACGCCATGCGCGCCGAAGCCCGGCGCATGAACGCCCTGGTCGCCAACCTGCTCGACATGGCACGCATCCAGAGCGGCGAAATCCGCCTCAACCTGCAATGGCAGCCGCTCGAAGAAGTGGTCGGCAGTGCGTTGCAGGCCACCCGCGCGGCTCTCGGCAAACATGTCGTGCGCACCGACCTGCCGCGCGAACTGCCGCTGGTGCGCTTCGACGCCGTGCTGATCGAGCGCGTGCTCGGCAACCTGCTGGAGAACGCCGCCAAGTATGCACCGCAGACACCGGAGCTCGTGATCGCCGCGCGCGTCACCGGTGACGAAGTGGTGGTCAGCGTCAGCGACCTCGGCCCTGGCGTGCCGCCGGGCCAGGAGGAAGCGATTTTCGAAAAATTCACCCGTGGCGAGCGCGAGTCCGCCACCCCCGGCATCGGCCTGGGCCTGGCGATCTGCCGCGCCATTGTCCAGGCCCACCAGGGGCGCATCTGGGTCGATACCGCCTACGCGCGAGGGGCGCGCTTTTGCTTCACCCTGCCGCTGGGCACGCCGCCCGTATTGCCGGAAATCGACGAGAATGCCTAGTCCCGCCCCATCATTGCACTGATGACCGAGCCCACCCAGATCGCCCTCGTCGTCGAAGACGAGCAACAGATCCGCCGCTTCGTCCGCACCTCGCTCGAAGCCGAAGGCTGGCGCGTGCATGAGACGGGCACCATGAAGCAGGGCCTGGTTGAAGCCGGCACCCGCCACCCTGACCTGGTGGTGCTTGATCTCGGCCTGCCCGACGGCGACGGCATCGACTTCATCCGCGACCTGCGCAACTGGTCACAGGTGCCGGTGATCGTGCTCTCCGCCCGCGCCGAGGAAACCGACAAGATCGCCGCGCTGGACGCCGGCGCCGACGACTATCTCAGCAAGCCCTTCGGCGTCGGCGAACTGATGGCGCGGGTGCGCGTGGCCCTGCGCCGGCGCCGCAGCGCGGGCGAAATGCGCGAGCCGCAATTCCATTTCGGCAATGTCACGGTGGACCTGGCCTTGCGCACCGTCACCCGCAAGGGCGAGGTGGTGCACCTCACCCCCACCGAATACCGCCTGCTCGGCCACCTGATCGCCAATGCCGGCCGCGTGCTCACGCATCGCCAGCTATTGCGCGAAGTGTGGGGGCCTTCGCACGCCGAAGACAGCCACTACCTGCGCATTTTCATGGGCCATCTGCGGCAAAAGCTGGAGGACGATCCCGCCCAGCCCAGGCACCTGCTGACCGAGACGGCGGTCGGCTACCGCCTGCTTCCCTAACGCTCGCGCGCTACTCCACCTTCAGGTTCATCGCCTTCACCAGCTTGGAGTAGCGCTCGAACTCCTCGCCCAGAAAGCGGTTGAACTGCTCCGGCGTATTGCCCACCGGGTCGGTCGCATCGTCCACCAGCCGCCCGGTCACCGCCTTGGTTGCCATCGCATGGGTGGCGGCCTTGTGCAAGGCCGCCACGATTGCCGGCGGCGTATCGCGCGGCGCCAGCAGGCCGTACCAGGAGCTGAACTCATAGCCTTGCAGCCCGGCCTCCTGCAGGGTCGGCAAATCCGGCAGCAGCCTGACCCGCTTGGTTGTCGTCACCGCCAGGCCGATCAGGCGCCCGGACTTCAAATGCGGCATCACCGTGATCGGCGCCGGGAACATCACCTGCACCATGCCCGCCACCAGGTCGGTCACCGCCGGCGTCACGCCCTTGTACGGCACGTGGGTGATGCGCACGTTTGCCAGCATGTTGAACTCCTCGGCGGCGAACTGAGCCGCCGTGCCGTTGCCCGCCGAACTGTAGTTGAGCTTGCCGGGTTCCGCCTTGGCCTTTTTGATCAGCTCGTCCACCGTCTTCACGCCCACCGACGGATGCACCACCAGCATATGCGGCGTGGTCGCCACCAGCGTGACCCCGGTGAAATCCTTGATCGGGTCGTAGGAAAGATTCTTGTACACCGTGGCATTGATCACGTGATTATTGATCGCCATCAGCAGGGTATAGCCGTCGGCCGGCGCCTTCGCCACCACCTCGCTGCCGATGATGTTGCCCGCACCGGGCCGGTTGTCGACGATCACCTGCTGGCCGAGCGTGGCCGCCATGTCCGGCGCCATCAGGCGCGAAATGATGTCCGCCGCGCCGCCGGCGGTGGAGGCGACGACGATGCGGATCGGCCGGTTCGGATAGGCCTGGCCCCATGCGCTCTGGCCCAGCGCCAGGCTGGCTGCCGCCAGCAGCCACGCAAACCGGTATCGAATCGAATTCATCGTTTTGTCTCC
>DATAZV010000124.1:0-9859 GCA_036271855.1 Burkholderiales bacterium
AGCCGGGTCAGGCTGATCTGCCAATCGAACACCGCGCGGTCCGGCGCGGCCGTGTGCACCGAGGCAAAGCAGCCCATTGCGGAAGCCAGGCGCGCCAGCGGCGGCGGCACCAGAATGCAGAGTCGCGCCGCCGCCTCGCGCGCGCGCAAATGCAGCGCAAAGCGCATGAATTGCAGGATGTCGCCGAAGCCGTAGCCGCAGACAATCAGCAAACTGTCGCCGCCCAGCGGTCGGCCGTCCCACACCGGGCACAAGTCGGCCTGCGCATGCGCGCCGTTGATTTCGTCGGCCAGCGCCCACACCGATAGGCCCTCGCGCAACTCGCCGCGCGCCAGATGGGCGGTGGCCAAGTCCCCCACCACCACCGCATGGTCCGGGCGCAGCGCCAGGGCGCGCTGAAAATGCACCAGTGCCAAATCCAGCCGGCCTTCAAAGTCGCGCAAATACCCCAGCGCGGTCTGCGTGCCTACGCTGTCCGGCGCTAGGCGCTCGGCACGCCCGGCCAGCGGCCGCGCCGCCGCGTAATCGCCACGGTCGATCAGGCGCTGCGCCAGCATGGCAGCGGCGCGCGCGCCGATACCATCTTCCAGCAGCGCCAGCTCAGCCAGCAGCGGCTCGGCGCGCGCCACCGCGCCGGCCGCGAGCCAGGCGTCGGCGCGCAGCATGCGGTCCACCGGCTGCGCGCCACGGGCGTCGAGCTGGTCCAGCAGCGGCTCGATCAATTCAATCTCCGTGCGTCCCGCGATCAGCCCGGCCACGCGCTCGCGCAGCGGGTCGGCAAAGAGCAGTTCGGGCACATAAGAGGGAAACAGGTCGGCCGCCAGCCAGGCGTGCGTCACGGCGCGCGCCTGCGTACTTTCGGCGGGCAAGGCAGCAGCGCTACGCCGGGTCAGTTGCGAAATCAGGCGATTGAACAAGGGCCGGGAGGCAAAGTGGCGGGAGCTTTCGCCGTGTGATTGCGCAAAAAAGCAGCAGTGAAAGGCTTGCGAATTCTACGCCCATCGCGCATAGTGCGCGGCCTATGCAGCCGCCCGCATTCGCCCCCGAGCCCGGTGCCGACGCCCTCGCCCACAGCGGGCGCCTGGCGGCGCACATCCGCGCCGGCATCGCCGCTGCCGGCGGCTGGATCAGCTTCGCCCGCTACATGGAACTGGCGCTCTACGCCCCCGGCCTGGGCTACTACGCTGCCGGCGCTACGAAATTCGGCGCCGCCGGCGACTTTGTCACCGCGCCGGAAATCTCCGCCCTGTTCGGCCGGAGCGTGGCGCGCCAGGTGGCCCAGGTGCTGCGGGCGAGCAGCCCGCAGGTACTGGAATTCGGCGCCGGCACCGGCAAGCTGGCCGCCGACCTGCTGAACACCCTGGGTGAGGCCTGCGCCGGCTACGCCATTCTCGAACCCTCGCCTGACTTGCGCCAGCGCCAGGCCGACACCCTGCGCCGCCTCGCACCGGATGCCTTTGCCAAAGTGCGCTGGCTCGACACCCTGCCGGCGCAATTCTCCGGTTGTATCGTCGCCAACGAAGTGGCCGACGCCATGCCGGTGCACCTGCTGCATATCGACGGCGATGCGATCGACGAGCGCGGCGTTACCCTCGATTCTTCCGGCCGGTTCAGCTACGCCGACCGTCCCGCCCAAGGCGCCGTGCTGGCGGCGGCGCAGGCCCTGGCCCTGGAAGAGAGCGGCGACTACGTCACGGAAATCAACCTCGCCGCGCGCGCCTGGGTAGCGTCGCTTGCCGGCTGCCTGACTGACGGAGCAGCGCTGATCATCGATTACGGCTTTCCCGCGCGCGAGTACTACCACCCGCAGCGC
This sequence comes from Burkholderiales bacterium, assembly GCA_036271855.1. Classification (GTDB taxonomy): domain Bacteria; phylum Pseudomonadota; class Gammaproteobacteria; order Burkholderiales; family JAEUOS01; genus JAQGMJ01. Next base: position 1,814 of record DATAZV010000124.1, read on the forward strand.
CTGCGCGGCACCCTGATGTGCCACTACCGGCACCACGCCCACGACAACCCCTTCCTGCTGCCCGGCCTGCAGGACATCACAGCGCACGTCGATTTCAGCGCCCTGGCCGACGCCAGCGAAGAAGCCGGGCTGCCCCTGCTGGGCTACACCAGCCAGGCTGCATTTCTGCTCGACTGCGGCATCACCGATCTGCTGGCCGCCGTGCCGGCGGCCGACAGCGCACGTTACCTGCCGCTGGCCAACCAGGCCAACCGCCTGCTCTCACCGGCCGAAATGGGCGAACTGTTCAAGGTGATGCTGCTGGGACGCGAAGGCATCGAAGCCCCGCTGGGCTTTCGCAGCGGCGACCGCTCGCGGCGGCTGTAAGCAGCCGCCGCCTCGCCACGCACTAGCGCTTGGGCACGTCCATGCCGCGCTTGACCGCGGGGCGCGCGCTGATGGTGTCGAACCAGCGCTTGACGTTCGGAAAATCGTTCAGGTCCACCTGGTGCCACTCGTGGCGCGCCACCCAGGGGTAGGTGGCGATGTCGGCAATCGTGTATTCGCCGGCGGCCAGGTACTTCTCGGTGGCCAGGCGCTTGTCCATCACCCCGTAGAGGCGGCGGGTTTCCTTGCTGTAGCGCTCGATGCCGTAGGGTACCTGCTCCTTGGCGGAACGGATGAAGTGGTGCGCCTGGCCAAACATCGGCCCGACCCCGCCCATCTGGAACATCAGCCATTGCAGGGCGTCGAACTTGCCGCGCGGCGATTCCGGCAGGAACTTGCCGGTCTTGCCCGCCAGGTAGATCAGGATGGCGCCGGATTCCATCATTGAAATCGGCCGGCCGTCCGGGCCCTCGGAATCGACGATCGCCGGAATCTTGCTGTTCGGATTGATGGCGATGAATTCGGGGGTGAACTGGTCATCGCGGCCAATATTGATCTCGTGCACGTTGTACGGCAGGCCGCACTCTTCGAGCATGACGGAAACCTTGCGGCCATTGGGCGTGGTCCAGGTGTACAGGTCGATCATTAAACGCTCCGCGCTGGGGGTGTAAGGGGCCGCTAAACTATCATGGAATCCAGCCGCGCCGCGCCGGGGGCCTGCGCATGGGCCGGATCAGCCCGGTACAATGCCCCATGCTCAAGTGGCTGGTGGTATTCGTGCTCTGTTCGCTGGTGTTCTCTTCGTTGCGCCCCTGGCTGGCACGCTTCGGGCTGGGCCGCATGCCGGGCGACTTTCGCATCCGCATCGGCAATACGCCGGTGCTGGTGCCGCTGGGCTCCAGCCTGTGTTTCTCGCTCGCCTTCTGGCTGCTGGCGCGCCTGCTCTAGGCGCAGGCGAAAATTCTCCCGGCGCAGTCGCGGGAGACCCTGCCGCCCGCAGGCGGCGCAGCGAATGAAACCGCCGGTAACTACTGGCTGCCGCCCTTGGCGGCGCCGCGCCTGGCCATCATCGCCTGGCCGATCTCTGCCTTGGTGACGAAACTGTCGTGATCGGCGTCGATGGCGTCGAAATTCTTCGCCACCCGCGGCATCGCGGCGGCCTCGGCCTTCGACAGCTTGCCGTCGCCATTGGCGTCGGCCTTGTTGAAGCGCGCCTCGAAGCGCTCGCGCATTTTTTCCTTGCCGCCGCCGGTGGTGCCTCCACCCGTGCCGGCATCGGTGCTTTGTGCGCCGGCCAACGCGGGCAGCAGCGCGGCGAGGCTGCTGAGACTCAAAACGACGAGGGTTTTGCGCATTTTTTGCTCCCGTAAAAGTAGCGTGCGCACAATGTAGAACACGCCACGCCCGTCGCCTAGGGGCGGAAACAATCCGTTACAGGAAAACCGCAGCCGTCATTCTTTGTAACAAAGGCAGCTAGCCGCCGAGGGCGGCGGCGATGGCCGCAATGCGCGCCACCTGCAGGGCCGCATTGATCGCCTGTGGATTGGGCTGGGTGCGGGCAATCGCCCCGGCGTCGATGCCGCGCACCGCCGCCAGGCCCAAGCGCAGGCGGCGCACCCCTTCGGCGTAAGCTGTATCGCCGCGCGCGCCCTGCGCATAGGCCTGGGCCACGGCGATCAGCGACACAAAACGCTCCGGCTGGCGCAAGCCGTCGCAGCGCTGCACCAGGCCGGCCAAGCCGGTGGCGTCGAGCGTGGCCGCCTGGGCAAAGGCCTCGGCATTGCGCGCGTGGATCAGCGCCAGGTCGCGGCAATCAACCGGCACCCGCACCCGTTCGCACAGGCGCGCGATGCGCTCTTCGCCGAGCGCGCCGGCGCACGCGGCAAAGCGCACCGGCAGGGTCGCCTCCTGCGTCGCTGAATAGGCCAGCGCGCGCATATTGGCCGCGTCCGCCGCCCAAGGCATGAATTCGGGCAAGGCACGCGCCAGCGCGCCGCATTCGTCCAGGGTCGCGAACATGCGCACCGGGTCGGCTTCCATCAGGCCGCGCGCCACTTCCTGCCAGACGCGCTCGGGCACCAGGGCATCGACCTCGCCGTTGTCGGCCATCTTGCGCATCAACGCCAGGGTTTCGGGCGCAATCGTAAAACCAAAACGGGCGGCGAAACGCGCGGCACGCAGGATGCGCACCGGGTCTTCGGCGAAGGCCGGCCCGACATGGCGCAACACCCCCGCCTTGAGATCGGCCTGGCCGTTGTAGGGGTCGACGATCGCGCCGTCCTTGCCTTGCGCCATGGCGTTGACGGTGAAGTCGCGCCGCGCCAGGTCTTCTTCGAGAGTCACGGTGGGCTCGGTGTGGAACACAAAGCCCTGGTAGCCGGGCGCGGTCTTGCGCTCGGTGCGTGCCAGGGCGTATTCCTCGTGGGTCTGCGGATGCAGGAAGACGGGGAAGTCGCGGCCCACCGGCTTGTAGCCCTGCGCGATCAGCTCATCCGGCGTGGCGCCGACCACCACGTAGTCGCGGTCGACCACCGCGCGCCCGAGCAGGGCGTCGCGCACCGAGCCGCCGACCTGGTAGATCTTCATGGGTAGATCTGGTCGTAGCTGGCCAGGGGATGCGGCTCGACAGCGGCTTGCGCCGCCAGCTTGACCAGCGCCGGCGTGGCGAGCATGGTATCCAGGTATTGCAGCGCCGCGCCTTGCAGCGCCACGCCGTAGGTCTGCAGGCGGAATACCATCGGCGTGTACATCGCATCGGCGATGCCGAATTCGCCGAACAGCCAGGGGCCGCCGGAGCGCGCCAGGCATTCACCCCACATGGCAGACAGGCGCACGACATCGGCCGCCACCTCCTCGTTCATGCCGCGTCCCAGGTAACGATTGCGAATGTTCATCGGCATGCGGCCGCGTAGGCCATTGAAACTCGAATGCATCTCGGCCGATACCGAGCGCGCGCGGGCGCGCTGCGCGGTATCGCGCGGCCACAACGATTTTTCCGGAAATTTTTCCGCCAGGTATTCGCAAATGGCCAGCGAGTCGTGCACCTTCAGATCGTCATCGATCAGCACCGGCACCGTGCCGGAGGGCGAGTAGCGCGCGATATTCGCCTTGGTGTCGGGCTCGCGCAGCCAGACCTGGATTTCCTCGAAGGCGATGCCGGCCTGGGTGAGCAGTACCCAGGGGCGCATTGACCAGGAGGAATAATTTTTATCGCCGATGACGAGTTGCAGCATGGCAGTGCGCAGTAGCGGGAAGTTGGACAGCCGCCATTATGCCGCCGATGGCCGCACGTCCCGCAATCAGTCGCCCCCTACGCGATTTGCGCTGAACCAGCGCTAGCGCCCGGCGTGGTCCCGGTAGCGCCCCAGGCGGGCGCGCGGATTTTGCCCGGCGAGATACAGCGGCGCCTCGGCTTCCATCGACACCGGGATCACCCCGAGTTCCGGCGCGATGTCGCCGGACATCAGGTTGTCGATTTTCAGGCTGTCGAGGTTATCGCGAATGATCGGCGGGTTAGGCAGGAATTCCATCAGCCAGGCCTGCAGGTAGGCCAGGGAATCGGGCAGGGCGATCACCGGGCGCGGATTGCCGCTGACGGCGCCCGCGTATTCAACCAGTTGGCGCAGGGTGTAGGACTTGGGGCCGGCAAGATCACAGGTCTCGCCGAAAACCTCACGCTTGTCCAGTGCATTCACCGCCGCCTGCGCCACGTCCTCGACCCAGATCGGCTGCAGTTTCGCATTGCCGCGCCCGAGCGGAAACACCGGCACCATGGCCTGCAGGCTGGCGAACAGGCCGAGGAACTTGTCGCCTTGGCCGAACACCACAGAGGGCCGGAAAATGGTCAGTGCGAGCTGGTCCTTGAACTCCAGCACCGCGGCCTCGCCGGCCGCCTTCGAGCGCAAATACATCGAGGGCGCCTGCGCGCTGGCGCCCAGGGCGCTGAAGTGCAGCAGGCGCGGCACCCCGGCGGTCACGCAGGCCTGCGCGACAGCACGCGCCAGGTCGACGTGCGCCGCCTTGAATTGCGGGCCATAGGGATCACCGCGGCGGCTTTGCAGCACGCCCACCAGGTTGATCACCGCGTCCTGCCCGCGCATCAACTGCGCCAGTTGCGCCGGGTCGTGCACGTCGGCCTCGACCACCTCGACGGTGGGCAGCAGGATCAGGTGTTTGGCGCGCTCGCGGTTGCGGGTGGTGACGGTGACCCGGATTTCGTTGGTGGTGAGGATGCGGGCGATGGCGGAGCCGATCAGGCCGCTGCCGCCGATGAGCAGGACATTGCGCGTATGCATGGTTGGGGCCGGGTTGCGGGACGAGGGTGGCGGGGATCGATGCGGGACCGGCCCATTCTACTGCTTTGATTGCACCATCCGGCGACAGGTTCCCGCCCGCGCCACCGGCCGGGCCACCTGTCACCTCTAGGGCGTATCGGTGCCCTTCTCGTCCGGCGAGCGCGCCGGCACCATCGGCAGCCGGTCCTTGATCGAGGCCGGCTTGCCGGTGAACAAGGCCTGGTAGATCACCGCGTTGCTGATCACTTTTTTCACGTAGTCGCGGGTTTCGTTCAGCGGAATCGACTCGGCGAACACCGCCGCTTCCATCGGCTTCACATCGCGCCAGCGGCGCGGCCGGCCCGGCCCGGCGTTGTAGGCCGCCGAAGCCAGGGCCTGGTGGTCGTAGAGCTCGTCGAGCACGATCTTCAGGTAGTTGGTGCCCAGGGTGATGTTGGTGTCGAGGTCGGCCACTTGGCTAGGCTGGAAATCGGTCAGGCCGATTTTTTTTGCCACCCAGCGCGCCGTCGCCGGCATCAATTGCATCAGGCCGGAGGCGCCGACCACCGAGCGCGCATCGGTGATGAAGCGGCTTTCCTGGCGCATCAGGCCGTAGACCCAGGCGTCGTCCAGCCCTACGGCCTGCGCCTGCGGCCGCACCTGGTCGGCATGCGGTGATAAAAATCGCAGGTTGAAGTCATGCAGCGCCACGGTCTTGTCGGCGGTGTTGATGGTGCGGTCCGGCAGGCTGTTGGCCCGGGCCAGCGCGGCCACCGTCAGCAACTGCTTGTCGTCCAGGCGCTGGATGCAGAAATTCCACTCGCGGTTGGCTTCCGCCCGCATTCCCAGGCGATAAAAAATCAGCGCGCGCGCGAAGCCCGGCTCGCGCCCCATCGCCGCGATTTCTTCCTTGGTCGGCGTATAGCCCACCGGCGGGATCACCGTGCTGCGCCCCAGTTCGGCAGCGGCCAGCTGGCCGTAAAAACTGTATTCGCCCGCGATCGACTCGAACAGTTGCTTGGCGTCCTCGCCCCTGCCCTGCTCGCGCAGGCCGCGCGCCAGCCAGTAGACCCAGGTGGAGTCGCGCCGCGTCTCCGCCGGCATGTCGCGGATCGCGCGCAGGGTCAGCTTCCAGTCGCGCGCGCGCAGGGCGGCACGCGCCATCCACTGCAGGTAGTCGTCGGAAAGCTGCACGTCCTTGGCCTCGCCGTACCACTTCACCGCATCCGGAATCAGGCGCTTGGCACCCCAGTAACCGACGCTGGCCCAGCCCCATTGGCGGTCCGACTCGATGAACGACTTCTTGCTTTCAATGGTCCAGTAGGCGGCGGCGCTGCGCGGGTCGGTCTGCGCCACACGGGCCAGCGCCAGCACGGTCAGTTCACGCTGCAGGCGCGAAGCGTGGTCGGCACCGCGCTTCAAGAACTTGTCCGGCTGCTTGTACAGGCTTTCCATCACCTTCGGGTCGACCGCCTGCGCCTCCGGCAGATAACCGGCGGCGCGCTGCATCGCCGGCAGCAGGTTGTTGTCCGAAAGCACGCGGATGCGGTCCCACACCTGACGGTCGGTGATGCGAGCGGCGTTGATCAGGGTCTCGGCCATGGTGGTGCAGCCCTCGCCCAGCTCGCGCGGCAACAGCCACAGGCGCATCGCCTCGCGCAGGGTCGACTCGTCGCGGCTGTTGAGGATCACCCGGTGCTGCGCCGCATAGCACTGCACCTCGGGGTCGTCGTTGAACACCAGCTTGGCGCGCTCGGCCTCGAACAGCTCCCAGCTGCCCTTGCGCCCGAGCAGCTTCAACCAGTCGACGCGGGCGCGCTCGGCCATGTAGCTCTTGTCGTACTTGGCCATGAAGGCGAGATAGTCGCTGTCGTCGGGGTCACCGTAACGGCCGATGCGGCCCGACAGCAGCAGCCAGTAATCGCCGTAAACCTCCATCGGCTGGCCGCGCAGCACCTGCACCGCCTGCTGCAGGCGGTCGCGGTTGCCGGCGCGCAGCGCGTCGCGCGCCGCCAGCATCGCGGCATCGGGGTCGGTGGGAACGGGCGGGTCGGCGCGGCGCGGCGCGGCCAGCGCGCAAGACCCTGTCAGCATCGCCCCCGCCAGCAATGCCGCAACGCAGAACTTCGTTGTTCTTCCCATGGCGCTACTCTATCCCAATCCGATTGACATCCGTCCTTGCGCAAGGGACGAATTTTTCTTCACAATCCGCTCCGGCCTTCCCTGCACGCTCCAGCCATTCCCGGGTTTGGCGCATTTGCAAGAATTACCTGCCCCTGGACGCACGCTTCCATCCCCGATAACGGCCCAGCCTCCGATTCCGATGACCATCGACGAAAATTTATCCGCCCGCCGCGCCGCCTGGCGCCGCGACATGCTGGCGCGCCGCTCCACCATGGCCCCACCCCTGCGCGCCGCCGCCGACGCCGCTCTCGAACGCCAGTTGCGCGAACTGATCACACCCTTGAGTGGCGTGCTCTGCTTCACCTGGCCGATCAAAGACGAATTCGACGCCCGTCCGCTGATCACCGACTGGCTCGCCGCCGACCCTGCGCGCAGCGCCGTGCTGCCGGTGGTGATGAAGCGCCACACCCCGCTGCAATTCCGCGCCTGGACCCCCGCCACGCGCATGCGCGGCGCCGGCTTCGGCACCTCGGTGCCGGACGAGGGCGAATGGCTCACGCCCACCACCCTGCTCATTCCATTGGTGGGATACGACAAAGCCGGCTACCGCCTGGGCTACGGCGGCGGCTACTACGACCGCACCCTGGCCATCCTCAACCCGCAGCCTTACAAAATCGGCATCGCCTACGCCGACTGCGCGCTGGAGAGCATCGAGCCGCAGGACCACGACATCCGGATGGACCTGCTGGTCACCGAAAACGGCATCACCCGCTACAACTGAGCTCAACTAACCCACGGATCGCACCAATCGAACCGGTCAGGCAATTGCCGCTTTGCAGCAAACGCAAAACTTATTTTGCGATTTGCCCACAAAAGCGCGCAAACCCCTATTCAGCAAACACTGAATAGGCTTAGCATAGAGGCACGAGGCGGACGGCCAGGCAGGCTGCGGCGCGCGGGCTCAACGAAGAGCAGTTCAACGAAGAACCAGCGCACACCGCGGCATGAAGCCGTAGGGTCAAGAGACCCACACATAAAACCCGCCCGGACACGAGACCGAAGGAGGGCACATCATGCCATCACGCAACATCCTCATCATGGGCGCGAGCTACGGCTCCCTGCTCGGCACCAAGCTGGCGCTCGCCGGCCACCACGTCACCCTGATCTGCCTCCCCGCCGAAGCCGACCTGATCAACAAGGAAGGCGCGCGCATCCGCATGCCGATCCGCGGCCGCGAAGGTTTGGTCGAAATCGACACCCGCAAAGCCAGGGGCAGCCTGAA
>DATAZV010000125.1:0-7730 GCA_036271855.1 Burkholderiales bacterium
CTGGCCGGCCTGGTCAAGGGCGTGATCGGCCTGGGCCTGCCGACAGTAGCCATCGGCATCCTCGGCCTGGTGATGGCGCCTTCGCAGGCCGCGGCGATCCTGATCGTGCCCTCGCTGGTGACCAACGTCTGGCAACTAGCCGCCGGTGCGCGCTTCGGCGCCCTGCTCAAACGCCTGTGGCCGCTGCTGGTCGGGACCTGCGTGGGCAGCTGGGCCGGCACGCTGCTGTTCGAAGGCGTGAACATGCGCTGGGCGCCGGTGGCCCTGGGCGGCGCACTGATCGCCTACGTCCTGATCGGCCTGTCGGCCGTGCAATTCTCGGTGCCCCGGCGCATCGAAGGCTGGCTCGGTCCGCTGATCGGCGCCACCACCGGCATCGTCACCGTAGCCACCGGCATCTTCGTGGTGCCGACGGTGCCCTACCTGCAGGCGCTGGAGATGGACCGGGACGACCTGATCCAGGCGCTGGGCATCAATTTCACCGTCTCGACCATCGCCCTGGCCGGCGGCCTGATGCACGGCGGCCTGCTGCGCCCGGCCATCCTGGGGTTCTCGGCCATCGCGCTGGTGACCGCGATGATCGGCATGTTCCTCGGCACGCATTTGCGCGCGCGGATTCCGCCACCGGTTTTCCGCCGCTGTTTTTTCGGCGGCCTGTTGCTGCTCGGCTGTCACCTCACCCTGCGCGGGCTGCTCTAGCGCGCGCTAGCCGCCGGCGATTTTTGTCGCCTGGATCAGGAAGGCGCGGCGCCGGTCCGGCTCGGGCACGGCATCGGCCAGGTGCACCAGGAAACGGTTCTGGTCCGGCAGATGGGCGCTGGCCTGCTTGATCAGCACCCGTGCGATCGGGCCGATCTCGCTGGCCAGGGCCTGTTCGATTTGCGCCAGGCGCGCAGCATCCAGCCCATTCGCTGCCGCGGGCGGTGCCGAAACCATAGCCGGCGCCGGGACCGTGGCAGGCGCAGCCCGCGGCGGCGGCGTTCCCTTGGCCGGTGCGACAGCGGCCGGCGGCGGCGGTATTTCCTTGGCCGGTGCGGCAGCGACCAGCGGCACCGGCGCTTCCTTTGCCGGCGCGGCTTCGACGCCGATTTCAAATACGTCCAGGGTCTTGCCGCTGGCGGTGGTGCGCTTGCCCAGGGGCGTGAGCATGCCGCTGCTGATTTTCAGCAAATGCACCAGCACGGTCTGCAGTTGCGCCGTGGCCAGCGCCTGGTTCGGCTCGGCCAGGCCGGCGACGCGCACCGCGCCGTCGACACTGCTGCCGGAGATCGTCGCCTCCGCCGCCTGCGGGTCGGCCCGGGTCAGGGTGGCGACGTGGGCGCCGATGCGCAAGGGCGGCAGGTCCCAGGCCGAGCTGCGCGCCAGCGCAATCAGCGCCCGCGCAAAAGCCAGCGTCAGGGTCGGATGCGAAAAGCCCAGCAGCAGGCCGGCGCCGCTGACGCCCATGCTGGTCTCGGGCGGCGGCAGGCCGCTGAGCATGCCCATTCGCTCTTCGAGCAGGGCCGCCGCGGTCGAGCCCGGCGGCAGAGCCGCGCCTTCGACGAAGGTGATGTAGGCCGCCGTCGGCAGCTTGCTCTCGTTCAGATCGGCCATGCTTTGTCAGTTCGCTCCCCTGGTCCAACAACCTGCTCCCCGGGGCTACTATACCCGCCGGACTGGTGGCGCGAAAGCCGTAACCCGTATCATGCGCCTGCCCCAATGGATAAAAAGAGGAGACCCACAATGCTGCCCGCCCGCCTGCTTGCCGCCTGCGCGCTTGGCGCCTGCGTGCTGCTCGGCGCAGCCGCGCCCGCGCTTGCCCAGCCCGCCACTTACCCCAACCGCCAGGTGCGCCTGATCGCCACCTACCCGCCCGGCGGCGCCTCCGACATCATGGCGCGCATCGTCGGGCAAAAGCTCTCTGAATTGTGGAGCCAGCCGGTGGTGATCGAAAACAAGTCCGGCGCCAATGGCTCGATCGGCCTGGAATACGCCGCGCACCAGCCGAACGACGGCAGCTCCTTCGTCATCGGCAACCTGGGCCCGGTATCGGTCAATCCACTGATCAGTAAGGTGCCCTACGACATGAACCGCGACTTCGCCGCCGTCAGCCTGATCGCCAGCAGTCCGGTGATCCTGGTGATCAACGCCAGCACACCGGCGGCTAACCTGCAGGAATTGCTGGCGCTGGCGCGCGCCAAGCCGGGCAGCTTGAACTTCGGCTCCGCCGGTTCCGGCAGCCTGGGGCACCTGGGCGGCGAGATGATGAAGCGGATGGCGAAAATCGACATCGTGCACGTGCCCTACAAGGGCGGCATCCTGGCGATCAACGACCTGCTCGCCGGACAGGTGCAGATGATGTTCGCCGACCCGCAGCCTATCCTGCCGCACATGCGCGCCGGCAAGGTGCGCGCGCTGGCGGTTTCCACCGCCAGGCGCAGCCCGGCGGCGCCGGAGATTCCGACGCTCGGCGAAGCCGGACTGCCCGGATTCGTCGCCGACAACTGGTGGGGCGTCTACCTGCCCGCCGGCACGCCGAAGGCGATCGTCGACAAGCTGCAGGCCGACCTGGTACGTGCCATGCAAAGCGCCGACGTCAAGGACAAGTTCATCGCCATGGGCATCGAGTCGTTGAGTACGACGCCGGAGGCGCTGCGCGACTACGCGCGCGCAGAAAGCGAAAAATACGGCAAGCTGGTGCGCGAGGCCGGCATCAAGGCGGAGTAGCCCGGCGCCCTACTCCGCGCGCGCGCCCGAGGCGACGATCACCTTGCGCCACTTTTCGGTTTCCGCCTTGATCAGCGCGGCAAAATCGGCGGAACTGCCGAACACCGGCTCCGCCCCTTCGGTGGCCAGGCGCTCCTTGAAGGCGGCGGTGGCCACCAGCTTCGCGGTCTGGTCGTGGATTTCGCGGATCACCGGCTCCGGGGTCGCCTTCGGCGCCAGCACGCCATAGTTGAGCGTGCTCTCGAAGCCGGGCAAGCCGGAGGAAGACGCCGTCGGCACTCCCGGCAGCATCGGCAGCGGGTGCGCCCCGGTCACCGCCAGCGCCTTCAGGCGCTTCGCCTGCACATAGGGCAAGGCGGTGGGAATCACGCTGAACATCATCTGCACCTGGCCGCCCAGCAGGTCGGTGACGGCCGGGCTGGTGCCCTTGTAGGGCACGTGGGTGATCGAAACACCCGCCATGTTCTTGAACAGTTCGCCTGCCAGGTGCGAGCCGGTGCCGCTGCCGCTGGACGCAAAGTTGTACGCGCCCGGCCTGGCCTTGGCCGCGGCGATCAGCTCTTTCACCGAATTGGCCGCCTCGTTCGGCCCCACCACCAGCACCAGCGGCGTGGAGGCGATCAGGCTGATCGGCGCCAGGTCCTTTTGCGGGTCGTAGGAAAGCTTGGTGTACAGGCTGGGGTTGATCGCCAGCGTGCCGGTATGCCCGAGCAACAGCGTGTAGCCGTCGGCCGGCGATTTGGCGACAAAGTCGCTGCCGATGTTGCCGCCGGCGCCCGGGCGGTTTTCGACGAACACCTGCTGCTTCCAGGCGGCCGACAGGCCCTGCGCCAGCAGGCGGGCAAAGGCATCATTGCCGCCGCCCGGCGCGAACGGCACCACGATCTTTACGGGGTGGCTGGGAAAATCATCGGCGCGCGCGGCACCGGTCAGGCCCAGACAGGCACAGGCCAAGGCCGTGCCCGCCCGTTGAAAAATGGATCTCATGTGAATTCGAAATCGGCGACCAGGATGTGATGGTCGGAAGCCGGCGTCGGCAGCACCTGGTGGCGCACCGCCCGCAGCTCCTTGCTGTGGAAAATATGGTCCAGCACGTAGGGGCGGCGGCGCCAGGTGATTTCCTTGTCCTGCACGCTTTGAAACCCGCCCGCCGCAAACTGGCTCAGCAGCGAGGCGTGATTGCTGACGTTGAAATCGCCGCCCAAAAGCGTTGCCCCGCCGCTGGCGCGCAGCGACTCGATCACCATCTCGCGCTGGCCCAGGTGCTGCTCGCTGCTCGAATTGAGCATGAAAAAGGCCAGCAGATGGACGTCGAAGACGTGGAGCTCGCGCCCCTGGATGGTGGTGGCCGCGCCGATCAGCAGGCGGTCGGTCGGCGTCATGGTCTTGCCGCCGAACTGGAATTCGACCGGCGGCGAGTGCAGTTCGCGGCGCATTTGCGCGCGCAGCGGCGTTTTGGAGAAAATCGCCAGGCCGATGCCGAAAGGCAGCTCGCGCGGATCCTGCTTCGGATAGGAAAAATAGCTGTCGTAGCCCGGCAGCGCCGCTTTCAGGCGGCTGTAATTGGGCGGCGGCTCGGTCTGGACCCCCTCGGGGCGCGCCTGCTCGACTTCCTGCAGGATGACGATATCGGCGTCCTGGCGCCGGATTTCCCCGATCGCCAGGTCGAGATTGACCGGCGCGTGGTCCGGGTCGCCGTCATCCCAGACCTGGCCGAACTGCATGTTGAACTGCATGACCCGGAAGGAACCCATTTAGGCTTTTTGTTCCATCGGCTGAAGTTGGGCTGACATGTAGGTTGTTTGTGTTGCAGATGCAAGCAGCCGGAGTTTGCCACAACTGCGCCAAGGCCATCGCCAGCCGTTGACAAGCAGTTGCTAATATCGAAATCGGCACAATGTTATCCCGGCAATCCGGTTTTGATTAAACTTTCTTCATGATCTCCGCCGCACCGCCTGCTGCAAGCCTCGCCGATCTCGCCAGCGCGCCGATTGAGTCGCTGGTTCATTTCCTCGACGCCCACCCGCGCCTGCAGGTGCTGACCGGCGCCGGTGTCAGCACCGGCTCCGGCATTCCCGACTACCGCGACGGCGACGGCGCATGGAAGCGCAAGCCGCCGGTGGCGCACCAGGATTTCCTCACCGACCCGGGCGTGCGCCGCCGCTACTGGGCGCGCAGCCTGCTCGGCTGGCCGCAAATGGCCGCCGCCGCGCCCAACCAGGCCCATGCGGCGCTGGCGCGCCTGGGTGCGGCCGGCCATGTGCGCCAGCTGGTGACGCAGAACGTCGACGGCCTGCACGGGCTTGCCGGCAGCGGCGACGTGCTGGAATTGCACGGCAGCATCCACACGGTCGGCTGCATGGCATGCCGGGAGCGTCATGGGCGGGCCGCGATACAGGCCGAATTGACCCGCACCAACCCGCGCTTTGCAGCCTTGCAGGGCGCGCCGGCGCCGGACGGCGATGCCGATCTGGAAGCCGACAGTTTCGACGACTTCGTCGTTCCCGCCTGCATCGCCTGCGGCGGGCTGCTGAAACCGGATGTGGTCTTTTTTGGCGACAGCGTGCCGCGGGCGCGCCTGGACACCGCCTGGGAGGCCCTGGCCGACAGCGACGCGCTGCTGGTGGTGGGCTCTTCCCTGATGGTCTATTCCGGCTACCGCTTTTGCCTGAAGGCGGCCGAACTGGGCAAGCCGGTGGCGGCGATCAATCTCGGGCGTACGCGTGCCGACGCGCTGTTCGCGCTGAAGGTCGAGAGCGCCTGCGGCCCCGCCTTGCAGGGGTTGCTGGACCGCTTGGGTCTGCCCTAAGGTCAACTCGGGTCAACCCGGGTCAACCCGGGTCAGCCCGGGTCAACCTGGGTCAACCCGGCTGCGGCAGGGAAAAGAGGAAGCGCGCGCCTGCGTCCACCGCGCCTTCGGCCCAGACGCGGCCGCCGTGGCGCTCGACGATCTTGCGCACGATCGCCAGGCCCACCCCGGTGCCTTCGAATTCCTGCTGGCTGTGCAGGCGCTGGAACACGCCGAACAGCTTGTGGGCATAGGCCGGGTCGAAGCCGACGCCGTTGTCGGCGATCCGGACCACCACCTCCCCCTCGCGCGTCTCGGCCGAAATTTCGATCCGCGGCGGCGCCTGGCCGCGGCTGTACTTCAGCGCGTTGTCGATCAGGTTGGCGAAAATCTGCCGCAGCAGCACCGGGTCCGCCTGCAGCGCGGGCAGCGGCCCGATTTCGATCTGCGCGCCGTCGCGCCCCGGCAATTCGAGGATCACCGCATCCACCAGCGCACGCGTGTCGACCCGCTGCAACGACAAGGTGCCGCGCGCGGAGCGCGAGAACTGCAACAGCCCGTCGATCAGCCGGTTCATGCGCTCGACATTGCCGAGGATGATGTCGAGAAAGCGCTTTTGCTCGCCGTCCAGCTGGCCGCCCAGGACTTCCTGCAGCATGCCGGAAAAGCCGGAGATGGCGCGCAAGGGCGCGCGCAGGTCGTGCGCCACCATGTAGGAGTAGGACTCCAGTTCCCGGTTCGCCGCCGCCAGCTCGCGGGTGCGCTCCTCCACCCGCGCCTCCAGCGAATGGTTCAGTGCCAAAATTTCGCGCTCGTGGCGCTTGCGGTCGGCGATATCGCGGATCTGCGTATGCACCACCCGCTCGCCTTCCTCCCATGCGGCCGAGGCGGCCAGTTCGACGTCGATCACCACGCCGTCCAGCCGGATCATCTTCGATTCGATGTAAGGCAGCGCGCCGCCGCGGTCGAACAGCTGGTCGAGACGGCTGACCGACATCGAGCGCATGTCCGGGGTGATGAATTCCGGCAGCGACAGGCCCACCAGTATCTCTGGGCCGGCGGCGCCCAGCAGGCGGGCGGCGGCGCGGTTGGCATAACGGATCTTGCCCCAGTGGTGGATCAGGATGCCGTCCTGCGACAGGTCGATCGCGCTCTTGAAACGCGCCCGGCTGGTGGCGAGGTCGAGTTCGGCCGCCTTGCGCTCGGTGATGTCGAATTGCACCCCGGACATGCGCACCGCCGCGCCGCCGGCGTCGTAGTCGAAGCGCCCGCGCGCCGACAGCCAGTGCACCGTGGCGTCCGGCCAGATGACGCGGAATTCCGCCTGGTAGCGGCCGTCGGAAAGACGCGCTGCCTCATGCGCGGCCTTGACCCGATCGCGATCTTCCGGATGCACGCACTGCAGGAACTGCTCGTGGGTCCAGCCCGGCACCTCACCGGCGTAACCGAGGGTGCGGAACATCGAGGGCGAGCGATAGCCCGCCCCGCCCGGGATTTCGAAGGTCCAGTAGCCGATTTCGGCGGCGCCCAGCGCAAAGCCCATCTGCGCCTGCACCAGGCTCGCCTGGCGCTCGGAAGCATGCTGCAAGGTGAGGTCGTGGATGCACAGGCTGGCGCAGTCCTCGCCCGCCTGGTCGCGAAACAGCGCCGTCGATACGGCGGCTTCGATCGGGGTGCCGTCGGCCGCCAGCAAGCGCATTTCGCCGCGCGCGGCACCGCCTTGCGCGCGAGCGGCAAACAGGCGGGTGGCACGCTCGTCGCCGCCATCGACAAAGGCCTGGCGCCCACGCGCGACGATCTCGCTTTCGGCGCAGCGCAACAGCCTGCAGGCCTGGGCGTTGGCGCGCAAGACACGCCCGTCCGGACGCTCGAGCAAAATGGCGTCCATGCTGCTTTCGAACAGGGTCTGCGACAAACACGGCAATCCCTGGCCCGCCGGCGCCGCGGGCGTTTCGCGCCGCGCCGCCGCGCTTTCTTGCCGATCCGGCCCTTCAAGCGCCATGAACTCTCCAAGCGCGCGGCCAAACTGCCCTTGCCGCCGTCAACCTCGATCCATTTTGCCATGTCTGCCCGGGCCGTGGGCCGCAATGCCTGGCCGGCTGCCGGCTTACATCCGATGGCTGCCGCCGGCCGTAATAGCCAGTGCTGGCATAATGCTTGGGCATGATTTCTTGTGCTGCCCCCCCGCTGACGCCAAGGCGGCCCCAAAACCCTTGATGATTCCCGCACCGCTACC
>DATAZV010000126.1:0-3577 GCA_036271855.1 Burkholderiales bacterium
CGGCGGTCAAAAAGACCTTCAGGGCGGCATCCGGAAACACCACCGAGCTCATATCGCGGCCATCGGCCACCAGGCCCGGTGCTTGGCGAAAGTCGCGCTGGCGCTGCAGCAGGGCCGCGCGCACCGTCGGCAGGGCAGCAATTTTCGACGCTTCCCGGCCACATTCCTCGGTTCTTAGCTGCGGGCTGACGTCCTGGTTTGCAAGCAGGATCAGGCCGCCGGAAAAACGCAGATCCATCGCCGCGGCCGCCGCGGCAATCTTTGATTCGGGAGAGGGCACGGCATCCAGATCGATGCCGGCCTGGCGCGCCGCATGGGCCGCCGCGCGGTAGATGGCGCCGCTATCAAGGTAATGAAACCCGAGGCGCTCGGCGACCAGTTGGGCTACCGTGCCCTTGCCGGATGCCGAAGGCCCGTCAATCGCAATCACCGCCACCGGATGCCCCTGTGCGCCGCTCATCGGATCAGGCCTGCACGATGCGCGCGAACTCGGAAAAGTACTCGGGGAAGGTTTTGTTCACGCATTGCGGATCATTGATGGTGACGGGAACGCCGCCGAAGCAGGCGAGCGAAACACACATCGCCATGCGGTGGTCGTCATAGGTGTCGATGGCAGCGGATTGGAAGGCTTTCGGCGGCGCGACACGCAGGTAGTCGGCGCCCGCCTCCACCTCCGCCCCCAGCTTGGTCAATTCGGTCGCCATGGCGTAAATGCGGTCGGTCTCTTTGACCCGCCAGGAGCCGATATTGCGCAGGGTGCTAGGGCCATCGGCGAACAGGGCGAGGACCGCGATGGTCATCGCCGCGTCCGGAATATGGTTGAAGTCGGCGTCGATGGCGCGCAGCTTGTCGCCTTCATGTCCCCGTACTTCGATCCAGGTATCGCCCGCCATCAGGTTGACACCCATCTGGTTCAACGACTCGGCGAAGCGCACATCACCCTGGATACTCGCGCGTCCCACGCCCTCGACCCGCATCGGCCCGCCGCCCAGCGCGCCGGCGGCAAGGAAATAGGAGGCGGAAGAGGCGTCGCCTTCGACATGCAAGGTGCCGGGGCTGGCGTATTGCGCCTTCTCCGGCAGATGGAAGGCGCGCCACTCGTCACGCTTCACGCTCACGCCGAAGCGCTGCATCAGGTTCAGCGTGATGTCGACGTAAGGCTTGGAAATCAGCTCGCCCAGCACTTCGATGGTGGCCGCCGCGCCGGTCAGCGGCAGCGCCATCAGCAGCGCCGTCAGGAACTGGCTGGAGACATCGCCGCGCACCTGCACCGGACCCTTGAGCTTGATCGCCGCCGGCGAAATTTTCAGCGGCGGAAAGCCCTCGTTGCCGAGGTAGCCGATGTTGGCGCCCACCGCGCGCAAGCCGTCTACCAGGTCACCGATCGGCCGCTCGTGCATGCGCGGTACGCCGGAAAGCTTGTAGGTGCCACCTTGCAGCGCCAGCGCCGCCGTCAGCGGGCGGATGGCGGTGCCGGCATTGCCCATGAACAGCTCGGCCGACTTGTTGGCGAACTGTCCGCCGACGCCGGTCACCAGGTATTCGCCGCTGGCCGCATCGCGCGCAATCGGCACCCGCAGGTCGCCCAGGGCCTTGAGCATCACCCGGGTATCGTCGGAGTCCAGCAGGCCGGAAAGCCGGGTGGTGCCGCGGCTGAGCGCCGCCAGCAGCAGGGTACGATTGGAAATGCTTTTCGAGCCCGGCAACACGATGTTGCCGCGCGCGGTCTTGGCCGGAGCCAGGGTCAGGGTTTGCATGCTCAGGCCTCGTGGTCCTTGGGCGCGGGCGGCTCGTTTTTTTCGATCGACGCCAGCCAGGCTTCGCGCGCCTGCCGCGCATTGGCGAACACCGCCGCCAGCGCATCGCCGTCGCCCGCCGCCAGCATGGCGCGCATGCGCGTCAGTGCCGCCATATAGGCATCCATTTCCGTCAGCAGCGCCGTCCGGTTGGCCACCGCGATGTCGCGCCACATTTCCACGCTCGACCCGGCAATGCGGGTGAAATCGCGAAAGCCGCTGGCGGCGTACTGGAACAGCAAATCCGCCTCGGGGCGCTCGGCGATGTCGTCGACCAGCGCAAATGCCAGCAGGTGCGGCAAATGGCTCACGGTGGCGAAGGTCGCATCATGCTGCGCCGGCGCCATTTCGAAAATCCTTGCGCCGCAGGCCTCCCAGGCCGTGCGCACTTTCGCCGCCGCCTCAGGCGCGGTTTCCGGCAGGGCGGCAATCACCACTTTCTTGCCTTGATACAGCCCGATACGCGCGGCTTCGACGCCCGACAACTCCGCCCCGGCAATCGGATGCGCGGGGACGAACTGCGCCAGCTTGTCGCCGAAATGCGCACGCGCCAGCGCCGCCACATCCACCTTGGTGCTGCCACCATCGGTGACGACTGCACCTGCTTTGAGCAGCGGCGCAATCTGCACCATGATCTTCGCCATCTGCCCCACCGGTGTGGCGATCAGGATGAAATCGGCATCGCCGTACACGCTCTCGTCAGCGGCGATATCGTCGATCACGCCCAGTTCCACCGCGCGCTTGAGGTTGGCCGCGCCGCGCCCGACTCCGGTGATGCGCTGCGCCAGCCCGGCCGCCTTCAGACCGAGGGCGAAAGACCCGCCGATCAGGCCGACGCCGACGATGACGACGTGCTTGAACACTCAGGCCTTCACTTCGGCAAGCGCTTCTTTCAGCGCCGCCAGGAAACGCGCGTTCTCTTCCGGCAGGCCGATGGTCACACGCACGTGGCGCGGCAAGCCGTAATTGGCGATCGGCCGCACGATCACGCCGCGCTTGAGCAAGGCCTGGAACACCGCCGGCCCGTTGCCCACGTCCATGGTGACGAAATTGGCGTACGACGGAATGAACGACAGGCCGAGCGCCTTGATGCCGGCCTCGATCTGCGCCATGCCGGCGCGGTTGTTGGCGTAACCCCTGGCGACGAAGTCCTCATCCCCCAGCGCGGCAATCGCGGCGGCCTGGGCAATCGAGTTCACATTGAACGGCGCGCGCACCCGGTTGACCATGTCGCAGATCTGCGCGTTGCCCAGCATGTAGCCCACGCGCAGGCCCGCCAGGCCGTAGATCTTGCAAAAGGTGCGCGTCAGCACGAGATTGGGAAACTCCTTCAGCCAGGCCACGGTATCGGTGCGCAGCTCATGCGGCAGGAAGTCGTTGTAGGCCTCGTCCAGCACCACGATCACGTTCTCCGGCACTTTCTTCATGAAGGCCTTGAGTTCGTCGTAGGGCGAGAACGCGCCGGTCGGGTTGTTCGGGTTGGCGACAAAAATCAGGCGCGTGTCGGCGCGCACGGCGGCCAGCATGCCGTCCAGGTCGCTGCCGTAGGCCTTGGCCGGCACCTCGATGCCGATGGCACCACGAGCCTTGGTGGTGATCGGATAGACGGCGAAGCAATGCTGCCCGTACACCGCGCTGGTGCCCGGCGCCAGGTAGGCCATGGCGAGGTAATCGAGCAGGTCATTGGAGCCGTTGCCGATGACGATGCTGTCGGTGCCAACGCCGAACTTCTTCGAGATCGCCTGCTTCAGTTCGAAACCGGCGCCGTCCGGGTACAGGTG
>DATAZV010000127.1:0-6544 GCA_036271855.1 Burkholderiales bacterium
GCGGTAGAAGATCATCGAGGGGATGGCGATCACCAGGCCGAAGGCGGTGTTGTACAGCGCCACCGAAATGCCGTGGGCCAGCGCCTGCGGGTTGGTGCCGGTGGGCGCCTGGCTGCCGAAAATCTCGATCATCCCGATCACCGTGCCGAACAGGCCCATCAGCGGGGCGATCGAGGCGATGGTGCCCAGGCCGTTGAGAAAGCGCTCCAGCTCGTGGGTGACCACGCTGCCGGCTTCTTCGATGGCTTCCTTCATCACGTAGCGCGAGCTCTTGTCGTTGCGCAGGCCGGCGGCGAGCACCCGGCCCAGGGGCGAGCTGTTCTCCACCTTTTCGACAATGTCGGCGTTGATGCCGCGGCCCTTGTAGAGCGTCAGCACCTCATTGAGCACGTAATCGGGAATGACTTTCGACTTGCGCAGCACTATCAGGCGCTCGATAATCAGGGCCACCGCGATGATCGAGGCGACCAGCAACGGGTAGATCGGCCAGCCTGCCGCTTTAAGTATTTCCCACACGGATGAGTTTCCCTTCGAAGTGCTGTGACGATGCTTGTGCGAATTTTTTGACCTGCAGTATGCCAGCCACCTCGAACAAAGCTGAGCTGCCGACGCTTAACCCTTCAAGTTTAACGGAAAGTGGGAAATTTGTCGGCGTGGGATGCGAAGTCGAACATGTAACAAGTCCGGTGCCGGATTTTGGTGCGGGATTTCCCGGCTTATCCACAAAGGCTGTGGATAAGTATGTTGAAAACCGCTTTCCCGGCGCACTAAGTAGCTTGCCGGCAAGGGAATTTGCTAGCTTGCCGCATTTGCGGGCAGGCCGTTTGCGAGTGGAAAGGGCGGGATGCTGAGCAGGCCGGATTTTGACGAGGATGCGGAGCCGGCGGCCGGCGCAGGCGAGCGCAGCCGCGCCTTGTCGGTGAGCGAACTCAACCGCGGCGTGCGCGGCATGCTCGAGCGCGGCTACCCCCTCATCAGCGTGCGCGGCGAGGTTTCCAACTTCACCCGGGCGGCCTCGGGTCACCTCTATTTCGTCCTCAAGGACGCCGGCGCGCAGGTGCGCTGCGCGATGTGGCGCGGCAAAGCCCAGGGCCTGGACTTCGCGCCGGCCAATGGCGACGCGGTGCAGGTGCGCGCCAATGTCACGCTGTTCGAGGCCCGCGGAGAATTCCAGCTGGGCGTCGAAAGCATGCGCCGCGACGGCGCCGGCAGCCTGTTCGAGGCATTCCTGCGCCTGAAGGAAAAGCTGACCCGCGAAGGCCTGTTCGAGACCGCCCGCAAGCGCGAGCTGCCTGTGATGCCGCGCGCCATCGGCGTCATCACATCGCCGCAGGCGGCGGCGCTGCGCGACGTCGTCACCGCCTTGCGCCGGCGCGCGCCGATGATCCCGGTGATCGTCTATCCGACGCCGGTGCAAGGCGAGGGGGCGGCGGCGCGCATCGCCCAGGCGATAACCACCGCCAACGCCCGCGCCGAGGTCGACGTGCTGCTGCTGTGCCGTGGCGGCGGCAGCATCGAGGACCTGTGGTCGTTCAACGAGGAAGTGGTGGCGCGCGCAATTGTGGCATCGGAGATTCCGGTGATCTCCGGCGTCGGCCACGAGACCGATTTCACCATCGCCGATTTCGCCGCCGACCTGCGAGCTCCCACGCCCACCGCCGCCGCCGAACTGGCCAGCCCGCAACGCGAGCAGATGCTGGCGCATCTTTCCGGCGCAGCCTACGAATTGCGGCGCTCGATGCAGGCCTACCTCGACGAGGCGCGGCAACGCCTGGACTGGGCCGCGCGCGAACTGGTGCCGCCTTCGGCCCGCCTGCTGGCGCAGCGCCGCGACCTTGCCGACCTGGCACGCCGGCTCGACTGGCAAATGCAGCGCGGCCGCGAGCGCCGCGCTGCCTCCCTGCACGCATTGGCGGCGCGGCTACGCCCGCCCGCGCTGGCGCCGGCACAGGCGCACCTGCGGCGCACCGCCGGCGCCCTGGCGCGCGCGATGCGCCTGGACTTGCGCATGCGCAGTGAGCAATTGGCACGCCTGCAACCGGCGCTCGCCCATCTCGATCCGCAGCAGGTGCTGGCGCGCGGCTATAGCGTGGTGCGCGACGCGGCGGGGAACATCGTGCGCGCCGGCGGGTCTGTAGAACAAGGCGCGGCGCTGGATATCCGCTTCGCCGAAGGCGGTGCGCAGGTGCGGGTGGAAAAGCCTTACCGCTGACATGTTTGCCGAAGAGCGGCCGCTGGCCTAGAATGGGAGCACTACGGTCGCCGTTCCACGCGCCTTGTTTGCGGGCCCGTCGCATTGCATGCATTACCGTAAAAGTCGTCCATACGCACCTGGCGAGGCCTGTTTTATCAGGGCGCGCCATGCCGTACCAATATTAATTTGACTCTCGGAGAACTCGAACATGGAACATAAACTGCCTGAACTGCCCTATGCCCTGGACGCCCTGGCGCCCAGCATCTCCAAGGAAACCCTGGAGTTCCATTACGGCAAGCACCATCAGACCTACGTCACCAACCTGAACAATCTGATCAAGGGCACCGAGTTCGAGAACGCCAGCCTGGAAGACATCGTCAAGAAATCCTCCGGCGGCATCTTCAACAACGCCGCGCAGGTGTGGAACCACACCTTCTACTGGAACAGCCTGGCGCCCAAGGCCGGCGGCGAGCCCAAGGGCGCGGTGGCCGATGCGATCAACAAGCAGTGGGGCTCTTTCGCCAAGTTCAAGGAAGAGTTCACCAAGACCGCGGTCGGCACCTTCGGCTCCGGCTGGGCCTGGCTGGTGAAAAAGAGCGACGGCTCGCTCGGCCTGGTCTCGACTTCCAACGCCGCCACCCCGCTGACCACCGCCGACCGCGCGCTGCTCACCTGCGACGTGTGGGAACATGCTTATTACATCGATTATCGTAATGCCCGTCCGAAGTACCTGGAGGCGTTCTGGAATCTGGTGAACTGGGACTTCGTGGCGAAGAACCTGGGCTGATGATTTCGGGCCTGTAGCGCCCGAAGTTGCCGGATGCTTTTGGCATGGGGCGGGTTGAAAAGCCCGCCCTTTGCCATTTTCAGTTCCAGAAAAATGGCAATACCGGAACCGGGCCGCCGTCGGCCATGCGCAAAATGGCCTCCATCAGTACTTCGGGGTTTTTCACACCACCCAGCACCAGCAGTCCACGGGCTTTTTCCTTCAGTTCCGTGTCCGACAGCGGTGCTTCCGGATCACCCTTGCAGCTTGCGCGTTCCGAGGTGGCGGCCGCGCCGTCCTCAAAGACGACTTTCACGCCCGCGCCCCAGGACTTCGGATATGCCGAATCATAGGGTTTGCCTGCACGCAGGACCATGCCGGCCGCCAGTGCCCGGTGGCGCTGGTAGGCCTCCGGGGTGAAGGAGCCAAGATCGACGCGGCCATCGCCCAGCGCCACAGCTACGCAATACTGCAATGACGACTTTCCCTGATGGGGCGAGGCCGGCGTAGCGTTGCTGCAGAGGTCCACTGCTGTCTGGTAGGTCTCGATCTCCACCGATGTGATGCGCCGGTTCTTGACAGCGTCGGCGAGGCCCAGCGCGGCGTCGATGGCAGGGTGGGTATGGCGCGAAGAGGGCCAGGGCTTGATCGAGCTGCCGCCCAATCCCCACGGGGCCTGGGGGTCGCGCAGCACGGCGTCCGGCCTGGCGTCCGGGCAGGCGGCGCGGAAAAAGCCGCGATTGCCCTCCAGGATTTTCAGCGGCCCGGTAAAGCCGTGCGCCGCCAGTTGCGCCGCCACCACGCCGCCTTCGGCGGCACTTCCTGCGTGCAGCTGTTTGGTCGCCGCGCCGGTTTCGCGGTATTCCCACAAGCCGCTCGACTGCGTGCCGGCATTGCCCAGGGCATGAACCGCCTGCGCCTTGTCTAGTCCGAGCAGCCAAGCGCTGGCCAGGGCGGCACCGTAAACGCCGCAGGTGGCGCTGGTCTGGTACATCTTGTAGTGAGCCGGGCCGGAGGCGCGGCCGATGCGAAACGCGGCTTCGCTGCCTTTGAGCAGCGCAGTGAGAAACGACTGCCCGGAAGCCTTGGTGCCGTCGGTCATCGCCAGCACCGCCGGCACCACGTTGGTACCGGCATGCACCGAGCTTTCGCGATGCATCGCGTCCATTTCCAGCACCGCCGACGCCGCCCCCAGGACCAGCGCCTTGCGCCCGGGGTTGACCGGCTCGCTGCGGGCCCAGTCCAGCATGGCCTGCATGTCGGGCGAACCCAGGCCGCCGATGATGTTGCTGATGGCATCGAGCGCAAACATCGCCGCGCCGCGCAGCTCGGCATCACTGACGATTCGGGCATCGATCAACTCCACCAGCCCTGAAGTAAGCGAAGCAGTGGGGTCGAAGGGTAAAGCAGGGTGTGACATGGCAGTTCCTTTGATCCACGTTCAGTCCGTGCGCATGTGCGCAGCCCTGGCGATCTTTCCCAGGCGATCGATTTCTTCGACAATCAGTTTGCCGAATTGCTCGGGAGTACTGGGGCGCACTTCCGCACCTTGCTCGGCGAAGTTCTTTTTCACTTCGGGCAGCGCGAGGACGCGGACGATTTCGGCATTGAGCTTGTCGACGATCTCTTTCGGCGTTCCCGCGGGCGCCAGCACGCCCGCCCACAGGCTGACGTCGAAGCCTGGCAGCCCGGACTCTGCCACCGTCGGCAGGTCGGGCAAGGTGGGAATGCGCTGCGGCGAGCCGACTGCGATCGCGCGCAGCTTGCCGGCGCGGATTTGCGGCAGCACCGACATGGTGTTGGCGAACATCAGCGGCACCGTGCCGCCGATCACCGCAGTCATCGCGTCGGCACTCCCCTTGTAAGGCACATGCATGATGTCGATATTGGCCATGGTGCGCAGGCTGGCGCCGGCGACATGCGGCGGCGTGCCGTTGCCGGTGGAGGCATAGCCGAGCTGCCCCGGCTTTTGCCGCGCCAGCTCGATCAGGTCCTTGAGGTTTCTGGCGGGAAGATCGGCGTTGACCACCAGGATGAAGGGCAGCACCGCGACCTGGCCGACGGCGGCGAAGTCTTTGACCGGATCGAACGGCAGCTTGGGAAACAGCGAGGAGTTGATGGCGTGGCTGTTCGAGGCCATCACCACCGTGTAGCCGTCGGGCGCCGATTTGGCGGTGATATCGGTGCCGATGATGGTGCTTGCGCCCGGCCGGTTGTCGACCACCACCGGTTGCTTGAAGCCGTTGCTCATTTCCTGCGAAATGATGCGCCCCAGGATATCCGTGCCCGACCCCGGTGGAAAGGGCACGATAAAGCGGATCGGGCGGGAGGGAAAGAACGCGGCCGGCTCGGCCGCCGGTACGCCCGCGGCAAGCGCGCAGGCGGTGATCGAAAAGGCAATTCTGCCGAGGGCGCGCCACCAGTGCATGCTTTGTCTCCAGATTCGTTTATGTGCCCGAGCTCTGCGGCCCGGGCGCTTACGCCGCTTGCAACAGCTGGCCGTCGGGAACGATGTGAAAGTCCCGCGGCAGGATCATCGTCGAGCGTTTGAGCAGGCGCCGCTCCGACGACGGAAACGGTTCGCGCCGGTGCATCAAAAAGCCATTGCTCCACAACAGCACATCGCCCACCTGCCAGCGGTGGTTGTAGAGGAATTCCGGCCGCACCGCGAATTGCGCCAACTCGTCGAGAAGCGCGTTGGCTTCGTCATCGGGCATGCCGACGATGCCGATGGTCGTGGTCGGGTCGAGATACAAGGCTTTTTGTCCACTGACCGGGTTGACGTGGACCAGCGAATGCACCACATCGGGCGTACGCTGCCTGGCTTCTTCGCTGATCATCTGGTCGGCGCCCTTGAAGCCGCGCAAGCGCTTGGGATAGCTGAAAATGGCGCGCTTGCCTTCGACCTGCGCTTTCAGGCGCTCCGGCAATGCCTGATAGGCGAGGGCGAGATTGGCCCAGCTGGTGGTGCCGCCCTGATGGGCGATTTCGACGCCGTAGAGGCCGCTGCCGGTGGCGGGATTGAGCATGTACGCCTGGTCGGAATGCCATTCGACTTCGCCGTCGCCCAGGCCGCCGAGCGCGCGTCCGTCGAAGTCCTTCAGGTTGGTGATCAGGCCGATTTCCGGGCGCACCTTCGACGCCCAGTCGGTGCGCACCGTCCTTTCCAGGACGCCGAAATGGCTGCAAAAGTCGGCAAACTCGTCCTCAGACAGCGATTGCCGGCGAAACACCAGGATGCCGTGCTCGCCGAATAACCGGCGCAGCCCGGCGACGGTTTGCGGGGTTTGTGCCTCCCACAACCTCATGTCCATGATTTCCATGGCGAAACTGCCGTCGATGGGGCAGGTTGAATATTGCATCAGGGTCTCCATGACTTGATCCGGGGTGACGAGCGCAGATTAAGAGCGCTGTTGGAATTCGTCCAATGAATGTTTTGCATACGGTTATTCGCTAGAATAATGACCAAACCTTTCCTGCCGGCCTCGCCTTTTGATCAATCCCCGCGCCATCGACCTGCAACTCCTGTTCGCCTTCGACGCCTTGATGAAGGAGCTGCAGGTGACACGCGCGGCCAAGGCGGT
>DATAZV010000128.1:0-6933 GCA_036271855.1 Burkholderiales bacterium
GCGCGGCTTCCCATTCGCTGTAAAGAAAAGAGAGCATCACCTTGCAGTCTTCGCACATGTTGAAACGTTTTTTCCGGTCGGCCGTGCTGGCCGCCGGTTTTTGCGCCGGTAGCGCCGCGCTGGCCCAGGACGCGCCCGACGCGCTGATCCGCAAGGCGGTGGACGAAGTTACCACCACCATCAAGTCGGACAAGGAGATCCAGTCCGGCAACCGGCAGAAGATCAACGTTCTGGTCGATACCAAGATCGCGCCCTACGTGAATTTCGTGCGCATGACGCAATCTGCGGTCGGCCGCAACTGGGCCCGCGCGACACCAGAGCAGCAGGCCGCGCTGACCCGTGAGTTCAAGGCGTTGCTGACGAACACCTATTCCGGCGCGCTTTCTTCCTATCGCCCCGAGACCATCATCGAGTACCGTCCGGTGCGCTGGACGCCGGGCGAGTCCGACGCCGTGGTGCGTTCGGTGATCAAGGGCGCCTCTTCCGAGCCGATCCAGCTCGACTACTACGTCGAGAAAATGGATGGCGGCTGGAAAGTGGTGGATATGAATGTCGCCGGCTTTCGCCTGGTGGAGAATTACAAGGGCCAGTTCAGCAGCGAGATCACCAACAGCGGCATCGACGGCCTGATCAAGAAGCTGGCGGCGCTCAATCGCTCCAACGAGGCCAGGGCGAAGTCCTGACATGAGCTACGCGGTTCCCGCCGGTGCCGGCCGTTTCGACGGCGCGGCGACCTTGCTCCAGGCCGGTACTGCCGCGGTGAACGCCGGCGAGTCCGAAGTCGACCTGGGGGCGGTGAGCGACTGCGACTCCAGCCTGCTTGCTTGCGTGCTGGCCTGGCGCCGGGCGGCGGCCGCTCGCGGCGTCGCGCTGACGTTGAAAAACACGCCGCAGAACCTGAACCGGATCGCCCGCCTGTACGGCGTCGAAGATTTGGCCTTGAATTGATGGCCCGGTGAACGCACATAGGCCGGTACGGATCGGGCAGCCTCAGTTGCGTGACTGGGCTGCCCGAATCGCTTCCGGTGAAGGGTATGAAATACGCCATTGAGGCAACAGCGGTACAAAAGCGCTTCGGTTCGCTGCAGGCGCTGGGCGGGGTGGATCTGGCGGTCGAAGAGGGTGAGTTCTTCGGCCTGCTCGGCCCCAACGGCGCCGGCAAGACCACGCTGATTTCGATCATCGCCGGCCTTTCCCGCGCCGATGCCGGCCGGGTGGCGGTGATGGGCTACGACGTGGTCGGCGACTATCGCCTGGCGCGGCGCAATCTCGGGGTGGTGCCGCAGGAACTGGTGTTCGACCCGTTTTTCACCGTGCGCGAAACCCTGCGCATCCAGTCCGGCTATTTCGGCCTGCGCGGCAACGACGCCTGGATCGACGAGGTGATGGAAAGCCTGGGGCTCTCCGACAAGGCCAACGTCAACACCCGCGCCCTGTCCGGCGGCATGAAGCGCCGCGTGCTGGTGGCGCAGGCCCTGGTGCACAAGCCGCCGGTGATCGTACTCGACGAGCCCACCGCCGGCGTCGATGTCGAATTGCGCCAGACCCTGTGGCAATTCATCGCGCGCCTGAATCGCGACGGCCACACCATCGTGCTGACCACCCATTACCTGGAAGAAGCCGAAAGCCTGTGCAACCGCATCGCCATGCTCAAGGGCGGCCGCGTGGTGGCGCTGGACAAGACGGCGGACCTGCTCAAGCGCCATGCCGGTGCCTTCCTGCACCTGAAGGTGAAGGGCGATCTGCCTGCCGCGCTGGCGCAGGGTGCGCCGCGCGAGGCCGGCGGCGCCTACCGCTTTCAGCTTGCCAGCTATGACGAAGTCGAGGCGGTGCTGGCGCCGGTGCGCGCGGCCGGCCTGCATATCGAGGAACTGCAAGTGCTGACCCCGGATCTGGAAGATGTGTTCGTGCAGGTGATGAGCGGCGCCCCCGCGCAGGAGCGCACATGAGCGGGCCGGACGCCCCTTTTACAAGCCCGGCCGCGCGCCCGTCGGTGGCTGCCGTGGTCGGTAGCGGCTTTCGCACCCTGCTCTACAAGGAGCTGCTGCGCTTCTGGAAGGTGAGCGCGCAGACCGTCACCGCGCCGGTGCTCACGGCGCTGCTCTACCTGCTGATCTTCTCCCATGCGCTGCAGGGCCGGGTGCAGGTCTATCCCGGGGTCGACTACACCGCCTTCCTGATCCCCGGCCTGGTGATGATGTCGATCCTGCAGAACGCCTTCGCCAACAGCTCATCTTCGCTGATCCAGTCCAAGGTCACCGGCAACCTGGTGTTCGTGCTGCTGCCGCCGATCTCCCACCTGGAGTTCTTCGGCGCCTATACGATAGCCGCGGTGGTGCGCGGCCTGGCGGTCGGCCTGGGCGTGCTGGTGGTGACCTTGCTGTTCACCGTGCCGCCCCTGACCTCGCCGTTGTGGGTGCTGACCTTTGCCGTGCTGGGCAGCGGCCTGATGGGCGCGGTCGGCCTGTTTGCCGGTATCTGGGCGGAAAAATTCGACCATATCGCCGCATTTCAGAACTTTTTCATATTGCCTGCCACATTTTTGTCAGGAGTTTTTTATTCAATCCACTCACTGCCGCCGTTTTGGCAGGCGATTTCGCGCTTCAACCCGTTTTTTTACATGATCGACGGCTTTCGTTACGGATTTTTCGGCGTCAGCGACGTCTCGCCCTGGCTTTCCTTGGCCGTGGTGGGCGGCAGCTTCGCCGTCATTACGCTGACGATCATCGAGTTGCTCAAGCGCGGCTACAAATTAAGACACTGAGTACGTACCTAACGACCACGAATCGAGGCCACACATGGTTACCCCTGAGTACGTCAAAAGCCTGATCGCCGCCGGGCTGCAATGCGAGCACCTGGAAGTCGCCGGCGACGGCGCCCACTTCGAAGCCGTGATCGTCTGCAGCGCCTTCGAAGGCAAGCGCCTGGTGCAGCGCCACCAGCTGGTCAACCAGGCGCTGGGCAGCCAGATGGGCAATGAAATCCACGCCCTGTCGATGAAAACCCTGACGCCTGCCGAATGGCGCGCCGCCTGAG
The DNA here is from genome assembly GCA_036271855.1 of Burkholderiales bacterium. GTDB lineage: Bacteria > Pseudomonadota > Gammaproteobacteria > Burkholderiales > JAEUOS01 > JAQGMJ01. Next base: position 3,037 of record DATAZV010000128.1, read on the forward strand.
CAAAGGCCGAACATGGACAAATTAGTCATCACCGGCGGCATGCCGCTCGAAGGCGAGATCGCCATCTCCGGCGCCAAGAACGCCGCCCTGCCCATCCTCTGCGCCTCGCTGCTGTCGGCCGAGCCCCTGGTGCTGGACAACGTGCCCGAGCTGCAGGACGTCGCCACCACCATCAAGCTGCTCAAGCAGATGGGGGTAAAGGTCGAGCGCGCCGGCCAACGCGTCACCCTGCACGCCGAGCACATTCCCAACCCGGTCGCGCCCTATGAGCTGGTGAAGACCATGCGCGCCTCCATCCTGGTGCTCTGTCCGCTGGTGGCGCGCTTCGGTTCGGCGCGCGTCTCCCTGCCGGGCGGCTGCGCCATCGGCGCGCGCCCGGTCGACCAGCACATCAAGGGCCTGGAAATCTTAGGCGCCACCGTCAAGCTGGAGCATGGCGACATCGTCGCCGAGGCAAAGCGCCTCAAGGGCGGGCGCATCGTCACTGATCTGGTCACCGTCACCGGCACCGAAAACCTGATGATGGCTGCCGTGCTGGCCGAGGGCGAAACAGTGATCGAAAACGCCGCTCGCGAGCCCGAGGTGGTCGACCTGGCACACTGCCTGATCGCCATGGGGGCGAAAATTTCTGGTGCCGGCACCGACCGCATCACCATCCAGGGCGTCGAAAAACTGCACGGCGCCACCCATAGCGTGATGCCCGACCGCATCGAAACCGGCACCTACCTCTGCGCCGTGGCCGCCGCCGGCGGCAATGTCACCCTCACCGGGGCGCGCGCCGACACGCTCGAAGCCGTGCTGGAAAAGTTGCGCGAAGCCGGCTCAAGCATCACCTCCGGCGCCGGCTGGATCAAGATCAGCGCCCACGGCCGCCCCAAAGCAGTCAACCTGCGCACTGCGCCTTATCCCGCGTTTCCCACTGACATGCAGGCGCAGTTCATGGCGCTCAACTGCATCGCCGAGGGCACCGGTGTGGTCACCGAAACCATTTTCGAAAACCGCTTCATGCATGCCCAGGAACTGCTGCGCCTGGGTGCCGAAATCGAGATCGAGGGCAATACCGCGGTGGTCAAAGGGGTGCCGAAGCTGGCCGCCGCCACTGTCATGGCCACCGACCTGCGCGCCTCCGCTTCCCTGGTGATCGCCGCCCTGGTGGCCGAAGGCGAAACAGTGATCGACCGCATCTACCACCTCGACCGCGGCTATGAAAGCCTGGAAGCCAAGCTTTCCGGCGTCGGCGCGCGGGTGTCGCGGCGCAAATAGGCGTGGCAGGAGAGCTTCGCCGCCGGTTTGGGCGCGCCAAGGCGCCGGATACGGGGGTTGTCACAACCACGCGCCGCCGGGGACGTAGAATAGGGCGTGGCCCGTGAGCACATTTGTTGCATCCACGCGCATGAGCTGCCCAAGATAGCCAGCCGTCCAACGACCTCGAACCCATGGCTCCGCCCCCCGCCAACCCGCGCCGATTTCCCAACCCCAGTTCCATCATGGAGATGGAGCCGGGACGCAAGCGCGCGCCCGAAGAACCGACCCAGCCGGCCAGCGCCACCCTGAAGACCCGCTACGTCAGCGCGCCCAGTCACGACGAAGACCGCAGCATGACGCTGATGCAGGCGGGCGAACGCACCCGCTGGGAGCAGATCCGCGGCGACCTTTCCGGCGGCATCACCTCGGCCGTCGTGGCGCTCCCGCAGACCATCACCATCGGCGCGCTGGCCTTCGCCCCCCTGGGCCAGGAATATGTGCCGATCGGCATCCTGGCGGGCTTTTACTGCTCCATCGTCTCCGGGCTGGTCACCGCCTGGACCGGAGCGATCCCGTTCTCGGTGGGCGGCCCGCGTTCCTCGTTCTCGCTGGTGATGGCGCTGATCCTCTCGACCCTGATGGCCGGCTACGCGGAGCTGTACGGCGCGGCTGCCGTAGGCACGCTCAGCGGCACCACTCACATCATCGGCCTGGCGGCGATGGCGGTATTGTTCGCCGGCCTGCTGCAGATGCTGCTGGGTATCTCCGGCATCGGCGCCTACATCAAATTCATCCCGCACCCGGTGGTGGCGGGCTTCATGAATGGCATCGCCTTCCTGATCCTGGCGTCGCAACTGCCCTACCTGGCGGGTATGGAACAGCACGTCGACTGGTGGGACATCCACGGCATCGCCGCCAACCTGCATCCGGCCACGGCGATTGTCGGCGTCTTCACCTTTGCCGTGATCTACGTCTGCAACCGCTACGTGCGGCGCGTTCCCGGGCCGCTGGCCGGCGTGGTGCTGGGCACGGCGTTTTACTACGGCATGCGCGCAGTGTTCCCGGGGCTCGAGCTTGGGCCGGTGGTGGGGTCAGTGCCGCCGGAATTCCCCAGGCCCACGATGGCGCCGGTGTTCTGGGAATATGCCTTCGACCCGCGTACCTGGCAGCTGATGCTGAAAATCGCGCCCTCGATCGGCGTGCTGGCGGTGCTGGGGGCGCTGGAATCCCTGATGTGCGCCGTGGCGGTGGGGCAGATCAGCGGGCGTCGCCCGAAGGCCAACCGCGAACTCCTGGGCCAGGGCTTGTCGAATGTGGTCGGCAGCCTGTTCGGCGCGGTGTTTTCCGGATCCACCACCTCGCGCACCGTGCTCAATTACAAGATGGGCGGGCGCACCCGCCTTTCCGGCACCGCGCATTCCCTGGTGATGCTGCTGGCGCTGATGACCGCGCCCTGGTGGGTGGCCCAGCTGCCGCATGTGGTGCTGGCCGCGGTTCTCGCCTTCATCGCCGTCACCATGTTCGACGGCTGGACGCGCCAGCTGGTCAAGCGCCTGTCGCACCGCGAAGTGCACCGCGAGGTGTGGACCAACGTCGCCATCGTGCTCCTGGTGACCGTCGCCACCGTCGCCTTCAACCTGGTGGTGGGGGTGCTGGCCGGGGTGATCGCCACCGCCATCGTCTTCATCAGCAAAAGCAGCAAGACGGTGGTGCGGCGCATCCAGTACGGAAACAAGCGCCATTCGCTCAAGCTGCGCAGCCCGGAAAAGACCGCCTTCCTGCGCGAAAACGGCCAGGAGATCGTGATTCTCGAACTCGAAGGCTCGCTGTTTTTCGGTACCGCAGACCAGTTGGCGCTGGAAGTCGAAAGCCTGCCGCGCACCACCACCTACGTCATCCTCGACTGCAAGCGGGTGATCGAATTCGACGCCAGCGGCGCCCACATCCTGGAGCAGATCAGCCGGCGCCTGATGAAAACCGGGCGCCGCCTGCTGCTCTCGCACATCACTCCCACCGGGCCAAACGGCAAGTTCCTGGGCGACATGGGCGTCAATGCGGTGATCCCCATCGAACTCTGGTTTCGCGATACCGACCACGCGCTGGAGTGGTGCGAAAACAAGCTGGTGGTGCGCGCCTTCCCGGACGACGAAACCATGGCCGAAATGCCGGTGGCGCGCATGGGCCTGGCGCACAACTTCACCCCGGAAGAGGTGAGCCTGCTCTCCGCCGTGCTGCACCGCCTCACCTACGCCCCCGGCCAATACCTGTTCCGCGAGGGCGACAAGGGCGACCAGATGTTCCTCCTGTCGCAGGGTGCGATCACCATCAAGCTGCCGCTGAAAAAGACCGACCCGGACGCCGAATCGCGCCGCCTCGTCACCTTGAGCCCGGGCGTGATGTTCGGCGAAATGGTTCTGGTGGAGTCGCGCCCGCGCTCGGCCGACGCCGTTGCCGAAGAATATTCGGTGGTCTACAGCCTGGGCCGGGACGACCTCGAACACCTGTTCCATTCCAACCCGAAACTCGCCACCAAGCTGATGCGCAACGTCAGCCGCATTCTCGCCGACCGCCTGCGTACCACGACTGAAGAACTCAGGGCCGCTGAAATCTGAGCGCGTGCAGCTGGCGCGGCAATATGCCGCGGTGCGATAA
>DATAZV010000129.1:0-19635 GCA_036271855.1 Burkholderiales bacterium
TGACCTCCAAGCAGCGCGCGGAAATTGCCACCTTCGGGCGCATCGCCACCCGCGACGACGACGAGCACAGCCACCTGCAGGGCTTCTCGATGCAGCAGTGGGAGGTGCGCGACGAAAGCCTGTCCGGCATGCGCCTGGTGCGCCCGCGCGACGCCCGCGGCGCGCGCGTCGCCCCGGGCCAGCTTTATGCGGTGCGCGCCGCCGATGCCAGGGGCTTCATGCTGACTTCGGTGCGCTGGGTGCAGATGCTGGAGGAGGGCGCGGTGATGGCCGGCCTGCGCGCCATCCCGGGCGCGCCGCAGCCGATCAGCATTCGCGGCACCGGCCTGAATGCCGCCAACGAAAAATACCAGCAGGCGCTGCTGCTGCCGGCGGTGGAAAGCCTGAAATCGCCCGACAGCGTGATCCTCGCCTCCGGCATGTTCAAGGCGGGCCGTGTGCTGGAAGTACTTGCGGAAAGCGTGTGGCAGATTAAACTTGGGGACATTATCGAGCGCGGCGCCGACTTCGAGCGCTGCACCTACGGCGGCGCGTAGACGCCGGTTTTACGCACGGCGCCGCAGCGTTCGGGTGGCATGTCGGGCCAGAGCAGAGGAGAAGCAAATGGGTTTGATGGACATGTTCAAGAAAAAGGACTCCGCCAAGGAGGCCTATCGGGACGAGGTGAAAAAGGCCGTCAGCGACGGCAAACTCACCCCCGACAAGATGCAGCGCCTGGAAGCCCTGAAAAAGGAGCTCGACGTCACTGCCGCCTCGCAGGACATGACCATGGTGCGGCGCGAGCAGTATCAGGCCGCCGCCGACGCCGTCAAGGCCACCGGCAAGCTGACCGAAAAGGAAGAAAAGGAACTGCAGCGGATCCAGGCCTTTCTCGGCCTGAAGGACGCGCAGATCGCGCAGGACAAGGCCGAGCTCGGGCGCCTGCGCATCCTGACCGAAATGCGCACCGGCAAATTCCCCAGCATCTCGGCGGAAAACACGGTTCTGCGCAACATCAAGCTGGCCGATGACGAAGTTGCCCACTGGGCCGAAATCGCCATCATGCTCGAAGGCCAGGACCCCGGCGGCAGCGCCGGCATCGGCCTGCGCCTGGTGCCCAATGCCGCCTACCAGGTCACCACCGCCAATGCCTACACCCTGCCGATGAAGGGCTCCACCCCGGTGTCGGAGGGCCACCTGGTGATGACCAGCCAGCGCATGATGTTCAAAGGTGACAAGGTCACCGGCTTCACCTACGAGCGTCCGGAGGAGATCAACCTCTACAAGGACGGCCTGCGCCTGCGCATGGGCGGTGGCCGTGCCGTGCTGTTCAAGTTCCGCAGCGTGGAAAACGCCGACTTCATCGGCCTGATCATCTCCAAGGCGCAGAATCCGCGCATGTTCGGCGAAGACGCGCCGTCGCTGGATTTCAGCTGAGCGGCAGGCTTAGCGGAGAATGAAAAGGCCGCCCGCGGGCGGCCTTTTCAATGGTGTCCGTCTCCCGGGAAGGTTTGCGCAGACGCCGGTGGCCTAGATTCGGCCGTAGGCCTGGACCAGCGCCTCGGGCAGCGCCGAGCAGGCGCGCGCCACGATGGGCGCGCAGCGCTCGCGCATGGCGGCGAGGTCGATTTCGCCCGCCGCAATCACCTTCACTCCCTTCGATTCGAGGACAGCCACCCCGGTCTGGTCCTCGGCGGCGGCGAGCTGGCGCTGGCGCAGGGTGGCCTCCCGCGCCGCTGCCTGCACACCCTCCTGCTGCCCGCGGCTCAAGGCGTCGAACCATGGCGCATGGCACACCAGCAGGATCACGCCGAAGAAATGCCCGGTCAGGCTGACGTGCTTGTGCTGCTCGTAGAGCTGGAAATTGATGGTGTTGGTAAGCGGATTTTCCTGGGCGTCGACTTCGCCGCTGGCGACCATCTGGCGCAGCAGCTTGACGTCGGCGGTGAGCGGCTTGAAACCGAGGGCGGTGAGCGACTCGCGGTAGAGGGCGCTGTCGAGCGTGCGGCAGACCATGCCGGCGCAATCGGCCGGCGTGCGGATGTCGCGCAGGCGGTTGCTGACATGGCGAAAGCCGTTGTCCCAGAAGCCCAGCACGTGCAGCTTCGATTTGGCGGCCACTGCCTGTTTGAGCAAGGTGCCGGCGGCGCCATCCAGGCTGCCCAAGGCACGGGTGCGGTCGGCGACGTGAAACGGCAGGTCGATCACCCCCAGCTCGCCGACCTGGGCGGAGAGGTAGCCGGAGGCCATGTAGGCGACTTCGCGCCCTCCCTCGGCCACGCTTTTGAACAGGCTTTGCGCCGAGGCGCCGGCGGCCGTGACGTCGGGTTCGATGCCGCAGGCGCCGTCGGCAAACAGCGGACGGCAGGCGTCGACGAAGGCGGTGAGCGAGGCGGCATTGATGCCGGCGCTTTGGTAGCCCGCTGCGCGCAGGAGGGGTGGGGTGGCTTGGGGCATGCGAATTTCGATGAATGAAGTGGGTGGGACCCGTGAAGGCACGCAATTATGCGCCATCGGGCCGCTGCGCCGCGGGCGCGAAATCATCCACACTTAGTTGTCAGGTTTCGGTATGTTTGTAACCAGCTGGCGGCCGATTGGCCCTTGCACCATTTTTTAGCCTGTACTTTTGCCAGAGGCGCGATTTTCTGCAGGCCGGCCGCAAATTGGCGCCAAAGCGCCACTACAAATGTTGTGGGGAGCCAGAGCGGGGCAAAAAGCCTGTGATTTACTGTGATTTTGACCACGACACTGTACGAAAAATGAAAAAACACCCGCATTCACCATCATTTTTTTCCATGAACCGACAAATCCCGCGATTTTGCTTATCCATCCAGTTCCGAAAAGCTGCCTTTTTAATCAAGCGGAGCAAGCACGTCAACTATGCACTTGTCATATCCGTGGGTCTGACGTAGGATTATGCAAACGTCATGACCTTCGGCACTCCTGCCGGGCGCGGTCTGGGGTAGTGGAGGACGCATGCTGCATACCGAATTTTTGCTCAACCAGCGGCCCGGCGTTGCCAATGCCCGCGCTGCCAAGCAGTGGATCAGGGAGCAGCCGGTTACCGATGCCCGCGCCGCGCACCATGCGGTGGCCGGCTTGCTGGCGGAACTGGAGGATTCCTCGCTGCCGGCGCTGGAGCGGCTGGAGATCCTCGAGACCCTGCGCCCCCATGTGGCCGAGATCGACCGCCTGTACAGCGGGCGCTACGTGGCCAAGCCGCTGCCCCTGGGGCCGACCGAGCGCAACGCCTTCGCCCACGCCAAGCACCTGTGGCTGCGCCTGGAAAGCGCGTACTGGCATTGCGCCAATGCCGCCCTGTCGGGCGACCCGGCAATGCAGCCGCACCTGGCGCTGTGCCTGGCGCGCGCCGCCGGCCTGGTATGTGCCTCGGTTGCCGGCCATGTACGCGCCGGCCAGGCGATCGACCAGTCCGCTTTCGACAGCCTGCAGAATTATTTCGAGCTGGCGCAGGACAGCCATGTGCTGAGCACGCCGGTGGCCGACAGCCTGCATCCGAAGCGCGGCACCAGCATCGGCGCGACTTACCGCCGCGCCCTGCTGATCCGCCAGGGCGCGGGCGCTGCCGCGGCGGGGCGCGAACGCGAGTGCCTGATTGAACTGGCGGAAGCCTGGGAGGGCAAGACGGCGATGGCCTGGCGGCCTGCCGGCAAGGGCGAGCCGACCATGAGCGACCTGCCGCCCACCGCCGACGGCGCCCGTCAATGCGTCAAGCTGATCCCGGTGGGGCGCTGGGTGCATATGCTGGACGTCACCCTGGTTTCGCGCAGCCTGCGCCGGCGCATTCACAAGCTGGCGCTGGGCACCAAGCCCGATGAGTTGCGCCTGCCGGCGTCCTTTCATCATGCCGGTGTCGACGACCTGCTCAAGCGCCTGCATAACGCCTGGTGCGATGAGGCCAACGGCCGCGCCCACAGCCGCCTGGCGGCCAAGCCCGGCGCCAGCCACGGCAACCGCATCGCGCTGGCGCATGCGGTGAACGATTTTTCGGTGCTGTATTGCATGGTTACCGGCGAGCCGTTTCTGGTCGAGGAGCAAAAAGATCCGCTGATGAGCCGCCGTCACGCCGAGGAGATTTTCATGTTCCAGCACGCCGCGCGCGCCAGGAACGACGCGCTGGGCGAAGCGACAGCGCGGCAGTTCGAAACCTGGGAGCTGCAAGACGAAAGCGCCGGCGGCTTTCGCCTGCGCCGCAGCGACGCCGGTGCGCGCCTGCGCCGGGGCCAGCTCGCCAGCCTGCGCCTGGGGCAGGGCGGCAGCGTGCTGCTGGCGGAGATCCGCTGGCTGACCGAACCCGAACTCTCCCTGGAGCGGAGCAGTCCGGGCCAGAACGCGCCCGGCATGGTGGAGGCGGGGCTGCAAATCCTGCACGGCAGGCTCGCCGGCATCGCCATGCGCGCCACCGGCATCAATGCACAGGGCGGGCGCCAGTATCAGCCGGCCTTCCTGCTGCGCGTCAGCCAGTCCGGCGAAAGCGGCTTTCGCGTGGTGGCGCCGGTGGGCTGGTTCAAGCCGCGGCGCGTCGTCGAGGTGCGCGAAGGCGAAAAAAGCTATCGCATGATGCTGGAAAAGCTGTTGCAGCGAGGCGTCGATTTCGAGGTGATCGAAGCCTATATGACCAACTAGGCGGGAGGGGGATAGAAGCGATGAACGGCGCCGCGCGAAGAGGAGAAGCGCGCGGCGCCATGCTATAGTCCGGCCGCAATGGCTGGCCTCACCAAAGACTCTCCGCTGCCGACCGAAATCAAGCTGCATCAGCAGTCGCGCCGGCTGGAAATCGCGTTCTCCGACGGCGCGCGCTTCACCTTACCGTTCGAATTCCTGCGCGTCTATTCGCCCTCCGCCGAAGTGCGCGGCCATGGGCCGGGGCAGGAAACCCTGCAGGTCGGCAAGCGCAAGATCGAGGTCAACGGCGTCGAGCAAGTGGGAAACTACGCGATCCAGCCGACCTTCTCCGACGGCCACGATACCGGCATCTATTCCTGGGACTACCTCTACGAACTGGGCGAGCACCAGGACGTGATGTGGACCGACTACCTGCGGCGCCTGAAAGAGGCGCACGCCTCGCGCGACGCCTGAGGGAAACAGCCATGTCCGACACCCACTTCGGCTACGAGACGGTCGACGAAAAGGAAAAGGCCGGCAAGGTGCGCGAGGTATTCGCCTCGGTCGCGCGCAAGTACGACCTGATGAACGACCTGATGTCGATGGGCGCGCACCGGGCGTGGAAAGCTTTCACCATCGCGCAAAGCGGCGCGCGCCCCGGCATGCGCGTGCTGGATGTGGCCGGCGGCACCGGCGACCTGGCTTACGCGTTTGCCGGCAAGGTCAATGTCGGCAGTGCGCAAAAGGCCGGCGAAGTCTGGCTCACCGACATCAACGGCGCCATGCTGGGCGTCGGCCGCGACCGCCTCACCGACCGCGGCCTGATCCTGCCGGTGGCGCAGTGCGACGCCGAGAAACTGCCGTTTCCCGACGAGTATTTCGACATCGTCAGCGTCGCCTTCGGCCTGCGCAACATGACCCACAAAGAAGGCGCGCTCACCGAGATGGGCCGGGTGCTGCGGCCCGGCGGGCGCCTGCTGGTGCTGGAGTTTTCCAAGGTATGGGCGCCGCTCAAGGGCCCTTACGATGCCTACTCCTTCGGCCTCCTGCCGCGCCTGGGCAAGCTGGTGGCCGACGACGAGGCCAGCTACCGTTATCTCGCCGAGTCAATCCGCATGCATCCGGACCAGGAAACCCTGAAGGGCATGATGCTGGATGCGGGCTTCGACCGCGCCGATTATTTCAACCTGACGGCGGGCGTGGTCGCCTTGCACCGCGGGTTCAAGTTCTAGAACCCGGGGACGATGCAGCGCGCCCGGCTTCTCGTCCTCACCCTGGCCCTGCTAGCCTTGGGCGGCTGCGGCACCACCGCGCACCGCGCGCCGCCGCCTGCTCCTGCTTCTGTTTCCCGAGCCGCCGGTCCCGGCGCCGCTCCCGCCGCGCCCGGCGTAGTACAGCGGCGCGGCGGCGGGTACTACCTGGACGACGGCCCTGGCGACAGCCCGCCGCCCAACCTTGAGCTGACGCCCGACGCGGTACCGAAGGACGAGCCGCCATTGAAGAGCGCGGCCAACCGGCCCTACGTGGTGTTCGGCAAGACCTACTCGCCGACTTCGGTCAGCGCAACCTTCCGGCAGCGCGGCGTCGCCTCCTGGTACGGCCGCAAGTTCCACGGCCAGAAAACCTCCTCCGGCGAGTCCTACGACATGTACGGCATGACCGCCGCGCATCCGACCCTGCCGATTCCCAGCTACGTGCGCGTCACCAACCTGGCCAACAACCGTTCGGTGATCGTGCGGGTGAACGACCGTGGCCCGTTTCACTCCGAGCGCATCATCGACTTGTCCTACACCGCCGCGCTCAAGCTGGGCTACGTGAATCAAGGCAGCACCGCGGTGGAAATCGAGCAGGTGCATGGCGACGGCCGTTTCGAGCCGCCGCCGGTGTTGCTGGCGGCCGCGCCCCCGCCGACGCCGGTGGCTGCGGCACCTCCGCCCGCGGCCTCGGCGGCACCGCCTGCAGCGGCGACCAACCTGCCGCCTGCTCTCACACCGGTTCCGGTCGCGCCCTCGGTTGCGCCCTCAGCCGCGCCGGTGGTGGTGAGTGCGCCGGTGGCCGAGACCCGCGCCGTCGCCCTGCCGACTTCCACCCAACCGGACGGTGTCTACCTGCAGCTCGGCGCCTTCGGCGCCCGCGAGGGAGCCGAGGAGTTCCGCATCAAGGTCTACCAGCAGCTTAGCTGGCTCAACGACACCATCTACATCGTCGCCCGCGAGCGCCTGTTCCGCGTGCAGTTGGGGCCGTACAAAGACCGCGCCGAAGCCGGCGTGGCGGCGGAGAAAATCCGCGAGACCCTGCAGTTCACTCCGGTGTTCGTCCTCAAGTAGGACCTACTCTTCGCCGGCGTCTGCCTTCAACTGCAGCGCACGCGCATACAGCGCCTTGCGCGGCACGCCGGTGATGTCGGCGGCCAGCTTGGCGGCGCTGCTGACCGGTAGTTCCGCCAGCAACAGGTTGAGTACCCGTTCGGCTTCGCCATCGACCGCGTCCGGATTTTTTGTGATCACGGCTGCTTCCAGCAGCACCACGAATTCGCCGCGCTGGCGATACTCGTCGCCCGTCAGCCATGCGGCCGCCTCGCCGACCGTGGTGGCGTGGATCGATTCGAAGCGCTTGGTCAGCTCGCGCGCCAGCACCAGGCGGCGCTCGGCGGGGAGTTCGGCCGCCAGGTCGGTGGCTAGGTCGAGGATGCGGTGCGGCGCTTCGTAGAACACCAGGGTGGCAGGCATTCCGGCCAAGGTGCGCAGGGCGGCGCGGCGCGCCGTTCCCTTGGCCGGCAAGAAACCGGCGAAATGAAACGGGCCTTCGAAGCCGGAGGCCGAGAGCGCGGCGGCGGCGGCGTTGGCCCCCGGCACCGGAATCACCGCGTAGCCGGCCGCGCGCACCGCCCGCACCAGGCGCGCGCCGGGGTCGGAAATCGCCGGTGTGCCGGCATCGCTGATCAGCGCCACCCGTTTGCCTTCGCGCAACAGCTCGACCACCTTCTCCGCCGCCTTCTCCTCGTTGTGTTCGTGGGCGGCGAACAGGCGGGTGCCGATGCCGTAGTGCGACAGCAGCGGGCCGGAGGTGCGGGTGTCCTCGGCGGCGATGGCGTCGACGGCTTTGAGCACCTGCAAAGCGCGCGCGCTGATATCAGCAAGGTTACCGATGGGCGTGGCAACCACATATAATGCGGCACTCGGCATTTCCGCATTGTTGGCGGTTGCCTGATCGCTCCCGGGGAAGCGCATTTGATCTGCGGACGCAGCCATTTTAGGAAGGTTTTTTCGTACGTGCCGGGCGGCCTGCCGCGCGCTGCGCGCGCGTTGCTTTTGCCACTGCGGCCACTGTTGGCGTTGCTGCTGGGGTGCGTGCTGGCGGGGACGCCCGCATTGTGCGGCGCGCAGTCCAATCCGGCAAGCCCGGCCGGCTCCGTGGTCGCGCCCGCCGCTGCCAGCCGCCCCGATGCGATACCCGGCGGCACTACACCGCAGGATGCGCCTGCCCTCGCGGCACCGGCCGCGCCGCCGGGTCCGCCCAGCGGCATGGCGCTGATTCTGCCGGCCAAGGCCGATGGTTTTGCGCGCGCTTCCGAGGTGACGCGCAAGGGCTTCATGGCCGCGCGCGACGTATCGGTCGACAAGCCGGCGGTTCAGGTGCTGGAGACCGACGGCACCGCCGCCAGCGCGGTGGCGGCTTACCAGCAGGCGCTGGCGCAGAACGTCGCGGTAATTGTCGGGCCGTTGACCAAAACCGAAGTGGCAGCGGTGCAAAACGAGGCGATCCGCGTGCCCACGCTGATGCTCAACGCACCGGACGGAGCGCTCACTGCCGCGCGCGGTCTGTACGTGCTTTCCCTGTCGACCGAACTGGAGGCCAAGGTGGCGGCGGAGACGGCGTATCGCACCGACGCCGGCGCCGCGGTGATCGTCACCACGCCCGCGCCACTGTCCAAGCGTGCCGCCGCCGCCTTTGCCGACGCCTGGACCCGATTGGGCGGCAACGTCAAGGCCACTCTGGAATACTCCGGCAATCCGGTGAAAATCAAGCGCGGGGTCGAGCAGGCGAAGGGGGATGTGGTGTTCCTGGCTACCGACGCCGAGCGTGCGCGGGTGATCCGGCCCTTCCTGGGGCGCAACACCATGATCATTTCCACCTCCCAGGTTTACTCGGTGCCGCCGCGGCTCGACCCGGCGGTGAGCGCCGGCCGTGTCGAGCCGACGAAAGTCAACGACCTCAATGGGCTGCGGTTTATCGACATGCCCTGGCTGCACCAGCCGGACCACACCGCCGTGATGGTCTACGCCCGCGCCAACCCGCCGTTGTCGGCCGACCTGGAGCGCTTGTATGCGCTGGGCATCGACGCCTTTCGCGTCGCCGAGCAACTGGCACGCCAGCGCACCAGTTTTGATCTGGACGGCGTCACTGGCCGTCTGGCCGTGCATGAAGGGCTGATCGACCGCGCGCCGATCGAGGCGGAATACCGCGATGGCACGCCGGTGCCGCTGGAGGGCGCCGTGGTGGCGCACGGCGCCGCCGATGCGGGCAGTGCCGGGACGGGGCGCTGAGATGGCCTGGCTGCGGCGCGAGCGGCGCGGCTCCTCGGGATCAGCCGCCGAAAGCATGGCGCTGACCTATCTGGAAAAGCAGGGCCTGAAGCTGATCGAGCGCAATTTCCGCTGCCGCGTCGGCGAGATCGACCTGATCATGGCCGACGGCGCCACCCTGGTGTTTGTCGAAGTGCGCCTGCGCAGCAATAGTGCCTTCGTGAGCGCCGGCGAGAGCATCAGCCACCGCAAGCAGGCGCGCATCGTTGCCGCCGCCAACCAGTACCTGGCGGGCAAGCGCGAAGTGCCCTGCCGCTTTGACTGCATCCTGCTCGACAAACTCGATCCCGCTTCGATCGAGTGGCTGCAAAACGCTTTCGGCGCCTGAGAAACGGCCACTGCGCCAGGCCAGCGGCACGCCGGCGGGCGGGGCCGGGCGGCTATAATCCAGGTCTCTTCAGCATACATCCCTTTTCTACCCATGGACCTGCAGCAACGCATCCGCGAGCACTTCATTGCCAGTGCCGAGACCAAGCGCAACGCGATGGAGGTTCTGGCCGCCCCGATCGCCGCCGGTGTCGAGGCGATGGTCGGGGCGCTGATGAACAGCGGCAAGATCCTGGCCTGCGGCAACGGCGGCTCGGCGGCCGATGCCCAGCATTTTGCCGCCGAACTGATCGGCCGCTTCGAGCGCGAGCGCCCCGGCCTGGCCGCCATCGCCCTGACCACCGACAGCTCGATCCTCACCGCGGTGGCCAACGATTACGACTACGACCAGATTTTCGTCAAGCAGGTGCAGGCCCTGGGCAATCCCGGCGACGTCCTGCTGGCGATTTCCACCAGCGGCAATTCGGCCAATGTGATGGCGGCGATCACCACCGCGCATGAGCGCGAGATGCGGGTGATCGCGATGACCGGAAAAAACGGCGGCAAGATCAAGAAACTTTTGCGCGAAGGCGACATCGAAATCTGCGTGCCGGCGGACCGCACGGCGCGCATCCAGGAGGTTCACCTGCTGACGATCCATTGTTTGTGCGACGGCATCGACTGTTCGCTGCTGGGGGAAGAATGAAGCATCCGCAACCGCGATCACATGCAGTCTCCGCCGTCCTCGCCCTGGCGCTGGCGGCGCCCTTGCTGCAGGGCTGCATTCCGCTGATTGCCGGCGGCGTGGCCGCCGGGGCGATCGCCGCGAGCGACCGCCGCAGCCTGGGCACGCAGACCGACGACAAAGCGATCGGCTTCAACGTCGACAAGGCGATCAACGACGTCTACCACGACCGGGCGCACGTCAACGTCAATCCGTACAACCACCGGGTCCTGCTGACCGGCGAGGTGCCGGACGAGAAAGCCCGTGCCGACGTGGCGCGCATCGCCGCCGGCGTCGATAACGTGCGTGAAGTCCTGAACGAGGTACAGGTCGGCATCAACAGCACCATCGCCGCCCGTTCCAACGATGCGGTGATTACCAGCATCGTCAAGGGCAACATGGTGGACGATGCAGCGGTGCCGGCGGCGGTGATCAAGGTGACCACCGAAGCCAATGTGGTCTATCTGCAGGGCATGGTTACCCGCCAGGAAGCCGACGCGGCTTCGGCGGCGGCGGCGCGCTCGCGCGGCGTCAGCCAGGTGGTGCGGGTATTCGAATACATCGCCGAAGCGCCGCGCGCGCCCGCCGGCGACAACAAACCCCCCGCCAAGTAAGGACTCGCGCAGCGGGCCCCAAGCGCCGCGCTTTTGCGCGGCGCCTTCATTTTTACAGCCGGATGACCGCGACCTAATACCAAAGTACTAGGTCGTTGGTGCTATTTGCGGACTCGTGCACGTACGTGAGAATCGCTGTTGATGCAACGCGAAGTGCTGGCCGGGCCCTCAATAATTCCGGTAGTACGCATCAATTTTCGCTTCCGTAGTCTCCTCCTCGGAAGCGCGGCCGGGGCAGAGTGTTGGCTCTCCCCGGCCGCCTTGTTTCTGGGCTCCTGGTTTTGCCTCTTGGGCACGCCTCCAGCCAGAGGCACGCCGGCCCATTTACGCCTCTTCGCCAGGCGCAAAGCCACCTTGCGATGCACGATGAAGCTCTATGGCGTTCTGCTGACCCCAGGCAGGCTGCGAGGGTGCGGCTGACGGGTAAGCCGCGGGGGCAAGCAAACCGGAGAGAGGAGAAGGGGAGAACTCCGGACCACTTATAAACACCCCGCGGCTTAGGCGTATGTTCTGGGGGCGCGGCGCAGAGGGTAGTTTTTTTGGTTTCGTGCGCTTGCCCCGCCATAGGGCTACGCGAAAAAGCAGCCGACGGATGCGGTACGGAAAATGAGCTATTCGTCCAATTCGCGCCAAGGCTTGGCTAACTTGTTGTTTATTTGCAACTAAATGCCGGATTGATGAGCGACTGTGCCACGCCAGTGGCAGGGGTGCGCAGAATTGACATCCCATTCCTGCATCAAATCAACCACACTTAGTCGTTGGGCCAGCGTATTCTTGCAGCATCCCAGAGATTCTGGCGTGCGATTTTGCCGGGTCGGCCCGCAATCCGGCTACAGATCAGGTCGGCACAACAGTTTTTCTATAGTCCGCCCACCCGCGCTTTGTGAATCCCGGCGGGTGTCAATGCGGAGCGGCTCCGATTTTCCGGAAAGCTGCCCGACTATCGGCGACCTCACGCGCTATTCCACATACCAACAAGGCAGGCGCGGCCGCAAGGAGTATTTCATGCTGTATCCCGAATTGTTCAAATCCCTCGAAGCCGTGCGCTGGAACATGGAGAGCGACGTGCCCTGGGACACGTTCGATCCCGCCCTGCTGTCGGATGAGCAGGCGCAGACCATCAAGATGAACGCGATCACCGAGTGGGCGGCGCTGCCGGCCACCGAGATGTTCCTGCGCGACAACCAGGACGATAGCGATTTTTCCGCCTTCATGAGCGTCTGGTTTTTCGAGGAGCAGAAGCACTCGCTGGTGCTGCTGGAATACCTGCGGCGCTTCAGGCCGGAAATGATGCCGACCGAGGAGGAACTGCACCAGGTGCGCTTTCCCTTCGACCCGGCGCCGGCGCTGGAGACCCTGATGCTGCATTTTTGCGGCGAAATCCGCCTCAATCACTGGTACCGGCGTGCCGCCGAATGGCACACCGAGCCGGTGATCAAGCACATCTATGGCCTGATCTCGCGCGACGAGGCGCGTCATGGCGGCGCCTACCTGCAGTACATGAAGCGCGCGGTGGTGAACTTCGGCGACACGGCGCGCGCCGCTTTCGCCAAGATCGGCGTGCTGATGGCCTCGGCGCATCGCACCGCGCAGGCGCTGCACCCGACCAACCTGCACGTCAATCAGTCGATGTTTCCGCTGGACACGATCCAGTCCAAGCTGCCCGACCCGGGCTGGCTGGAGCGCTGGCTGGACGCGCAGATCAACTTCAACAAGGAGTGGGAGACCAAGGTGGTCGACCGCATCCTGCACAACGTCTCGATCCTGTTCGACCGCAGCTTTGGTTCGGTGCAGGACCTGAACCGTTACAGGAAGGAAGTCACGCGCAACCTGGGTGAGCGCCTTTCCGAGACCCTGGTGGCGCCTTCGCACGTCGCGTAAAGCAGCGGGCAATGCCGGCGCCGCCGCCCGCGGGCGCCGCAGTTGCGGCACAATGGCGGCTGTTCCGCCGCCGGCTTGCCTGCGGTGCCCGCAGGATTTCTTTTTCGCGCCGTCGAAACTCCAAAATGATCACCTTTTACTACGGCTCGGGCTCGCCTTATGCATGGCGGGTCTGGCTCGCGCTGGAACACAAGAACCTCAAGTACGACTTCAGGCTGATGTCGTTCTCCGCGGGCGACCTGAAAACGCCGGCGTTCCTCAAGCTCAATCCGCGCGGCCGGATTCCGCTGATCGTCGACGGCGATTTCGTGCTGTCCGAATCCGGTGCCATCGTCGAGTATCTGGAGGAGCAGTATCCGGCCACCGCGCCGCTGTTTCCGGGGCCGACGCGACAGCGCGCCCTGGTGCGGCGCTGGATCGCCGACATCGACGACAGCGTGGATGCGGCGATGGGCAGCATGGGCAAGGCGGTGTTCGACAAGGACGCGAGCGCACAGGCGCTGGGCCAGGCACGTGAAGGTCTGCTGAAGGAACTGGAATACGTGGCCGCGCGCATGGAGGGCGATTATCTCGCCGGCGCACAGCTGACCGCGGCGGATTTCGCGCTGTATCCCACCGTGGCCATGCTGGCGCGCTACGACTTGCGCAAGCCCGAACTGGAGATGGCGGCGGCTTGCCCATCCGCACTGGCGGCCTGGGCTCGCCGTATCGAAGGCCTGCCATATTTTGCCAGGACCCTGCCGCCGCACTGGAAGGCTAAATGACTGTACCGGCAGCGACGCCCGTCATCCACGCGCCGGCGGCCTTCGAAGCCAAGATGTGCGGCCGCGCGGAGCTGGGCGCGCGCGCGGCGGGGCTGGCGCATCCGGTGGTGTTCACCAACGGCGTGTTCGACTTGCTGCACCGCGGCCATGTCACTTATCTGGCACAGGCGCGCGCGCTCGGCGCCAGCCTGATCGTCGGCGTCAACAGCGACGCGTCGGTGAAGCGCCTGGGCAAGGGGGAAGACCGGCCGATCAACAGCGAAGAGGACCGGATGGCGGTGCTGGCAGCGCTCGAATGTGTGAGCCTGGTGACCTGTTTTGCCGAAGATACACCGCTGCAAGCCATCCTCGCCGCCCGTCCCGACGTGCTGGTCAAGGGCGGCGACTGGTCGGTGGATAAAATGGTCGGCGCGGCCGAAGTGCGCAGCTGGGGCGGCAGCGTGCATTCGATTCCCTTCCTGTTCCAGCGCTCCACCACCGCCACTCTGGCGCGCGTTCGCGGCGCTTCGTGACGGCATTGCTTTACCGGAGAGATTCGATGTCCTGGTCCTGTTTATTGCGCCGGCTCGCCGTCTTGCTGATACCCGCCTTGCTGGCTGCTTGCGCGGCGGACATCCATCCCACCACGATGCGCCCGGGCGTAGTCGTGGCAACCTGCGCCGACAAGGCGCAATGCGAGCTTTACTGGCAGCGCACCCGCGAGTGGATCGCGCGCAATTCCAGGCGGCCGGTCAACAATGCCACAGACTGGATGCTGGAAACCGCATCTCCGGGAAACTTCGATGCTTCCCTGACTTTTCACGTCATCCGCTGGCCGGGTCCGAAAGACAGCGGCGAAATCCGCTTCGAGGCATATTGCTCGACTTTCATGCCCTGTAGCCCCTCAACCGCTCAGGCGTTCGAGGACTTGAAGGGTTTTATCGCCGGTTCCTAGCGGGCCTGGCGGGCTGGGCGGCAGGCCGCTCAGAGGTCTTCCAGCAGGCGCAGCAAGTACTCGCCATAGTGGGTTTTGGCCAGCGGCTGGGCCAGGGCCCGCAGTTGCGCGGCATCGACCCATTTCTGCCGATAGGCGATTTCTTCCGGGCAGGCGATCATTTGCCCCTGGCGCTTTTGCAGGGTGGCGATGAAGGTGGCGGCCTCGATCAGGGAATCGTGGGTGCCGGTGTCCAGCCAGGCGTAGCCGCGGCCGAATTTCTCGACCTTCAGGCGCCCGCTGGCCAGATAAAGGCGGTTGAGGTCGGTGATTTCGAGTTCGTTGCGCGCCGAGGGCTTGAGGCTGGCCGCCAGGTCGCTGGCCTGGCCGTCATAGAAATAGAGGCCGGTGACGGCATAGCGCGATTTCGGGCTGGCGGGCTTTTCCTCGATCGAATCCGGTCGGCCCTGGGCGTCGAAACTGATGACGCCATAGCGTTCCGGGTCGTTCACCTGGTAGGCGTAAACATGGGCCACGTCGGACTCCAGGCTGGCCTGGGTCAGGCGCTGCTGCAGGTCGCCGCCGTAGAAGATGTTGTCGCCCAGCACCAGGGCGCAGGGGTCGCCGTCGAGGAACTCACGGGCGATCAACAGCGCCTGGGCGATGCCGCGCGGCTCCGGCTGCACGGCGTAGCGCAGGTTGATGCCCCACTGTGCGCCGTCGCCGAGCAGCTCGGTGAAGCGGGGCGTGTCCTGCGGCGTCGAGATCACCATGATGTCGCGGATGCCGGCCAGCATCAGGGTGGTCAGGGGATAGTAGACCAGCGGCTTGTCGTAGACCGGCAGGAGCTGCTTGGAAACGGCCCGGGTGATGGGATAGAGGCGGGTGCCGGAGCCGCCTGCCAGTACGATGCCTTTGCGTCGAATGGTCACGTTGGGGTTCCTGTCCATGCGCCGCTCAGGACTTCCTGGCCGCGGCGGCAGCACTGTCGTCGGCCACGCAAGGATGCATGTCGATGCCGGGGAAATCCTTGCGGATTGCCGTCAGCCTGGTCTGCAGGGGCGGGTCGACCTGGCGGATCTGGAAAATGGTTTTTTGCACCCGGGTTTCGCGCTCGCCGGCGCGTGCGGTTTTCACGCCCTTGGCGCTGATGGCGGCAAGATAGCTGCGGGCGGCGTCTTCGGTGCGGAATACGCCGAGCGAAATCGCCCACTTGTTGGCGCCTTCGTCGGTGACGACGAAGTAGTCGGTGATGCCCAGGCGCTTGAGTTCGTCGGTCTTTTTGTCGGCATTGGTCTTGCCGCCTTGCGGCGGCATGAAGACCCACCATTGGGCGGCTTCCTCTACCTTGCGCGCATTGACGCGATCGGCGACACCCAGTTGCGCCAGTGCGGCCTGGGCGCGGTCGGCATCCTGCAGCGGGAAACTGCCCCACTCGATGCAGGCGGCCCGGGCTGCCGCGGCGGCTTCGATGCGCCGGGCGGCGTCGGCCGAGACCAGGCGGATTTTTTCCGGGACGATCTGCTGGCTCAGGCGTTCCGGCTCGCCGGTTTTTTGCTCGGGCGGGCCGATATAGCCGGCATGCCAGCCGAAAAATGCCAGATTGGCCAGGACCAGGACGAAAAACAGGGCGCGCATCAGGGAAGTTTAGGGATGGGGGTCGGGTTCGCGACGGGTTTTCGTAACGGCTAGCCTTGGTCCAGGCAGCGGCTGATCTGGTACAGGCCTTCCAGCACCAGGTTGTCATGATAACGGTAAGGGATGGACAGGCGCGGCGCCACCGTTTTGCCGGCGCCCCCCGAGATCAGGCAGACCAGTTCGCCATATTCGGCGCGATGGCGGCGGAAAAGGCGCTCGATGGCGCCGGCCTGCGCATGCTGGCAGCCGGAGGTGATGGCGTCGACCGTGTGGTTGGGGTGGTTGATGTAGTCGCCGTCTGCGTCCGGCAGGGCGGCGGTGCTGGTGTGCAGGGAGCGCAGCATCAGGCCCATGCCGGGCAGGATGTTGCCGCCGGGAAAGTGGCCCTCGGGGGTCAGCAGGTCGATGGTGGTGGCGGTGCCGCAGACCACCACAAGCACCGCCTGGCCGGGCAACAGCGCGCGCGCGCCGATCAGCGCGGCCCAGCGGTCGGTGCCCAGTTGCGCCGGGTTGCGGTAGCCGTTGGTGACGCCGCATTGTTCCGCCGAGGAGGCGACCCAGTGCACCTGCGCTTGCGGCCAGAGCTCGACGGCGCGCATCAGCGGATTGCGGATGCGCGTGCCGGCGACGTTGGAGATGACGATGCGCCGCGGCGTCGCCGGGTAGTGCGTGAAGGCTGGGCCCATGCCGGGGACTTCATCGATCAGGCGGCGCTCGTAGTCGATCAGAGCCTCCTCCGCCGTGGCGGCGCCGACACGGTAGCGCCCCCACTTGACGAAGGTGTTGCCGATGTCGATCAGCAGATCGAAAGGCGCACTGGTTGAGGAAGAGGCGGGGGAAACGGCGGCCATGGGCGAATTTTACGATAAGGGCCGCAAGCGGGCCGACGCGGCGTATCGCACAGCCTTGGCGTCAGGAAAACTGGTAAAGCCTGGCGGGATTGTCGACCAGAATGCGGGCGCGGACGGCCTCGTCCGGCACGCTTTCGGCCAGCAGGTCGAATAGCACCGCGTCGTCCGGCTTCTTGTTGTAGCTTTGCGTCGGATGCGGTCGGTGTGCTGCACCAGAGCATGCGTTCGGGCGCCGCCTTGGCGTAGATGGCGGCGACCGGGAAGCGCGCGTTGGCAAATTCTGGCTTGCACATCTCATATAATCCGCCTCAGCCAGACATGATCAATTGATAGAACAGAAATAATGAAAAAAGCACTACTGCGACTCGCGCGCATGCTGGGGGGAGCCTATCTCGTGCCCCGCATCAATGCCGGTGTGAGGTCGATATCATCGTTCGCGCACTGGATGCAGTTCGCTATCCAATGGGGCGTTCAGCCAAATCCGGAGTGGTATGACCATTTCTTGGATCAGCATTGGGATTGGTACAAGTCGCGAATGCCATTTTCGTGGGAGAGGGGGATATTCAATCTCATGGCGATGCGGCAAGGGGCCCGTGTTCTGGAGGTTTGTTGCGGCGACGGATTCAACGCGCACCACTTCTATTCAATTCGCGCGGGGAAAATACTTTCAGTCGATTTCGATCCGAACGCGATTGATCACGCGAAGAGAAACTTTAGGGCTCCGAACGTGGAATATCGGGTCGCGGACATCCGAACCGACCTTCCGGCAGGCACGTACGACAACGTGATCTGGGACGCTGCAATCGAGCATTTCACGGAAACGGAGATCGCCTCCCTGATGGCCGATATCAAAGGACGTCTTGCTCCCGATGGAGTTTTGTCCGGATATACGATCGTAGAAGTAGGCAATGAAAAGTCGCACCATGAGCACGAATACGAATTTAAGTCCAAAGAGGATTTGACGCGTTTCCTATCGCCGCACTTCAAGAATGTGAAAGTGATCGAGACTATCTACCCGATCCGGCACAATCTCTATTTCTACGCTGCGAATGGCCCACTTCCTCTCGACGAGGGGTGGGAACGCCAGGTCGTCGTGCGGACATAAAATTCGCGTCGCCTGACACATTTTTTAACTGCCGCCACATGCATGGCAGAACGACGGTGACCGTGCCCTTCTGGGGCGTATCAATAATGATCCAGCGGGTAGCTAGGCCGCTTCAGTTTCATATAGCGATAGGCGGAAAGATCGGCGTTGGTTACGCCCTCGCCATGGCACTCCACAATATGCGAGGCAATCGGTTTGAAGCCGGCGCGGTAGTGGATGCGGCTTTTCAGCATCAGGTAGCGTTTTTGGGTGGGTTCGATGCCGCAGTGGCGAAAGATCACCAGGTCGAATGGCTCGTGATGCAGTGAGGTGACGACGATCTGGGCGCAGCCGGTGTCGAGCACGGCGGTGAGCCCGAGGTGGGACTTCAGGCCGGTGTACATCGGGCCGCGGAAGACGATTTCACCGTCGGTGATGGTCTGCACGCGGCCGCTGATGGCCAGTGGTTTGCCGGTGAGGCCGATGGACGGCATGTCGGTCTTGCCGCCGAGCGAGAGCGTGACGTTGTTGCCGATGCCGGCGGCGATCATCTGCTGCACGACTTCGGGGTCGCGGATCGGGGCGATGGCGATGCCGTCGAGTTGCTGCTTGAGGATTTCCGCCACCACGGCCATCACGTCCTGGGTGCCGCCGGAGCCGCAGTTGTCGCAGTGGTCGATCAGCAGCACCGGGCCGTCGGGCCCGTCGGCGCCCAGTTGTTTGGCGCGGTGCACCGCGTCGGCCAGGGGCGTGGGGTGGTAGACGTATTCGGCGCGGCGGTCGCGGGCGATGGACATCATTTCGTCGGCAACCCGCTGGGCGGTACGCAGCGCCGCCGGCGGGTCGTGCTTGCCGTCGGCGATCACCACCGCGGCCATGCCGGTGTAGCGGGTGTCGGCGTGGGCGAAGCCGGGCAACAGCGTGGCAGCGAGTACGGTGCCGTTCTTTTCCATTGCGCGGGCGTGGTCGATGATGGCACCGGAGGGGCCGTCTTCCGGGGCGTGGCGCATGATGGCCGAGACGATCGGTAGCCAGCGGTAGGCCATCACCGGTCTGATTTTGCCTTTGATGGCGTCGACCAGGATCTCGCCGGCCAGCCGGCCGGATTCGTACATGTCGACGTGCGGATAGGTCTTGTAGCCGGTGATGACATCCGCCAGGGCGACGGCTTCCGGTGAGAGATTGGTGTGGTAGTCGAAGGTGATGGCGATCGGTACCTGTGGTGCGATGGCGCGCAGGCGGCGCAGGATTTCGCCCTCGGCGTCGTCGCAGTCCTCGATCACCATCGCACCGTGCAGGTCGAGGAAAATGGCGTCGCAGCCGGCCGCGACGGCCTGCTCCAGCGGCTCTATCAGGATTTCGAAGGTTTTGCGGGAACAGGCAGCGGAGGGCCAGGATTCGGCGGCGATCGGGGTGATGATCTGTGCGCCTTCGCGGACGGCGATGTCGAGGTAGGCTGCGAAGGGTGTGGCCGAGCCCCGAAAGGCCTCCGCCGCGGCCTCGCCAAAAGAGGGGCCGTGGCCGTGGCCGAAGGCGGACAGGGGCGTGGGAATGGGGGAGAAGGTGTTGGTTTCGTGTTTGATGAGGGCGATGAGATAGCGGGGCGGCATATTTTTATCTCAACGGTGACTGTCAAAAATTGTAGTAGATGAATTCATGGCTGTTCGAC
>DATAZV010000130.1:0-29266 GCA_036271855.1 Burkholderiales bacterium
TAGCGGCCGCGCGCGGTCAATGCAAGCACGCGGCGGCTGGCCGCGTTCGAATTTTTCTTTCTTCACTTATGTGTGGATTAATTTCGAGCTTGGCTCCTTTGATATTAGTATGCG
Source organism: Burkholderiales bacterium (assembly GCA_036271855.1). Taxonomy (GTDB): domain Bacteria; phylum Pseudomonadota; class Gammaproteobacteria; order Burkholderiales; family JAEUOS01; genus JAQGMJ01. Next base: position 115 of record DATAZV010000130.1, read on the forward strand.
GATGTGAATTTTTCCGTTTCGATTCGAGGAGACATATGAAAACAAAATCATTCGCCAGATGGCTGTCGGCCATCGGCGCTGCCTTGTTGATGGTGGGTAGTGCTTGCGCCGCCGATGTGCGCGTAATGATCTCGGCCGGTTATTACCGGGTGTATGCCGAACTCGGGCCGGCATTCGAGAAGGCCACCGGCAATCACCTGATCACGGTGCGCGGCCCTTCGATGGGCGATTCGCCGGAGGCGATTCCGACCCGGCTGGCGCGCGGCGAGGTGACGGACGTGGTGATCATGGATGGCGAAGCCGCCAGTGAGCTGGGGGCCAAGGGCCTGGTGCGTCCCGAGAGCAAGATGGAGCTGGCGCTGTCGCAGATCGGCCTGGTGGTGCGCGCCGGTGCGCCCAAGCCGAAGATCGATACGGTGGATGCGCTGCGCAACACGCTGCTGGCGGCGAAGTCGATTGCCTATTCGGACAGCGGCAGCGGCACGTATCTTTCGACCAAGCTGTTTGCCAAGCTGGGCGTGGCCGAGCAGATCAAGGGCAAAAGCCGCAAGGTGCGCGGCCCGCCTTCGGGCGAGCCGGTGGCGGCGGTGATCGCGCGCGGCGAGGCGGAGATCGGCTTTCAGCAGTTGAGCGAGCTGATGCACGTGCCGGGGGTGGACCTGGTGGGGGCGATTCCGGCGGAGCTGCAGCCCGGGTTTTCGTTCGCCGGCGTGATCGCCAAAAGCTCGCAGCAGCCGGAAGCCGCGGCGGCGCTGATCCACTTTCTCGCCTCGCCCCAGGCGGCGCCGGTGGTGACCAAGGTCGGCCTGACGCCGATTCCCAAGCGCTAAAGGGCCGGCGCGCATCCCTTTGCGCGGGCCGGGCGTAGATGGGCATGAGGAACCGGGCCGTCGGCCCGGACCTTCGAGTCCGTGAAGGGGTGCCCATGAGAAGTTTGTATTGGTCGATGCTCGGCGCTTGCGCCGGGGCCTGCATTTGCCTGCCGATCAGCCTGTCTGCCTGGGCGCAGCCCGCCGCCGAAGTGACGCTGACGCGTCTCGAATGCGGCACCAGCCGCGGGCCGCAAGACCCGAACACCCGCCTTTCCGATGTCTATGCGTACAAGGGGCTGAAAATCGAGCTCGTGTACAACTGCTACCTGATCCGGCACGGCGACGAATACATGATGTGGGACACCGGCCAGCCGATGAGCGCCGGCGCGCTGGCGCCCAAGGTCAGCCTGGTGGACATGCTGGCGCAGCTCAGTCTCAAGCCCGAGCAGATCAAGTACGTCGGCATCAGCCACTATCACGCGGACCACACCGGCCAGTTGCCCACGTTTCCGGAGGCGATGCTGCTGATCGGCAAGGGCGATTGGGATGTGCTCACCAGCCCGAAGCCGGCCGCCCTGGCCGATGCGCGCTCGTTTGCCCACTGGATCAGCGGCGGCGGCAAGGTGGAACCGGTGCCGCAGGACAAGGACGTGTTCGGCGACGGCACGGTGATCATGCTCAACACGCCCGGCCATACGCCGGGCCATCACAGCCTGCTGGTCAAACTGCGCGAAACCGGCACGGTGCTGCTCAGCGGGGATGTAACGCATTTCCACGAAAATTACGACAGCGACGGCGTGCCGAATTTCGATACCGGGCGCGCCGCCACGCTGGCTTCGCTGGATCGCGTGAAGAAGATCGCCGCCAATCTCAAGGCTACGGTGATCATCCAGCACGATCCGCGCGACAACGGCAAGTTGCCGGCGTTTCCGGCTTTCGCCAGATAAGCGCCGCACCGCTTGATGGACAGGCAACTATTGCGCGAAGGCAATAGCGGTTTTTCCTGATTTGAAAAAAGGCCGGCAAGGTTGAAAATGCGCAGCCCCGCGAAACGCCGGCGCGCACCTTGCGCTCCAGGCCGCCGGGTTCTCATGGACCGCCGGCATGTCCCTTCCCCCAATCGAATTGCAGCGCGGCGACTGCCCGGAAATCGAAGCCTTCCTGGCGCAGCGCATTTACGAGTTCAACGCCCAGGCCACCGGCTATTTCGACGGCGAGTCGTACGCGGCGGTGCAAAGGGACGAGGTGGGCGCCATCATCGCCGGCATTTCCGGATACACCTGGGGCGGGGTGTGCTTCGTTTCTTATCTTTGGGTGGCCCAGGCGTATCGCGGCCAGGGCTGGGGCGGTGCGCTGATGCTGGCGGCCGAACAGAACGCGCGGGAGAAGGGCTGCGCGCTGGCGCTGTTGTCCAGCCACAGCTTCCAGTCGCCGGGCTTCTACGCGCACATGGGCTACGAGGCGCAGGTGTCGGTGCGGGATCATCCGGTGGGGCACTCGGACATTTTTTTTGTCAAGCGCCTGGCGCGGCCCGGCTGAGGATTTTGCAAATGCGGCCGGGATGGCCTAAGCTGGGCTTCCCTGCCTCTTTGCGCGTTCCAGATGCCGCCGTCATCCGCCGCCCGACCCAACCTTGTTTACATCGTGGCCGACGATCTGGGCTATGCCGACCTCGGCTGTTACGGCGGGCGTCCGGGGCCGTTCGGCCCGGTGTCGCCGAACATCGATGCGCTGGCGGCCGGCGGGCTGCGCTTCACCGAAGGTTATTCGAACGCGCCGGTGTGTTCGCCGACGCGTTTCGCGCTGATGACCATGCGCTACCAGTACCGCCTGCGTGGCGGCATGGAAGAGCCGATCAACAGCGGCAGCAAGGGCAGCACCACGCTGGGCCTGCCGACGAATATTCCGACCCTGCCTTCGCTATTGCGCGATGCGGGCTATGCGACGGCGCTGATCGGCAAGTGGCACCTGGGCTACCCGCCCACCTTCGGGCCGTTGCGCTCGGGCTATGACGAGTTCTTCGGCATCATGGCCGGGGGCGTGGACTATTTCACCCATTGCTCGGGCAAGGGCGACCACGACCTGTACATCGGCGAGGAACCGCACCGCGAGGTGGGCTACCTGACGGATGTGCTGTCGCAACGCGCCGTCGACCATGTGCGCGGGCGCGCGGCGGCGGCGCAGGGCGGGCAGCCGTTTTTCCTCAGCCTGCATTACACGGCGCCGCATTGGCCGTGGGAGGCGCGCGAGGATGAACAGGTGGCGGCGCAGACGGCGAACAACCTGTTTCACCTCGACGGCGGCAACGTGGATACCTATCGCCGCATGATCCATCACATGGATGAAGGGATCGGGCAATTGATGCAGGCGCTGCGCGAGCAGGGGCTGCTGGAGAACACGCTGGTGGTGTTCACCAGCGACAACGGCGGTGAGCGCTTTTCCGACAACTGGCCGCTGGTGGGCGGCAAGATGGACCTGACCGAGGGCGGTATCCGCGTGCCGTGGATCGCGCACTGGCCGGCGGCAATCCCCGCCGGCACGCAAAGCGCGCAGCATTGCATGACCATGGACTGGTCGGCGACCATGCTGGAGCTGGGCGGGGGCCGCGCGCACCCCGATTTTCCGCTGGACGGCGTCTCGCTGGCGGCTGTGTTGCGCGAGCCGGCGCGCGAGTTCGAGCGGCCGCTGTATTGGCGCATGAACCACCGGCAGCAGCGCGCGCTGCGCCAGGGCAAGTGGAAATATCTCAAGGTGGACGAGCACGAGTACCTGTTCGACATCCGCGCCGACGCGCGCGAGCGCGCCAACCTGATGCAGCGGCATCCGCAGCGCCTGGCGGCGATGCGCGAGGCCTGGCTGGCGTGGGAGGCGGGTGTGCCGGCGATTCCGGATGATGCCAAGGTGAGCCTGGGGTATTCGACCAAGGACATGCCGCAAAGATAGACGAGCCCGCCGCCTGGATTGTTCACCAGGCGCAATACGAGGAGAGACTTAGCATGCGCATCAACACCCGGATTCATGCCATCACGGGGGCTTTACTGGCCCTTGGACTGGGGGTGGCCAGTGTTTTGTCCGCCCACGCGCAGGGCTGGCCCGAAAAGCCGATCCGCCTGATCGCGCCTTCGACGCCCGGCGGGCCACCGGACTTGTATGGGCGGGCGTTGGCCGACCAGCTGGGCGCGGCGCTGGGCCAGCCGCTGGTGGTGGAGAGCATGCCCGCGGTGGGCGGCATGGTGGCCGCGCAGACCGTGATGCGCGCCCCCGCCGATGGCTACACCCTGCTGATCACCACCGCGGGCGCCAATGCCATCGCGCCCAATGCCAATCCGAAAGCCGGCTACAAGGCGGGCGATTTCACCCACATCTGCCAGGGCGTGGAGGCGGCGCTGGTGCTGGCGGCCAACCCCTCGATCGGGGCGAAGAATTTCGCGGAGCTTTCGCGCTGGATCAAATCGCAGAAGACACCGCCCACTTATTCTTCCTACGCGCCGGGTTCGCCCGCGCACTTTCTGGGTTATCAATTGAGCGAGGCCCTGAAGACGGAGATGGTCCACGTGCCCTACAAAAGCTCGCCGAACCAGGTCACCGACATGATAGGCGGCGTGGCGCCGCTGGGCTTTGTGCAGATCGCCACGGCGGCGCCGCACATCAAGGCGGGCAAGCTGGTGGGCTATGCCACCACCACCGAGCGGCGTGCGGCGCAACTGCCCGAGATCCCGACGGTTGCCGAAGTGGGCTTGCCGGAACTGACCACTTCGGTGTGGTTCGGCCTGGCGGGGCCGAAGAACCTGCCAAAGCCGATAGTCGAACGCCTGATCCAGGCGCACCAGAAAATGACGCAGTCGGCGGATTTCAAAAACCGCATGGCGGGCGCCGGCCTGACCGTCTCGCCCGATATATGCGGCGACAAGATGCAGCAAAAGGTGGTGCGCGACTCCGAGCGCTGGGCGCGGGTGGTCAAGGCGACGGGATTTACGGCGGGTGACTAGTCTTTCCGCCGCGCCGAATCCTTTCAGCGTGCAGGGACGTACAGACTTTGTCCCGGCCTTGACCTTGCAATGAAAAAATTCCGTTATCTGGCGCTCGCCATCGCCCTCGCGGGCATGGCACCCCCTGCCTTCGCCGAGCGGATTGTCGCGGCCGCCTTTGCCGAGCCGGTGCAGCGCTACGGCCATTTCGCGCTGGGCCGGCCGCATGAATATGCGCGGCTGACGGCGAGCACCGATAACGGCCGGCGCCTGGCGCTGGCGTTGCCGGCTGACGAGGTGTTCGAGGATTTGACGCCGCGCATCGTCAAGCTGGCGGCCGACGAGCCGCCGTCGATTCTCGCCATCGTCAGCCAGCGCGAGCGCGGCACGCGGCTGGTGTTGCTGCACCTGAACGGCGCCCGCCTGGAAATTGCCGCGCAATCGGCGCCGACCGGGCAGCCCAGACGCTGGCTCAACCCGGTCGGTGTGGCGGACCTCGATGGCGACGGGCGCGCGGAGATCGCGGCGGTGATTACGCCACATGTCGGCGGCCCGCTGAAGGTATACCGGCGCCAGGGCGCGGAACTGGTCGAGGTGGCCGCGCTGGAAGGCGGATTTTCCAACCACGTATTCGGCACGACGGAGCTGGGCTTGTCGATGCCGTTTGCCATCGGCGGCAAGACGCGCTTGCTGGTGCCCGATGTGACGCGCACGCAACTGCGGGTGGTCGGCCTGGAAAACGGCCGCCTGGTGGAAATCGGCCGCTGCGCCCTGTCTTCGCCGATCACCGGCGCGATACGCATGATTTCGGCCGGGCAGGTTTCGCTCGGCCTGGCCACCGGGCGCAAGCCGCTGGCGCCGGCGGCTTGCCCGGCGCCTTCAGCCGGGCGCTGACGGCATCGGGCGGCTTAAGCCGCCTTGCGCTTGTCTTTCAGCATGGGCGCGAGGTAGGCGCCGGTGTAGCTTTTTTTCACTTTCGCCACGTCTTCCGGCGTGCCCTCGGCGATGATCTGCCCGCCGCCGTCGCCGCCTTCCGGGCCCAGGTCCACCAGCCAGTCGGCGGTCTTGATGACGTCGAGGTTGTGCTCGATGATCACCACGGTGTTGCCGCCGTCGCGCAACTGATGCAGCACGCGCAGCAGCAGCTCGATGTCGTGGAAGTGCAGGCCGGTGGTGGGCTCGTCAAGAATGTAGAGGGTGCGGCCGGTGTCACGCTTGGAGAGTTCGAGCGAGAGTTTCACGCGTTGCGCTTCGCCGCCTGACAGGGTGGTGGCGCTCTGTCCGAGCTTGACGTAACCGAGACCCACTTCGAGCAGGGTGTGCAGCTTGCGCGCGACTACCGGCACCACCTTGAAGAATTCGTGGGCGTCCTCGATGGTCATGTCCAGCACCTCGTGGATGTTGCGGCCCTTGTATTGCACTTCCAGCGTCTCGCGGTTGTAGCGCTTGCCGTGGCAGACGTCGCAAGGCACGTAGACGTCGGGCAGGAAGTGCATTTCCACCTTGATCACGCCGTCGCCCTGGCAGGTTTCGCAGCGGCCGCCCTTGACGTTGAAGGAGAAGCGCCCCGGCTCGTAGCCGCGCTCGCGCGAAGTCGGCGCCTGGGCGAACAGTTCGCGGATCGGGGTGAACAGGCCCGTATAAGTGGCGGGGTTGGAGCGCGGGGTGCGGCCGATCGGGCTTTGGTCGACCGCGATCACCTTGTCGAAGTGCTCCAGGCCGCTGATGCGGTCGTGCTCGGCCGGTGGGGTGGAGGAGCCGTAGATGTGATGCGACACCGCGTTGTACAGCGTGTCGTTGATCAGCGTGGACTTGCCGGAGCCGGAAACGCCGGTGACGCAGGTGAGCAGGCCGACGGGCAGGCTGAGATCGACGTTCTTCAAATTGTTGCCGGTGGCGCCGATGATTTTCAGTGTGCGCTTGGGGTCGGGCTTGTTGCGCTTGGAGGGAATTGCGATCTGCTTTTTGCCGGAGAGGTATTGGCCGGTGAGGCTCTTGGAATTGGCGAGAATCTCGGCGGGCGTGCCTTCGGCGACGATATGGCCGCCGTGCACCCCGGCGCCGGGGCCGATGTCGACCACGTAGTCGGCGGAGCGGATGGCGTCTTCATCGTGCTCGACCACGATCACGGTGTTGCCCAGGTCGCGCAGGTGGCGCAGGGTCTTCAAGAGGCGGTCGTTGTCGCGCTGGTGCAGGCCGATCGAGGGCTCATCCAGCACGTACATCACGCCCTGCAGGCCGGAGCCGATTTGCGAGGCCAGGCGGATGCGCTGCGACTCGCCGCCGGAGAGGGTCTCGGCGGAACGGTCCAGCGACAAATAATCCAGGCCGACGTCGTTGAGGAAGGTGATGCGGCTGGCGATTTCCTTGACGATGCGGTCGGCGATTTGCGCGCGCGAGCCTTCCAGTTTCAGCTTCTGGAAAAAGCCCATGCCTTCCTTCAGCGATTTTCCCGAGACACTGTAGATGGTCTCTCCGCCGACAGTCACATTGCGCGCTTCTTCGCGCAGGCGGCTGCCCTGGCAGTCCGGGCAGGTCTTGTTGCTGATGTACTTGGCGAGTTCTTCGCGCACCACCACCGAATCGGTCTCTTTATAGCGCCGCTCCAGGTTGGGGATCACGCCTTCGAATACGTGCTCGCGCACCACGGTGCGGCCGCGGTCGTTGATGTAGTGGAACGGCACCTTGTCCTTGCCCGAGCCGTTGAGGATCAGGGTTTGCCACTTTGGGGGCAGTTTTTCGAAGGGCTGTTCGAGGTCGAACTCGTAATGGGCCGCCAGCGACTGCAGCATCTGGTAGTAAAACTGGTTGCGCCGGTCCCAGCCCTTGACCGCGCCGGAGGCCAGCGACAAATGCGGGAAGGCGACGATGCGCTTGGGATCGAAAAACTGGATCACGCCCAGGCCGTCGCAAGTCGGGCAGGCGCCCATCGGGTTGTTGAAGGAAAACAGGCGCGGCTCCAGCTCGGCGATGGAATAGCCGCACACCGGGCAGGAAAACTTGGAGGAGAAGACGTGCTCCTTGCCGGTGTCCAGCTCCAGCACCACGGCGCGGCCGTCGGCGATGCGCAGTGCGGTCTCGAACGACTCGGCCAGGCGCTGCTTCAGGCTGCCTTCCACCTTCAGGCGGTCCACCACTACGTCGATGGAGTGCTTGAAATTCTTTTTCAGCGCGGGAATCGCGTCGATCTCGACCATCTTGGTATCCACGCGCAGGCGCACGAAGCCTTGCGCGCGCAGGTCGTCGATCAGGTCGGCGAACTCGCCCTTGCGCTCAGCCACCACCGGCGCGAGCACGGCGGCGCGGGTGTCGGCGGGCATCGAGAGCACGTGGTCGACCATTTGCGAGACGCTTTGCGCGTCCAGCGGCAGCTGGTGGATCGGGCAATGCGGGGTGCCGACGCGGGCGTACAGCAGGCGCAGGTAGTCGTGGATCTCGGTGACGGTGCCGACAGTGGAGCGCGGGTTGTGCGAAGTGGCTTTTTGCTCGATGGAAATCGCCGGCGACAGGCCTTCGATCAAATCCACATCGGGTTTTTCCATCAACTGCAAAAACTGCCGGGCATAGGCTGACAGCGATTCGACATAGCGGCGCTGGCCCTCGGCGTAGAGCGTGTCGAAGGCGAGCGAGGACTTGCCGGAACCCGAAAGCCCGGTGATCACGATCAGCTTGTCGCGCGGCAGATCGAGATTGACGTTCTTCAGGTTGTGGGTGCGGGCGCCGCGGATGCGTAGGGTGTCGGGCATGTGTTCTGAGTGAGGTGCGTGACTGCATTCGCGCCAAAAGCGCAAAAGCGAACCTGCTACTATAACGGATTCCGGTTTCGCTCCTGTTTAATCCCTGTCCCGGCTGGGCAAAGCCAGTGCTTGCGGGTGCTGATGCAAAAAGCCTGCCGCCCGCGGCGCCAAAACGGAAGGAAAAACAAGGGGAAATCCCGGTGTAGATGGGTGCGGAAAACTTGTTTACAATGGCGGGATTGCGCTAAAACCTGTTTGGATTTACAGTAGTTTACGTGGTTCAACGCAGGGCGGCAAAAGATTTACGGTGCGGCGATGATGTTCCAGTGGTTCATCGCCGTTTTTTCGATGCGCCTAGCCACGTCAGTGGGGGCGGCGCACTTTGGCAGGAGTCTCAAATCATGGCATCAGTCAATAAAGTCATCATCGTCGGCAACCTGGGCAAGGACCCGGAAACCCGCTACGCCCCCTCGGGCGATGCGATCACCAACATCACGGTCGCGACTTCCGACACCTGGAAGGACAAGGCCACCGGCGAGAAAAAGGAAGCCACCGAGTGGCACCGCGTGGTGTTTTTCGGCCGCCTGGCGGAAATCGCCGGTGAATACCTGAAAAAGGGCCGCTCGGTCTACGTCGAAGGGCGCCTGCGCACCCGCAAGTGGCAGGACAAGGACGGTCAGGACCGCTACACCACCGAAGTCGTCGCCGACCAGATGCAAATGCTCGGCAGCCGCGAAGGCATGGGTGGGGGCGGCATGGATGAAGGTGGCGGCGGTGGCGGCGGCATGCGCTCCGGCGGTGGCGAGCGCAGCAGTGGCGGCGGTGGCGGTGGTGGCAGTGGTGGCGGCAATGCGGCGCGCGCCCCGGCGAAAAAGCCGGCCGGCGGCTTCGACGACATGGATGACGATATTCCGTTTTAAGCGCTGCCTGCAGCTAAAGCAAAAAAACCCGGACGGGTCTTTCCTGTCCGGGTTTTTTGTTGTTTGGCCCTGGCGGCTCAGTTCTGGCTGCAATGCCTGCCGCCCTGGTAGAGCTCGGCGACCGGGTCATCCTTTGCAGCGGCGGGAGCATCCGCGAGCGCGGGGGCGTAAGTCTCCGCGTTGTCTTGCGGCTGGTAGCCCAATCGGTGCGCGTTGCTGTTGTCCCACCAGCTGCGTGTATTTCCCGAGACGCCGTAGACGACTTCGAACAAGATGTCCGGGTGTTCCAGCCCGATTCTCACCAACTGCGCAAGATCGCGCGGACTGACCCAGATCGACAGGTGCCGCTCCACCAGCGGCTGCGGGTTGAAGTTGCCGACGCGAATGCAAAGTACCCCAAGCCCGTGCTTGAACGAATACAGCGAGGAGAGCGCTTCACCGACGACCTTGCTGACGCCGTAGCGCGTGTCGGGACGCGGGTAAGTGGTGTGGTCCAGTTGCTCCGTGCGGGGGTAGAAGCCGACAGCATGATTGCTGCTGGTGTAGACCAGTCTCTTGACTCCCGCAAGACGGGCCGCTTCGAATACGTTGAAGCAGCCGGTGATGTTGCAATCGACCACCGCGCGCCATTCCTTCTCGCGGCCGACGCCGCCGATGCCGCCCAAGTGGACGATCGCATCGACGCCCTCGACCATTTTTTGCACGGCATCGAAGTCCGCCAGATCCGTCTGGTCGATCTCTTCGTTCGGGCGCTCCTGCGTGAGCGGAACGATGTCGGACAGACGGATGACCGGATAGAACGTGTTCAGACTCGCGCGAAGTGAGCTGCCGATCTTTCCCGCCGCGCCGGTGATGAGTAGACGATTGATCATGGCTTCCTCAATGTGACGCCTGGGCACGCAGCGCAAACAACGGCGCGAGCGAGGTGAGGCCTTCGACATCGCGGGCACTGGCGAGCCAGGCTTCAACCGCCCCGGCGCCGAACAGCGGCGTGGCGATGGCGGAAAATCGCTGCACCACTTCGTCGGTGTTGATCGGGTTCTTCGGCGAGCCCTTGGGATGTTCGACGAATTTCTCCAGCTTGCGGCCATCCTTCATCGTCAGGGTGACGCGTGCGGGCACCGCTTCGGCGGTGGTCAGCCGTTCGACTTCCGCGTCGGGTATGCAACGGGTGCGCGCCGACAGGTCGCGGATGGCGGCATCGTCGAGATAGGTGGCGAAGTCGTCGACCGACAGCGCCAGTGGCCCTGCGCGGCCCGGCGTCAGGGCGATGGCCATGGCGGCGGCGAACGGCGTGCTGAGCTGCGCCTGCTGGTAGTCCACCGGGTTGGGGGAAGCCAGCTTGCTCATCATCGCGCCATGCACGCCCAATTCGATCGAAGCGATATCTTCCATGCGCGCGCCCTCGCGCGCCAGCATCGCCGCGCCCTCGATGGCCGCCTGCATGCGTACGCTTGTAGCGTGCGGTTTGAGGGAAGTCCACTCGGTGGGGAAGTGCGTGCCCAGGTTTTTCACCGTGGTGGCGGCATCGAAGCGGTCGGAAAAAGCGCGGCCGAAGCCCTGGCTGCCTTCGATCGCATCGTGCGGTCCGGTGAGGCCCGCACGCGCCAGCAAGGCCGCTTCCATGCCATTGGCGGCGGCCTTGCCGGCGTGAAAGCGCTTGATGTCCGAGCCCGAGACGAAAAACTGCGACAAGCCGCAAGCGAAAGTCGCGGCGATGCCCAACGCGTTGCGTATGCCGGCTTGCGGCAAGCGGAATAGCCGCGCGCAGGCGATGGCCGCGCCCAGGGCGCCGCAGGTGGGCGTGCCCTGGAAGCCGCGCAGGGAGTGCTCGGGCTGGATGCTCATGCCGACGCGGATCGCCACCTCGTAGCCTGCCAGCACCGCAGTCAGCAACTCGCGCCCGCTGGCGCCGCTGATCTCGGCCGCGGCAAGCGCGGCCGGCCAGATGCACACGCCGGGGTGGATGATGGCGGCAACGTGCGAGTCGTCCCAGTCCAGCCCGCCGGCGGCGGTGCCGTTGACGAAGGCGGCGCGGCCCGGCTCGATGCGCTTGTCGCCGAAGAGCACGCTGGCAGCCTCGCTACCGGTGCCGGCGCCGAACACCTGTGCAACGGCGCGCGTCCATGGCCGGTCGCGGCCCACGGCGGCAGCGCGGAACATGTCGATCATCAGCACCGGCATCATCGCCCGCACATGGGCGGGGACGGCGTCCCACTCGAGCGCGGCGGCGAATGCGGCAAGCTGGTCGGTGACGGCGATGGTGGAAGAAGAAGTGGAAGTCATTGTGCGGGAGGCGAAAGAGGAAGGGGCCGCCGCAAGCGGCGCGATAAAACGGGGCCGCGCCTACTCGGCTTTGATGCCGGCGGCCTTGATCACCTGGCCCCAGCGGTTGTAGTCGGCGCGCAGGTAGGTGGTCAGGTCGGCGGGCGTGCCGCCGAACAGCTCGATGCCCTGGTTGTTGAAGTACTTGACGGTCTCGGGACTGGACATGATCTTGTTGGCAGCAGTATTGAGTCGCTGCACCACCGCCGGCGGCAGGCCCGCGGGCCCCCACAGGCCCCACCACTGCACCGCCTCGAAACCCGGCAGCCCGGACTGCGCGATCGCCGGCAGGCCCGGCGCCAGCGGCGTAGGTTTAAGGCTGGTGATGGCCAGGCCACGCAGCTTGCCCGCCTTGACCATCGGCGTCACGCTGGCATAGTTGGTAAACAGGATGGATGTCTGGCCCGCCACGGTATCGGCCACCGCCGGAGCCGCGCCCTTGTAGGGCACGTGCAGCATGCGCACCCCGGCCTGCTGCATGAACATTTCCCCGATCAGGTGGCTGAGCGTACCGGCGCCGTTGGAGGCGAAGGCGAGCTTGCCGGGCTCGGCCCTGGCCGCCGCGATCACCTCGCCTACCGACTTGTAGGGGAGGGAAGTCGTCACCACCAGTTCGTTGGTGGCGTAGGCGACGTTGATCACCGGGGCGAAGCTGTTGAAAGGGTCGTAGCCGCGCCTGGCCGTCAGGTAGGGGTTGATCGACATGGCGCTGGCCGAAGTCAGCAGCAGGGTGTAGCCGTCGGGCGCGGCCCGCGCCACGTACTCGGTGCCGATGGAACCGGCGGCACCCGCGCGGTTGTCGACAATGAAGGAGCCGCCCAGCAGTTTGGTGAATTCCTGCGCCATGTAGCGCACCACCACGTCGCCGGCGCCGCCCGGCGGAAAAGGCTCGACGATGGTCACCGGCCGGGCCGGATAGTCTTGTGCGTGCGAGACTGCGCAGGCGGCCAGGACCGTCACCGCCAGCAGGGTTTTCACGGCGTGCATACGAAAGCTCAAGGCTTGTCTCCTTGCGATGGCGACCCGATGTTGAAACAGTTGAACAGCGTGCTTCTGCCGGCGCAGGAGCGATGTCAGGAAACCGGTTCAAATTCTAGGGCATAGTCGCGGCGCCGCCGGTGCATTGCGCCAATAAACATAAACTACTGAGGCCGCGCCGGGTATCCTGTTTACAATCGCCCGGGTTGTTGATATCCGACTATCGAGAGCAACATGCGCCGCAGATTTTTCCTTGCCTGTGCCCTGGGGCCGGTCCTGCTCCTCCTGTCGCTCGCGGCAGCGGCCGTGGACTATCCCTCGCACCCGATCAAGCTGGTGGTGCCGTTTCCGCCCGGCGGCGGCACCGACATGCTGTCGCGCACCCTGGGCAACGAACTGGGGGAGATCCTGCACACCGCGGTGGTGGTCGAAAGCAAGCCGGGCGCGGCCACCAACATCGCCACCGCCTACGTGGCGAACCAGCCGGCCGACGGCTACACCCTGCTCACCGGCACGGTTTCGTTTGCCGCCAATTCCTCGCTGTACAAGAACCTGCCGTATCGCCCGGAGCAACTGCAGCCGCTGGCGCTGCTTGCCAATTCACCCTCCATCCTGGTGGTGCGCAGTGACGCGAAATTCCAGGATGCGAAACAGCTGGTGGCCGTCGGTAAGGCCAATCCGGACGCGCTGAACTATGCCTCCTGGGGCGTCGGCAGCAGCGCCCACCTGGCTGCCGAGTTGTTCCGCCAGACCACCGGCTCGGCGATGACCCACGTGCCCTACCCCGGCGGCGGCCCGGCGATCACCTCCGTGCTGGCCGGGCAGACCCAGTTCGTGTTCTCCAGCCTGCTGCCGGTGCAGGGGTTTCTGAAGGCTGGCAAGATGCGCGCGCTGGGCATTGCCGCCGAAGCGCGCAGCCCGGTGTTGCCGAACGTGCCGACCTTCAACGAGCAGGGCATCCCGCTGGTGACCGGCACCTGGTTCGGCGCCTTCATCGCCGCCGGCACGCCGCCGGCGGTGCTCGCCACGCTCGAGGCGGCGATGCAGCGCGCGCTGGCGCGCCCGCAAATGCGTGAGTCGATCGAGCGCGATGGCGCGGTGCCGGGCTACGCCGACCGCCAGCGCTTTTCCGCCTTCGTCGAGCAGGAACGCCGGCGCTGGGCGGGCGTCATCAAGACGGCGAACATACCGCCGGAGTAAGCGGCGGCGCCTGCGCCGGAGGGTGGGCCGGGTTACAGGCGCAGGCTTCTCTCGTCGTCTTCCAGCTTGCCGAAGTGCGTCTGGGTCAAGGTCTTGAGGCGATTGGCGCAGGCAAACAGGAAGCGCGCGTCGAACGCCGCCTGGCAGGCCGGCGAAGCCTGGCGCAGCGAGTCGAAGCCGATCTTGATCAGGATGCCGTCGGTCTTGGCGACGATGTCGGCCGCCCGCCGCGGCGCCTCGCCCAGCACATAGGCCAGCTCGCCCAGGGATTCGCCGCTGGAAATTTCGTTCAGCGCATGGCCGGAAAGGCGCGCCGTCAGCTTGCCTTCGGCGACGATGCACACCTCGTCGGCCTCCATCCCGGCGCGCATCAGCATGTCGCCGGCGACAAAGCGGCTCCAGTGCGAAAACGCGATCAGTTCCCACAGCATCGCATCGGAAAAGTCGGCAAAGAACGCGCAGCGCCGCAGCGCCCCGTACTTGTCGGTCTCGATGAATTCCTTCGGATCGATGCGCACCCGGGTCAGTTCCAGGATGTCGCTGATGGCGACCGAAAAGTCCTCCCAGGTGGCGAAGCGGTCGTCGGGGCTTTTCGCCACGGCGCGCGCGATCAGCTCGTCGACGCTGGACGGCAGGTCCGCGCGGAAAGTGGAAGGCGGCGGCAGGGGCTCGTTGCGGATCTTGTTGATCAGCGCGGTGGTGTTGTTGTCGTGGAAGGGCACGCGCCCCACCAGCATTTCGTAGAGCACCACGCCCAGGGCGTACATATCCGACTTGGACGTGGGATTGATGTCTTCGATGCGCTCCGGCGCCATGTAATAAGGCGTGCCCAGGCCGCGCACGATGGGGACGTTCTGCCGCTCGCTGATGGCGCCGCCGAAGTCGGTCAGCTTGACGTTGGAGCCGCCGCAGAACAGGATGTTCGCCGGTTTGATGTCGCGGTGGATCACCCCCATCTGCGAGGCGTAGGCCAGCGCCCGCGTGCACTTGAAGCCCATTTCCAGGGCGACTTGCGGCGGCAGCAGGCGCTGCGGCCCGCAAAACTGCGCCAGGGTACCGCCGGGCACGTATTCCACCGACACATAGCCCTTGCCGTCGATGACACCGGCATCAAGCAGGGTGGCGATATACGGGTGGTTCAGGCGGCCGACCAGCGAATACTCGGTGGAAAAGATGCGGTACAGGGTTTCGCTGCTGACGCGGTGCTTGGCGTTGTCCGGCTTGTCGATCACCTTGAGGGCGACGTCGGTCTGCAGGTAGGGATCGCGCGCCAGGTAGACCACGCTGAAACTGCCCTTGCCCAGCTCTTCAAGCAACTCGTATTTACCGAGAAACTGCATTGGAATCTCTCCGGGGCTGTGGGCGGCGGCAAGCTGACTGCACTCTAAATCATTTTGCCGGCGCGGGCAGCGGCACGCGCCGGCATGCGCCTCAGCGCGCAACCTTCGCCGGCGGCTCCGCGAGCAGGCGCACCCTGGCTTCGAAAACGGCGAAGCGCTGGTCCAGCTTTTTCAGTTCTTCGGCTTTTTCGGCTTCGCCGAGAAAGGAATAGTGGATGCTGTTGTAGACGGTCCGCTTCAGCTCCGCGTAGCCCGGTTTGTAGCGGCTGACATACAGCAGGTATTCGCCGGAAAGATTGTTGCGCGAGACGCCGGGGTCGTCGCTGGCGATGACAAAGGGCACGCCGTGGCGCCGGTACACCTGCAGCGGGTGCGCCGCACCCTTGACGCCGAGAATGAAGGCGTTGCTGGTCAGGCTGATTTCCACCGCGACATTGCGCGCGCGCATCTCGCGCAGCAGGCCGGGCGCGTCGCGCTCATAGGCGATGTCCACCCCATGGCCGATGCGCTGCGCGCCGCCGATCTCGATTGCCTCGCGGATATGGCTTTGCAAACCTTCCGGCGGCACCAGCCCCAGGGTCAGCTCGCCGGCGTGCAGCGCCAGGCGCACCCCGGGAAACTTCTGCTTGAGAAAATGGAACATGCGCATGTGCAGGGTGTAGTCGCGCATCGACACCTGCCAGTTTTCCGGCCCGACGATGTTCACCGCCACCACCTTGCCGCCGGAGCGGGCGGCGGCAAAGCCCGCGTACAGGCCGGCGAACACCTGCGCCGGCGCACTGTTGCGCGAGACATAGGCCTGGAAGCGCAGCCTGAAATTCTCGTCGTCGATGCCGGCGGCGGCCTCTTCCAGCACGCTTGAATAGCGCGTGATTTCGGCGGCGGTCTGCGCGTCGCCCGCCAGTGCCTGGTAGAGCGGATCGAGCGCGGCGTTCGCCGCGGCCGCGCCCGCCGTGGGGGCGAGGGCGTCGACATGTTTGCCGGCTTCGCCCTGGTAAATCTCCCGGCGCGCGGGCGCGCCGCGCAGCATGGTCTCGATGTACTGCACATTCTCGGCGATCGCCCGCGCCTTCAGTTCGCGCAGGCCGTGGTTGTAGTTGTAAGTGGAGATCGGGCCGAAGTAGCCGAAGGTATCGAAAAACTGCTGGTCCGGCGCCGGCTGCTCGTGGCTGTGGTTGTCGAAATCCTTGTCCGACCAGCGGCTCAGCAGCGCGCGATAAAAGTCGTTGTTGGCGACGTCGCGGATCGCGTCGGCATCCAGGCACAGGGCCGCCGCGCCGGGCGCGAGCTGCTCGCGCGGCCGCGTCTCGATGCGGAATTTTCCCGCCTTGAACTCGGCGTTGTCGGCGCGATAGACGCAGTAGCCGGCCTGCTTGATCCACTCGATATAGCTCTCGGCGTAGATCGCGCCGGAATAGTGGTGGTGCAGGTCGCCGCCCTTGGGCAGCAGGTTCATCAACAGGCCCAGTTCGGCCAGGTCGGGCGCCGGGCCGGCCAGCAGGGCGGCGTAGTAGCCGGCGGCGATGCCGGCGTTCTTGTGCGCATCGGCGCGCGCGCCCGCCGCTGCGGCCTCCCGCGCTGCTGCCGCGGGCGCCGCGCCTGCCAGCGCGAAGGCGCACAGGCAGGTGCAGACCCAGGCACGGAGAAATATCCTGTCCATCCGGTTTCCTTGCAAACGTACCCCGATTGCTTATAAGCGCCATCGCCGCTGGCGGCGCGCCGCGGCTGGGGCGATAATGCAACAGACCGCATGCCGGCGGCAACCCACACGCATTGAAAAACTATCACCGACTATACCCGGCGGCCGGGCTGGCGCTGGTCACCAGTCTGGCGATGACCGCGCTTGCCGACGGCTTTCACGTCCCGTACGTGCGTCCGCTGGCGATCATCGCCCTGCTCACCGGCATCGGCGCGCTGGCGCCCAACCTGCCGCGCGCCGGCAAGGTGTTCGTCGGCACCGCGCTTGCCCTGATCGTCATCACCTGGGCCACCGCGAAGGACCCCGGGCCGATCATCTACAACGCGCTGGCGCGCGGCGCCGCCTTCGCCGGGCTGATGACGGCGCTGGGACTGATGCGCGAAGGTGCCGCCAACTCGCCGCTGGTGCGCGCCTGCGGCACCCACATGATCGCCCAGCCGCCCAAGCTGCGCTACGCCGCGCTGGCCGTCGGCGCCCACCTGTTCGGCCTGATCCTCAACCTGGGCGCCCTGGTGATGCTTTCCACCATGATCATGCGCGGCGCCACCGGCACCAGCGACGAGCGCCTGTCCGAATTGCGCCGGCGCCGCGCGCTCACCGCCACCCTGCGCGGCTTCGCCACCTGCTCGACCTGGTCGCCGATGGCCATCACGCCCACGGTGGTGCTCTCCACCCTGCCGATGCTCAAGTGGGCCGACATCGTTCCCTACTCGCTGGCGCTGATGGCGATGTACCTGGTGATCGGCGGCATTTTCGACAACTTCGAAACCCGCCACCTGGTGCGTGCCCTGCAGGGCACGCCGCGCGAGCCGGCGCCGGTGGGCGGCTGGGGCAAGCAGTTGCGCCTGGTGGCCTTGGTCGGCGTGATCCTCGCCTTTGTGATCGGCGCCGAATACCTGCTGCATGCGAATGTCACCGCCGCGGTGATGATCGCCACCCCGCCGGTGGGCGTGCTGTGGATGCTGATCCAGACCCGGCCACGGCGCCGCGGCCTGCTGCTGTGGCTGCGCATCAAGCGCCTGGTGCTGTACCGCCTGCCGCGCGAAAGCCTGGAGACGGTGATGTTTTCCTCCTCCGGCATCATCGGCATCATGCTCTCGGCGCTGATCGAGCCGGCGTGGATCGTTACGCTGACGCGGCCGATCCCGCCGCAGGCGGTACCCCTGCTGGTATTCTGGGCGGTGATCCTGCTCGGGCAGATCGGCGTCAGCCCGGTGGTCTCGGTGGTGGTGATCGGCGGCGCGCTGGGCGCGCCCGGGGTGGTGCCGGTGTCACCCTACGCGATGGCGGCGGCGCTCACCGCCGGCTGGTCGCTGACGGTAGCCTGGTCGCACTTCACCGGCTCGGTGCTCACCGTGGCACGCATCGGCGGGGTGCCGCCGCCGGTGGTGTCGCACGAATGGAACGGGCGCTATAGCATGGCGGCAGCGCTGGCGTCTTCGCTGTTCATTCTCGCCATCGCCTTCATCAAGGCGCCGTAGCCCCGGCCACGGCGCCACCTGCCTTTACTGCGCTCCGCACCACGAACCGCCGCTTACTGTGGCCCATGCCACGAACCGCCGCTTACTGCGGCCCATGCCACGAACCGCCGCTTACTGCGGCGGTAGGCCGAGAAAACGCTCCGCGTTCTTTTGCATGATGGCGACGAAGGTCTCGTCGTCCAGCCCGGCGGCTTTCAGCGAGCCGACCGGGTCGGTGTCGCCCATGTTGAAAGGGTAGTCGCTGCCGATCATCAGTTGCGTTGCACCGAAGCTGTAGATCAGGTGCTTGACCGCCTGCGGGTCGAATACCAGGCAGTCGTAATAGAACTTGCGCGCATATTCGCGCGGCGATTTCGGCAGGCTTTCCTTCGCCTTGGGAGTGGCGTTCCAGCCGCGCACCAGGCGCGGCATCATCATGGCGAAAGCGCCGCCGCCGTGGGAAAAGGCAATCTTCAGGCCGGGGACGCGCTCGGCGATGCCGCCGGTGATCATCGAGGCGACGGCTAAGCCGATGTCGCCGGGAAAGGCCACGGCCTGCTCGGAAAAGGCGCCGACGATGCGGTCCTGGCCGGCGGGGCGCAGGGCGTGGACGAAAATCGCCGCGTTGAGTTTGGCGGCGGCGACGAAGAACGGCTCGAAGCGCGGGTCGCCGATCGAGACGCCATTGACGTGCGAGGCGATTTCCACGCCCTGGAACTTCAGGGTGCCCATCACGTATTCGAGTTCGCGGATGGCGCTTTCGAGGTCTTGCAGCGGCACGCAGCCCAGACCCACGAAACGGCCCGGCGCCTGGTCGATCATCGAGGCGATCTGGTCGTTGAGGAAGCGGATCATCACTTTGGCATCATCCAGCGGCAGCCAGTAGGACAGCAGCTCGGGCATCGGCGACAGCGCCTGGCGAGTCACGCCGGCAGTGTCCATGTCGCTGATGCGGCGCGCCACGCTCCAGGAACCATCGGCCACAGTGCGGTAGACCTTGCCGGAGATCATCACGTGGCGATGGCAGGCGTGGGCTTCGGCCATCGAGGGCCAGGGCACGTTGAGATTGCGCCCGGCGTAGGCGGGAAAATTCTCCGGGACGATGTGGTTGTGGATGTCGGTGCAGGTACAGGCGGGGGTGCTCATGGAAATTCCTCTGGTAAGGCCCAATCTAATAGTCAAGCGCGAAAGCGCGACATCTTACTCCGGGTTGGTTTTCGAGAGATATTCCAGATGCTTATCCGCCGCCGAAAACGGGGTTTTGCCCCTCGGAAAGCCGTTTTCGCGCTATAATTGTAAGCTTTTGATTTAGAAGATATTCTTGCTCTTGCGCCGGTGCACCCGGCGCACAGGCAAATACCAGGTCCACGCGCCATGCCTATTTACGCTTACCGTTGCGAAGACTGCGGCCATCCGCAGGATTTCCTGCAAAAAATGAGCGATCCGCTGATCGACACCTGTCCGAGCTGCGGGTCGAAGAACTTCAAGAAGCAGCTGACCGCCGCCGGCTTCCAGCTCAAGGGCGGCGGCTGGTACGTCACCGACTTCCGCGACAGCGGCAAAAAGGACGGCAAAAAAGCCGCCGGCGAGGCTGCCCCTGCCACCGGCGTAGCCGCGCCGGCTACCGGTGATTCCGGGGCTAAAAGCGAGAGTGGCGCGGCGAAAAGCGATGCGGCGGCGTCCACGCCCGCGCCAGCCGCAAGCTCCAGCGGTTCGTCCGCCAGCAGCGGTGGTGGGTCGGGCAGCGCCAGCAGCCCTCCGGCGGCGCCCTCCGGCGGCGCCAAGTCCGCTTAAGCGCGCCGTGCATTTTTTCTTTCCGGCGCATCCGTGCTGAAAAAATACTTCATCACCGGCCTGCTGATCTGGCTGCCGCTGACCATCACCTTCTGGGTGATCCGCTTCATCGTCACGGCGATGGACGACACCCTGCCGTCGTGGATGACCCCGAGCTGGGTCGAGCTGTACCACGTGCCGGGTTTCGGCCTGGTGATGGCGGCGGTGATCGTACTGCTCACCGGCGTGCTCACCGCCAACATCGTCGGCGCCTGGCTGCTCAAGCTGTGGGAAGCGGTGCTCAAGCGCATTCCCATCGTCAGCACCATCTATTCCAGCGTCAAGCAGGTGTCCGACACGGTGCTCTCGCCCAACGGCCAGGCCTTTCGCAAGGCGGTGCTGGTGCAGTACCCGCGCAACGGCTGCTGGACCATCGCCTTTGTCACCGGCAGCCCGGGGCCGGGCGTGGCCGAGCACCTGCCGGGCGAGCATGTCAGCGTCTACGTGCCGACCACGCCGAACCCGACTTCCGGTTTTTTCCTGATCCTGCCCAAGAGCGAGGTGATCGAAGTCGAAATGAGCGTGGACACCGCGCTCAAATACATCGTCTCCATGGGCGTGGTCGCCCCCGGCGCGCCCTTCAGGGTGGCCGAGCCCGCGCGCCTTCCCCAATCCGAAATCTAGTTGGTCCCTGACTCTATGCGTACTGAATACTGCGGCCTCATCGGCACCAAACACCTGGACCAGACCGTCACCCTGAACGGCTGGGTGCATACCCGTCGCGACCACGGCGGCGTCATTTTCATCGACCTGCGCGACCGCGAAGGCGTGGTGCAGGTGGTGTGCAATCCCGGCCGCGCCGAAATGTTCGCGGTGGCCGAATCGGTGCGCGGCGAATTCGTCGTCAAAGTGGTTGGCAAGGTGATCCGCCGCGAACCCAACCTGGTCAACCCGAAAATCAAGAGCGGCGAGATCGAGGTGGTGTGCCAGGAGCTGGAAATCCTCAACGCCGCCGTGCCGCCGCCGTTCCAGATCGACGACGACAACATCAACGAGATGACGCGCCTGGAGCATCGCGTGATCGACCTGCGCCGCCCCTACATGCAGCGCAACATGATGCTGCGCTACAAGGTGGCGATGGCGGTGCGCCGCTACCTGGATGCGCAAGGCTTCATCGACATCGAAACGCCGATGCTGACGCGCTCCACGCCCGAAGGCGCGCGCGACTACCTGGTGCCCTCGCGCGTGCACGACGGCCAGTTTTTCGCCCTGCCGCAGTCGCCGCAATTGTTCAAGCAGATGCTGATGGTGTCGGGCTTCGACCGCTATTACCAGATCACCAAGTGCTTTCGCGACGAGGATTTGCGCGCGGATCGCCAGCCCGAGTTCACCCAGATCGACTGCGAAACCTCGTTCCTGAATGAAGTCGAGATTCGCGCGATTTTCGAAGGCATGTTCGTTTCCGTGTTCAAGGAAGCCATCGGCGCCGACCTGCCTTCGCCGGTGCCGGTGATGCCCTACTCCGAAGCCATGGCCCTCTATGGCTCGGACAAGCCCGACCTGCGCGTGACGCTGAAATTCACCGAGCTTACCGACGTGATGAAGGACGTTGCCTTTAAGGTGTTCTCCGGCCCGGCCAATTCGCCCAGCGGCCGCGTGGTCGGCCTGCTGATTCCCGGCGGCGCCACGCTGTCGCGCGGCGAGATCGACGCCTATACCGAATTCGTCAAGATCTACGGCGCCAAGGGCCTGGCCTACATCAAGGTCAATGATGCGGCCCAGTTGAACGAGACGGGTCTTCAATCCCCGATCGTCAAGAACCTGTCGCCCGAGTCTCTCAAGGCGATCATCGAGCGCACCGGCGCCAAGAGCGGCGACCTGGTGTTCTTCGGCGCCGACAAGGCCAAGGTGGTGAACGACGCAATCGGCGCGCTGCGGGTGAAAATCGGCCACGAGAAAAAGCATCTCAGCGGTGAAGCCTGGCGCCCGGTGTGGGTGGTCGATTTTCCGATGTTCGAATACGACGAAGAAAACCAGCGCTGGAGCGCGATGCACCACCCCTTCACCGCGCCGAAGGACGGGCACGAGGAATTCCTCTCCACCGACCCCGGCCGCGCGACTGCCAAGGCCTACGACATGGTGCTCAACGGCTGGGAAATGGGCGGCGGCTCGGTGCGTATCCATCGCGAGCAAGTGCAGAGCAAGGTGTTCCTCGCGCTCGGCATCGGCGCCGAAGAAGCGCGGAACAAATTTGGTTTCCTGTTGGATGCCCTGCAATACGGCGCGCCGCCGCACGGCGGCATTGCCTTCGGGCTGGACCGTCTGGTGACCATGATGACCGGCGCCGAGTCGATCCGCGACGTGATTGCCTTTCCGAAGACCCAGCGCGCGCAGGACCTGCTGGTGCAGGCTCCCTCCGAAGTGGACGAAAAGCAGTTGCGCGAATTGCACATCCGGTTACGTAACACTAAAAACGAAGCCTGACACCAGAGGGCGCAAAGCCCCGCCGGCAGCACCCCATCACTCAACCCAAGAAAAGCAGGATGCATCGTGGCTGTTTACATGATTGCCGACATTCGCATCATCAATCGCCAGCGCTACGACGAGTATCGCGCGGTGATGCGTGGCGCCATCCAGGCCAATGACGGGCGTTACCTGGTGCGCACCTCGAAGGTCGAAGTGATCGAAGGCAACTGGGTGCCGCCGCGCCTGGTGGTGATCGAATTTCCCGGCACCGGCGCGGCGCATGCGTTTCGCGTCTCGTCCGAGTACGCCGAGGCGCGGCAGGTATGCGCCAATGCGGCGATGGTCGACATGGTGATGGTCGAGGGCATCGACCCGCCCGCGCCCAAGTTACCCGATACCGGCTTGCCCTCCTACCTGATCTCGGACACCAAGATCATCAATCCCGAGCGCTTCGAGGAATACCGGCGTACCGCTGCCCGCGAACTGACACAGCACGGCGGCCGCTACCTGGTGCGCGACGGCCGCATCGAGGTGATCGAAGGCGGCTGGCAGCCGACGCGCGTTTCGATGGTCGAATACCCCAGCCGCGAGGCACTTGATACGCGCCTGGCCTCGGACGAATACAGCCGCACCCGCGATCTGCGCGCCAATGCGGCAATGGTCGATCGCGTGCTGGTCGAGGGCTGGCCACCGGAGGCAGGCCTCTGATGGGCTGGCGCTGGCTGCTGCCGGCTGTCGCGTTGCTGGGCGCCGCCTGCAGCAACGAAGCGCCGGACTGGAACACCCTGGCGGCCTCGCGCATCCGCAACCAGATTCCCGAAGCGCAGATCCAGGTGATCGACGCCAAGACCCTGGAAGCCACCATAGGCGCCAAAACCCAGCGCATCGACACCGCCGAGTTGCAACTGCTGTGCAATCGCGGCCCGAAGGATTGCGACTACGCCTTCGACCAGGCGGTGCTGCGATTGCGCGGCCCGGCCACGGCACCGGTCCAGAAATAGCGCTGCGTGACGGCCTTCAAGATTCCGATATCCGTGCTGGTGGTGATCCACACCCCCGACCTGCAGGTGCTGTTGCTCGAACGGATGAATGCGCCGGGCTTCTGGCAAAGCGTCACCGGCAGCCTGGACGCCGAAGACGAGCCGCCGCGCGACACCGCCGCGCGCGAAGTGCTGGAGGAGACCGGCATCGACGCCACCGCTTCTGGTCATGTCCTGCGCGACTGGGGCTATAGCAACCGCTACGAAATCTACAAGCGCTGGGTCAGCCGCTATGGCCCCGGCGTGACGCACAACACCGAGCGTGTGTTCGGCCTCACCGTTCCGCAACCGGTGGCGCCGGTGCTTACCGAGCATCTCGCCTACGAGTGGCTGCCCTGGCGCGAGGCGGCGGAGAAATGTTTTTCCTGGAGCAACGCGGAGGCGATCCGCAAATTGCCGGAGATGCTGGCGCTGCCGGGCTGATGCCTTTCCAGCCGCGGTTCGGGCCGGACTGCGTGCTCAGCTTCGCAGCGTGGCCGCCACATGCAGCGCGGCCAGACGCCCCTGGGTGACGGCGGTCAGCAGGCCGTTGCCCGAGAGATAGCCCCAGACCGCAGCGCCCGAGATGCCGCGCGCCGCCCCGCCGCCGGCGTAGAGGTTGGGCAGGGCGCTGCCATCGGCGCGCAGCACGCGCGCGTCGGCATCGATCTCCAGCCCACCCTGGGTATGGAATAGGGCGCCGGTCACCTTCACCGCGTAGTAGGGCGCCTGCAGCGCCGGTTTGCCGATGAATTCACGGCCGTGGGGGTCGCTCAGGTCGCCGCGCTGCATCGCCTCGGTGTTGTACAGGGTCTCTTCCAGCGTGCGCACCGGCAGTTGCAACTGGCTCGCCAGCGCACTGGCGCTGTAGGCCTCGCGGATCGCGCCGGCCTTGCACAACTGCACATAGTCGGGAAAGCTCATGGCGAAGTCATGCAGGCGCTGGTCGTAGACGTTCCAGGCAAAGCGCCCCGGCTGGGCGATCACGTGCTGGCTCGCCTCCGAGTAGCCCTGGTGCTCGTTCCAGAAGCGCAGGCCCTGGGCGTTCACCTGGATGCCGCCTTCGGTCATCAGCGCCCAGGTGACCAGCTGGCCATGCGGCGTGGCCCAGGAGCCGTGGCCCTGGTAGGCGCCCATGTCGGCGATCGCCGCGCCGAGATGGTGACCCCAGAGCACGGCGTCACCCTGGTTGCCGGCATGGCCGGCGTACTCGGCATCGGCGATTTCCGGAATGTATTGCCGCAGCATCGCGCGATTGCCGCCGTAGCCGTTGCAGGCGAGGATCAGCGCATCGCAGGCGATGTGCTCGAGCGAGCCGTCGGCGCGCGTTATGCGCAAGCCGACCACGCGCTGAGTATCGTCCGCATATAGTCCACTCACCGGCGCTCCCGTGAGTATGTCGACGCCGGCGCCTTGTGCGGCGGCGGTGAGCCGGCCGATCAGCCCGGCGCCGGTCTTCTCCGGCACCGCATGCATGCGCGCCACGCCGTGGCCGGGGTAGAGAAAACCTTCGAGCACCTGGAACGGGATGCCGTGCGCGTCCGCCAGCCATTCGAGTGCCGGTCCGGAAGCGGCGGCGGCTGCACGCACCACCTCCAGGCGCGCGCCGTTGTGGTTCTTGCGCTCGATGTCGGCGGCCAGTGCATCCGCGCTGTCGGCCACGCCGATGTCGCGTTGCCAGCGCGTGCCGCAGGCGGGAATGAAGCCGGAGGAAAGCGCGGTCGAGCCTTGCGGCACCGCGTCGCGTTCCAGCACCACGCATTCGGTGCCGGCGTCCTTCAGCGTCAGCGCGGCGATCAGCCCGCAGGCGCCGCCGCCGATGATCGCTACCGGCACCTGGGCGCCGAATTCAGGCGCCTCAACCGGTTCGATACCCGCTGCGGTGATCAGGCGCATTTCAGGGCTTCGCGGCCTGCAACTGACGGACGGCTTCCGCGCAACTCATCACCTCGCCGATGGTGGCGAGGTCGCGGATCGAGGTGTCATGCGTCTCCTGCTTGAAGGCCGCGCAGCCGTCTTCCAGCACCATGACGTGAAAGTCGCGCACGTGGGCGTCGCGCGCACTTGAAGCCACGCCGCCGTTGCTGACAATGCCGCAGATCATCAAGGTATCGATGCCGCGCTTTTTCAGCACCCACTCCAGCTGGGTCATGTAAAAAGCGGAGTAGGCGACCTTGTCCACCGAAAAGTCGGCGCCTTTTCCGTCCGGGGCCAGCTCATCGACCAGCGCATGGCCCCAGCCGCCGCGCGCGAAATCACCCTGGCGCAAAAAGGGCCGCAGCTTTTGCAGATGCGGCGAAATCAGCGGCGTATTGTTCGGCCCAGGCCACAGGGTGAAATGGCTGGAAGCAACGCAGCCGCCGGCGGCGCGCAGCGCCTGCATCACCGGCGCGACTCGCGCCGGCAAAGCGGCGGCGGCTGGCGAAACCGCGCCGCCGCGTGCATAAGCGCCCTTGGGATGCAGGAAATCGTTTTGCAGGTCGACGATGAGCAGCGCGGTGTTGTGCGGGTGCATGCGGATTCCTTTGCGTTGCAATTCAGGCAGGGCGGATCACCAGGTTGCCGTAGGCATCCACCAGCGCCGTCATGCCCGGCTCCAGCCAGATGGTGGTGTCGGCCTGCTCGAACAGCGCCGGCCCGGCGACGCGCTCGCCCACGGCCAGCGACAAACGCTCGTACACCGTTGCATTGTGTTCACGGCCTTGATGCCAGACCTGGCGTTCGCCGATACGGCAATCGCCGGCGGCCTTGCCGTCCTTCGGCGACAGCAGGCCGAGGTCGAACTTGCGGCGTTTGCCGGTGACGGCGGTGCGCAGGTTCAGCACGCGGACGGCGATGCCGGGCAGCAGGCGCCCGAAGGCGTTCTGATACACCTGCTCGAAGGCGGCGCGCAAACCGGCGTGCGTCAAGGCGTCGGCCGCCACCGGCACGGCGATGGTATGGGTCTGTCCGGCATACAGCATGTCGAACTCGATCGATTCCTCGATGCGCTCGAAAGCAACCTCCGCGGTGGCCAGCGCGGCGCGGCCGGCCTGGTTGCGCTGTCCGATCAGTGCCGCGACGGCGCCAGTATCGAGATCGTCCAGTGCGATGTTGAGCGTCTGCACGCCGTCGTGGCGCATGTCGGCGATCACGCAGCCCAGCGCCGAGGTGATGCCGGGGTAGCGCGGCACCACGCCGGTGGTCACGCCGACTTCGCGCATCATCGCGCACACATGCAAGGCGCCGCCGCCGCCGAAGGGCATATAGGCGAATTTTTTCGGGTCATGCCCGCGCTCGATGGAGACCAGACGCACCGCGCCGGCCATTTTTGCATTGGCCACGCGCAATATTGCTTCGGCCGCCGCCATCGCGTCCAGCTTCAGCGGCATGCCGACGTGCTTGAGGATGGATGCCTTGGCCGCGTCCACGTCCAGACGTTTCAGCTTGCCGCCGATCGGCCGGTCGGCGTTGATGCGTCCCAGCACCACGTTGGCATCGGTCACGGTGGGTCCCAACACGTCGTCACGCCGCAAGCCATAGCACACCGGGCCGGGGTCGGAGCCGGCCGACTCGGGGCCTACCTGCAACAATCCACTGGCGTCCACCGCCGCCACCGAGCCGCCGCCGGCGCCGATGGTGGTGATCTCGATCATCGGCGTGCGTATCACCATACCGAAGTCGATGGAGGTTTGCGCTGCGAGAGCCGATTGCCCGTCGGCGATCAGCGAGACGTCGAAGGAAGTGCCGCCCATGTCGCCGGTAATCACGTTCGGAAAGCCGGCTTCGCGCGCCAGGTGGGCGCAGGCGATCACCCCCGCTGCCGGGCCGGAGAGCGCGGTGCGCACCGGCAGCTTGTTCGCCGTTTCCACCGACATCACGCCGCCGTTGGACTGCACGATCAGCAACTGCCCGGTGAAGCCACCGGCGCGCAATGATTTGTCGAGCTTGTCGAGATAGCCGCCCACCACCGGCTGCAGCGCGGCGTTCAGCGACGCCGTGGAGGCGCGCTCGAATTCGCGGATTTCCGGCAGCAACTCGGCCGATGCGGTGACGTGGGCGTTGGGCCAGAGCGCGCGCACGGCCGCCACCGCCGCCTGTTCGTTGGCGTCGTTGGCGTAGCTGTTGATGAAAAATACGCAGGCCGCTTCGCAGCCGGCATCCAGCAAACGCTGCGCAGCGATCTTCACCTGCTCAAGGTCCACCGGCGTATGGATGCTGCCGTCGGCCAGCACGCGCTCGTCGACTTCCAGGCGCAGTTCGCGCGACACCACCGGCGTGAAGCTGCCATTCAGGCCCCAGGTCTGCGGGCGGTCGCGGCGGCGCATTTCCAGCACGTCGCGAAAGCCGGTGGTGGTGATCACCCCGGTTTTCGCCACCTTGCGCTCCAGCAGCGCGTTGGTGCCCACTGTGGTGCCGTGCACGACGGTAGCAATGCTAGTGAAGTCCGGTGCGCCTTGTTTGAGGCCGGCGATGAAGCCGACCGACTGGTCGCCCCGGGTCGACGGCACTTTGGCGACGGCGATGCTTTGATTCGCCTCGTCGAGAAAAAACACGTCGGTGAAGGTGCCGCCGACGTCGACGCCGATGATGTAACGGGAGGTGCTCATGCTTGTCCGCTGGTGAGATAACCCAGGCGCAGGTCATTGGCCTGCGCCGCGGCGATGCGCTCGCCGGCCGGGCCGTAGCCGCCGCCGCCGGGCGTTTCCAGGCGCACGCGCTCGCCCTGTTTGAGCTTGATGCCGACCATTTTGGAGACTGCGGGCGGCAACTTCCACGCACCGTCGTTTTCATAACTGAAGACGTTGAGCGCAGCATCGCCGCCGCCGAGCACGCCTTGCGGCGGAAACTTGCCGCGCTCGCCGAAAATGAACACGTCCGCGCTCTTTTCCAGCAACTCGATTTCGTAGATCGCGCCAAGGCCGCCGCGATGTTTGCCGGCGCCGCCCGAATCCGGCCGCAGCGCCCACTGGGTGAAGCGCACCGGATAGGCCGCTTCCAGAATTTCCAGCGGCGGAATGGTCGCGGTGGAAATCGGCGCGTTGCCGTGGTTCAGGCCGTCGCCCTGCGGGTGGCCGCCGTGGCCGCCGCCAAAAAAGCTGAACATCACCCAGCGCTGGCCGCGGCGCTTTTCGTCGGTACGATAGCCGGCCAGCGACAGTGCATTGATGGTGCCGTAGGCCATGCCGTTGACCCGCTCCGGCGCCGCCTGCGCCAGTGCGCCGAACATCACGTCGATGATGCGCAAAATGGTCTCGGTGTAGCCGCCCACCGGCTTGGGTTTACCCACGCTGATCAGCGAGCTTTCCGGGATGATGATTTCGATCGGCTCCAGTACGCCGGAGTTTGCCGGCACCGCCGGGAAGATGTGCTTCAACGCGACGTAGATCGAGGCCACGGCGGTGGAGCGTGCGATGTTCACCGGGCCGGCGCAGGCGGGCGAGGTGCGCGAGAAATCCAGGCGCATGGTCTCGCC
>DATAZV010000131.1:0-24033 GCA_036271855.1 Burkholderiales bacterium
CCATTCACCGGGGTGCCACCAGTAGCGGAAGAGCTGGATCAGCACCACCATTTCCATCGGGCTGGCGTTCATGCGGCCCATGGCGGAGAGCAGGGAGTTGGGCACGGCGGTAAAGCCCATGCTCATGGTTTCCCAGCCCCACTTTTCGGTGAGCACGTTGATGCTTTGCGCATTGGGGTCGTGGGGGTTGGTATTGGGGGTCAATCTATCGGTGAATTGGGTCATCGCTAGCGCACTTTCCTTTCAATGGGTTTATTGAATATCTCTTCTTCCTATGCGTCTTATTCCAGGGTCGTGCACGGCCCGCAGTGGGGGCTGCGCATGGCCCTTGGATGAGACGGGCTGGGAACCCACCCCGGACATCCGGGGAGTCCTTGGGGCAATGGGTTTGCTCCCAGCACTGGTTTTTAAGATACCGAAGTCGATCAACTAAGTGTGGACGATTTTTTCTGGCGAAGATCGGCCTGTTCCAGGGCCCGTTTCTAGAGGAGAAACACTCAAATTCCAGCCGGTCGAATAAATGTTTTCTAATGTTCAAACACGTTTGTTGTAGACGCGTTGGTGTGTGCGATCACCCTCGCCGTAGAGGCAAATACACACGCTTGTCTCTGACAAATCATCCACACTTAGTTGATCGACTCGCGTATGTTTGTTACCAGTGCCTCATTCCGACTGGAGACCGCCCATGGAAGCCCTTGCTATCGATTCCCTCACCGACCGCCAGCAGCGGTTCGTCTTTGAATACCTGAAAGACCAGAACGCCAGCGCCGCCGCCGAGCGCGCCGGCTACTCCGCGCGCAGCCGCGCTTCGCAGGCCGGCGAGCTGATGGGCATGCCGGCGGTGCGCGAGTGCATTCGCATCGAGATGGCGAGTCTCATGGCCGAACTGCGCCTCTCCGCGCTGGACCTGATGAAGGAACGCATGCGTGCCGCCTTTTTTCGTGCCGGCAAGCTGTTCGATGCTTCCGGGCGCCTGCTCGGCTTCGAAGAGATGGAGGCCGAAGTGCGCGACTCGCTCATCATCGGCGGCAAGTGGCGCAAGGGCGAGCCGGAGGTGAGTTTTCGCATCCCCAACCGCGAGCCGGCCTTGCGCGCGTTGGAGCGGGTGCATGAGCGCCTGGAGAAGCTGAACGAAGCGCATTATGCGGCGCTGGAGAAGCAGCGCTGGCGAGAAGCGCCGCTGCCGGCCGCGCCAAGCGCGGTGCCGCCCGCGATGTGGGCGCCGTTGAATCTGGAACAGGCGGCGCCGGTGCGGGCGGAGGAGGGTGGGGGGCAGGCTGTGGCCCCAGTCGCGGAGCCGGTGCAGGTCGAGCCGGCGCGCGATTTTGTCGAAAATTCTCAGGTTTTCTCAGGTTCAGCGACCACAACTGTGGTGCAAACGCCGGCGCATGTGGAGCTTGGGGGTCAGGTCGATGCCCCTGTCGTGCAGCCGCAGCAGACCGCGCCGTCGCATGACTCCGCTAAATATTCTCAGGTTTTATCAGGTTCGGCGCAGCCGCCCGCCAAACCCTCGGTGTTCGCCCGCGTCCTGGCCGCACTGACGCCGGATAAAAAGGAAGCGGTCATCCAGCGCCGCGACCCCAACCTGCTGTGGGGCGGCCCGCCGAAGTCGGTGGTGGTCGAGCCCAGCCCGGTGCTGCTGGCGCATCTGGCGAGCTTGAAGCATGCGGAGCAAAACGAGCAGGTACGGCGCGAGATGCATGCACGCGGCGGCAAAATATGCCCCGGTCCGGTGCGTCCGCCCGGCACGGACCCGGGCTACAACCCGCCGTGGCTGCGTGACCAACGCCCGCGTTTTGCCATCGGCGCGGGGGAGTGTTCCATGAGTGATTGACCCGCGATTGCCCGGAGATTGACCCGCGTCAAGACCCCTGCGAAATGCCTTCAGGGTTTTCCCTTAATTGAATTGCGGTAAAAGTCGGCTTCGGCTATGGTGCCGCGTCCTTTTCAACCCTCAGCGCGTATGTATTTGTCGCTGCGATGAATTTCCGGCATTTTTAAGTTTTTTTTATCTTGATCCGCGCGTCTTGAAGTTAGAATACCCGGTTGGTCGTCATGGTTTATTCCAGGCGCATCGAACGGGCAATTCAGGGGACACAACCCCGGGGCCTCAAGCATCGGCATTCCTTCATAAGAGGAGACACTTCAGTGGGCATCTTGCTCAAGTTTTCCAGGTCGGTCGACTGGTTCAACGAAAGACTCGGCTGGCTGGCCAACATCTGCGTGCTGCTCTCCTGCCTGGTGAGCGCGATCAACGCGATGATCCGCTACGCCTTCGACAACAGTTCGAACGCCTGGCTGGAATTGCAGTGGTACATGTTCGCCATCGTGGTGATGTTCGGCGCTTCCTACACCCTGCAGAAAAACGAGCATGTGCGCGTCGACGTGGTCTACATGGGCCTGTCGGACCGGAAGAAAATCTGGGTCGATATTCTCGGTACCTTCATTTTCCTGCTGCCCGCCTGCAGCCTGCTGGCGTGGCTGGCGTGGCCGTTTTTCATGCAGTCGGTCGCCGGGCTCCCCAGTTTGCATGCCGATCCCGAGGGCTTTGGCCACTGGCTGGTCGCGGTGTTCAAATTCCTCACCGGCCTAAGCGGCGACGTTGAAATGTCGAGCAACTCGGGCGGCCTGATCCGCTGGCCGGCCAAGCTGTTGCTGCCCCTGGGCTTCGCCTTGCTGGCGGCGCAGGGGGTGTCGGAAATCATCAAACGCTTCGCCATGCTTTCGGGGCGCATCCCGATGGACGCGCACTACGAAAGGCCCGAGCAATGATCCCGTTGGAGTACATGCCGCCGCTGATGTTCGGCGGCCTCGTCATCTTCATGCTGTTCGGCTACCCGGTGGCATTTTCACTCGCCGCCGTCGGCCTGTTTTTCAGCTTCTTCGCCATCGAGTGGGGTTACTTCACCCTCGACTACCTGCAAGCCATTCCGGGCCGGGTGTTCGGCAGCATTCTCGCCAACGATCTGCTATTGGCGATTCCGTTCTTCACCTTCATGGGCTCCATATTGGAGAAATGCGGGTTGGCGGAGGATATGCTCGACTCCATGGGCCAGTTGTTCGGCCCGGTGCGCGGCGGCCTCGGTTATTCCGTCATCATCGTCGGCTTCATCCTCGGGGCGATTACCGGCACGGTGGCGGCGCAGGTGATCGCGATGACGCTGATCTCCCTGCCGGTGATGATGCGCTACAACTACAACATGCGCTATGCCACCGGCGTGCTGGCGGCCTCGGGCACGATTACCCAGCTGGTGCCGCCTTCATTGGTGCTGGTGGTGCTGGCCGACCAGCTGGGCAAGTCGGTGGGCGACATGTACCTGGGCGCCTGGGGCCCATCGCTGTTGCAGATCGTGCTGTTTGCCCTCTACACCTTCGGTGTGGCCACCTTCAAGCCCAGCCATGTGCCGGCGGTGCCGAAGGAAGACCGCACGCTACAGGGCTGGGCGCTGTGGAAGAAATGCCTGTGGGGCATCGTCCCTTCGGCGGTGCTGATTTTCCTGGTGCTGGGCACCATGATGTTCGGCATTGCCACGCCGACCGAGGCGGGCGCGATGGGCGCCATCGGCGCCATCGTGCTGGCGGTGATCCGCCACCCGGCGCTGGGCAAGATGGGCAAGATCGCCTTTCTCACCGGCCTGGTGGCCTGCCTGGCGGGGATCGCCTTTTACAACATCGATAACGCGAACCAGGCGCTGTTCGGCCCCAAGGGGCTGCTGTTCCGCATCTCCTTCGGCATCCTGTATCTTGGCATCGCCTACCTGCTGCTGCGCTCCGCCTTTATCGCCGAGCTGCGCCAGCTGCTGATCAAGGCCTATCAGGCCACCGCGCGCCTGACCGCCATGGTGGCCTTCATCCTGGTCGGCTCGACCTGCTTCTCGATCGTCTTCCAGGGCGTGGACGGCGGGCGCTGGATCGAGCACATGCTGACGTCCTTGCCCGGCGGTTCCTGGGGCTTTTTGATCGTCATCAACCTGTTCGTCTTCTTCCTGGCGTTCTTCCTCGACTTTTTCGAGATCGCCTTCATCATCGTGCCGATGATCGCCCCGACGGCGCAAAAGCTGCTCACGCCGATCGTCGGCGCCGACGCGGCGCTGATCTGGTTCGGCGTGATGCTCTGCGTCAACATGCAGACGTCGTTCATGCATCCGCCGTTCGGCTTCGCGCTGTTCTATTTGCGCGGGGTGGCGCCGAAGGAAGTGAAGAGTTCGGACATCTACTGGGGCGCGGTGCCCTGGGTGCTGCTGCAGGTGATCATGGTGGCGATCGTGATCTTCGTGCCGTTCTCGGTGACGGCCTTCCTCGACAAGGAGCAGAAGATCGACCTGGACAAGGTGAAGATCGAGATTCCCAACGACGACGGCAGTTCCTCCAGCGGCGATACGCAGAAGTCGGCCGACGATACCGCCAACGAGATACAGAAGGAGCTCGGCGGCACCGACAACAGCACGCCGGCGCCGGCGGACGCACCGAAGGACGGCGCCGCGCCGGCCGGCGATGCGCCCAAGGCCGATGGCGCCAAATCGGACAAGGCCGACAAGGCCGACAAGGCCGACGATAAGGTGACCAACGAAATAGAAAAGGCGATCCGCGAGGGCAACAAGTAGCGCCCGCCACGCGCGGGCGCTGTGCGGCAACCAGCGGCATCCGCCATGCGCGGATACCGCCGGGAAGGAAGGCCGCTGCTGCAGGAAGGCCGGTCGATCAGGTTTCCTGCATTTGCTCCTCTGGTTCGCCGGTCTTTGCTTCGCCCTTTCTTTTTTGCACAGGCGTTACAGGCGAAAAAAAGCCCGCCTCGCGGCGGGCCTGATGCGATGCTGCGTTGCGGCCTGTTACTTGGCGCCGCCGCGCTTCACCCGCGCCATGTAGTCGTCGAAGAAACGGTCGGCGACGGAGAACCACAGGGTTTCCTCGTCGCGGAACTTGACCATGTCTTCGTACATGCGCTTGAACATCGGGTTCTTCGCGCCGGTTTCCTCGTAGACCTCGAGCGCGGCCTGGTAGCAGGCGTCGAGCACGGGCTTGGAGAAGGGGCGCAGCTGGGTGCCGGTGGCCACCAGGCGCTTGAGCGCGGTGGGGTTGCGCGCGTCGTACTTGGAGGTCATGTCGGTGTGGGCTTCGGCCATCGCCGCTTCGAGGATCGCCTGGTAGCTCTTGGGCAGCGTGGCCCAGGCTTTCTGGCTGACGTAACCCGAGACCTGCGGGCCGCCTTCCCACCAGCCGGGGTAGTAGTAGTACTTGGCGACCTTGTTGAAGCCGAGCTTTTCGTCGTCATACGGGCCGACCCATTCGGCGGCGTCGATGGTGCCTTTTTCCAGCGAGGCGTAGATGTCGCCGCCGGCGATCTGCTGCGGGATCACGCCGAGCTTGGCCATCACCGCGCCGGCGAAGCCGCCGATGCGCATCTTCAGGCCCTTGAGGTCGGCGACGGTCTTGATTTCCTTGCGATACCAGCCGCCCATCTGCGCGCCGGTGTTGCCCAGCGGGAAGTTGAGCACGTTGTACTTGGCGAAGAATTCGCGGGTCAGCTTGGTGCCGTTGCCTTCGGTCATCCAGGCGTTCATCTGGCGCGGCGACAGGCCGAAGGGCACGGCGGCGTCGAAAGCGAAGGCCGGGTCTTTGCCGAAGTAGTAGTAGGAGACGGTGTGGCCCATTTCGACGGTGCCGTTTTGCACCGCGTCGAGCACCTGCAGGCCGGGGACGATTTCACCGGCGGCGAAGACGTGGATCTGGAATTTGTTGTCGGTGGCGTCGGCCACGCGCTTGGCCATCTGCTCGGCGGCGCCGTAGATGGTGTCCAGGCTCTTGGGGAAGCTGGAGGTCAGGCGCCACTTGATTTCGGGGGCGCTTTGCGCAAAGGCGGGGGCGGAACTGGCGGCAAGCACGCCGGCAATCCCGCCGTGCTTGATAAAATCACGGCGTTGCATGAGATCGAATCTCCTCTCGGGTTGAGGCAAATATTGCCTTACATTTATTGGCCGCGAGTACGGTTGCCCGGCGGCCAATATAAGCATGTAATTATAACCGAGGGCCGCGCGTTGTTTGCCTGTTGAACGGCGCAAAAAGCTCGGATTTGCGGGTGCCGCAAATGAAACACCCCGCTTGCGCGGGGCTCCGCAAACGAAACACCCCGCTTGCGCGGGGTGTTTGGCCTGCATGCAGCTTGAAGCCGCTTACTTCTTCTTGATCGGCGCCTGCGAGGCGCGCGCCATGAAGCCGTCGAACGCGGCTTCGTTGATGTTGAACCACTGGTTGAGTTCGGCGCGGTACTTCGCCCAGCCCTCGTAGATCTTCTTGAACTCGGGGTATTTGGTGCTGAACTCGTCGTACACCACCAGCGAGGCGTTGTAGGCGGCCTGCAGGATTTCCGGCGAGAAGCGGCGTAGCTGCGCGCCCTCGGCCACTACCTTGCGCAGGCCGGTGGGGTTCAAGTGGTCGTACTTGGCCACCAGCAGGTCGTCGGACTCGTGGCAGGCGACGTCGAGCGCGTACTGGAACTCCTTGGGCAGTGCGTCCCACTGCTTCTGGTTGACGATGACGTGGGTCATCGAATTGCCTTCCCACCAGCCCGGGGCGTAGTAGTACTTGGCCACTTTGACGAAACCCAATTTTTCGTCGTCATAGGGACCGACCCATTCGGCGGCGTCGATCGTGCCCTTTTCCAGCGCCGGGTAGATGTCGCCGGCGGCCAGTTGTTGCGAGATCAGGCCGAGCTTGGCCAGCACCGCGCCGCCGGGGCCGCCGATGCGCATCTTCAGGCCCTTGAGGTCGGCCAGGGTCTTGATCTCCTTGCGATACCAGCCGCCCATCTGGCCACCGGTATTGCCCGCGGCCATTGCCACCACGTTGTAGGGCTTGAGGAATTCGTTGAAGGCTTCCTTGCCGCCGCCGAAGTGCCACCACGCGTTCTGCATGCGGGTGTTCAGGCCGAAGGGCAGGGCGGTGGCGAAGGCGAAGGCCGGGTTCTTCCCGAAGTAGTAGTACATCGAAGTGGAGCCGGCTTCCACCGTGCCGTTTTGCACCGCGTCGAGCACCTGCAGGCCGGGGACGATTTCACCGGCGGCGAAGCAGCGGATCTCGAATTTGCCGCCCGTCAATTCGCCGACGCGCTTGGAAATGTTCTCACAGGCGCCATACAGTGTGTCCAGGCTCTTGGCGTAGCTCGAGGTGAGGCGCCATTTCACGCCGGCGCCCTGCGCGAAGGCGGGGGCGGCGCCCGCGGCCAGCACGCCCGCGATGCCGCCATGTTTGAGGAATGCACGACGTTGCATATCTTTGTCTCCGAATGATTTAATTGATATGAAAATTGCGCAGGCGCGGCCTCTGCGGGCAAACACCTACAAAAATCATTATATAGCCCGTATAAGAAGACGCAGCTTTTTTTTCACCGGTCGTGGTGCGCGCGCCGCATTATGTCAAAAGCATCTGCATCCAGAAATGCTATGCTGCCGTTTGCTGTAGATGGGGCATCTTTCCCTGCGCGTGCGGGTTGCCGTGCGAAGCCGCAGGCTGCGCACCGGCTTTGTGCGCGAACTTCTTGCAATTGAGTGAAAAGCTGTTAACTTTCCGGTTATGGGTGGAGAAAACAATACCGAGCTGATGTTCGGCAAATACCGCGCGATCAAGGAGATCGGCCGCGGTGCGACTGCCGTGGTGTATCTGGCCGAAGAAGTCAATCCGGCGCGCTCGGGTGACGGTGAAGACCAGCCGGCCGAGGGTTTTCCCTCGTTGGCCTGGGGCGACGGGCCGATTACCCCGCGCCAGGTGGCCATCAAGGTGGTCGACTTCACCGACGACCGCAGCAAGCTGTCGCGCCGGTTCCGCAAACTGTTCGCCACCGAAGCGGCGGTCACCGCGCAGTTCGACCACCCGAACATCGCCAAGGTCTACGACTGGAAGGTCGAGGACAAGCAGGCCTACCTGGTGATGGAATACGTCGAGGGCGAAGGCCTGGACCGTTTCGTCACCATGGACCGGCTGCTGCCGATGCACAAGGTGGTGGGCATCATCTTCAAGCTGGCGATGGCGCTGGATTACGCGCACCGCCGCGGCATCGTCCACCGCGACATCAAGCCGGCCAACGCCCTCATCACCAAGGACGACGAAGTCAAGCTGATGGACTTCGGCCTGGCGCTGAACATCAAGAAAAACGTCAACGTCGACTCCACCTTCATCAACGGCTTGGGCTCGCCTTCGTACATGAGCCCGGAGCAGATCAAGGGCTACACCCTGAATCACCAGACCGACCTGTATTCGCTGGGGGTGATGTTCTACCAGATGCTGGCCGGGCGCCTGCCGTTCCGCGCCTCTTCCACCGCGGCGCTGGTCTACAAGATCATCAACACCGAAGCGGTGGCGGTGACCCAGCTCAACCCGGACATTCCCGAACTGTCCGACAAGGTGATCAAGAAGGCGCTGGAAAAAGACCTCTACACCCGCTATCGCCTCGGCGCCGACATGGCCAAGGACCTGTCGGCGGTGCGCTACCAGATCCTCGACGACAAGGTGATCGCCCCTGACGACAACCGCTGGAAAGCGGTGCGCGGCCTGCCGGTGCTGGGCGCGCTGGACGACGTCGATGTCTGGGAACTGCTGCGCCTGTCGGCCTGGCGCGTGCTGCAGCCGGCCACGGTGCTGATGACCGAAGGCGAGGAGGGCAAGTCCTTCGGCTTCATCCTCGAAGGCGAGCTCGAAGTCGAAAAGGGCGAGCGCGCCATCGCCAAGCTGACCCGCGGCGACATCGTCGGCGAAATCGCCTATCTCGACCCCGAGGGCGGCACCCGCAGCGCTACCGTGACGGCGCTCAACAAGGTGACCTACCTGGAGATCAACCCCTCCGCCTTCGCTTTCGCCACCGAAGAGCTGCGCGAGGAAGTCCAGCGCCTGGCCACCAACGCCATGGTCAAGCGCCTGCGCCTGGCCACCACCCTGGCCAAGCGCGCCAGTCCGCTGGCCATCCACCCGGCAGCTGTCACCGGGCCGGACGTCGAACCCACTTCCGTGGGCGCGCCGATGAGCCCGGACAAGGCGCTCGGCTGGGGTGCGTTCGCCCAGGTTGCCGCCGCCATCACCCAGGCGCCGGTGCACGCGCCCGCGCCGATCGTGGCGCCCCCGCCGGCGCCGGCCGCCGCTCCGGCGCAAGCCGAGGCGCTCGCCGCCGCCAAGGGCGCGCCGCTGACCAGCAAATCGCAGGTGCTGGTGCAGCCCCTGCCGGCCGCCGCCGCCGCCATGATCGCGCAAATGGCCCTGGGCAACCAGGTGATGGGCAAGGCCGCACCCGACCTGCAGCCCTTCGATCTCGGCCCCGAAACCGCGGATTCCCCGCTGACCCCGGTAAAAGACCTGCCGGCCGACGCCGTGCTGACCACCGAAATGGGGGCGCAGTACGGCATGCCCGGCGGCACCTCGACCACCGAGATGGCCGCCAATTTCGACGCGCCGCCGCCGATGGCCACCAGCGAAATCGCCCCTAATTTCGATGTCCACGCGCCGTCCGCGACCACCGACATGGCGGCCAACTTCGGCACTTCGCAGATGTTGACCACCGACCTGGCGCCGCGCTTCGACGCTTCGCAGCAGATCATGACCACCGATCTGGCGCCGCGCTTCGACGCTTCGCAGCAGATCATGACCACCGACCTGGCGCCGCGTTTCGACGCCAGCCAGCCGGGTCACGACAGCAGCCAGCAGATTTCCACCACCGACCTGGCGCCGCGCTTCGACCGCTCGCAGCAGCTCTCCACTTCCGACCTGGCGCCCAGCTTCGACGCCTCGCAGCATTTCGCCACCCCGGACCAGCCGCCGCGCTTCGACAGCCCGCTGCTGACCACCGAAATGGGCGCCAATTTCGACGCGCCGCCGCCGATGCCCTCGGGCCGGGCGCCCGCTGCGCCGCAGCGCCCGCTGCGCCCGCCGGTGCGGGAAATTGTGCAGAACAGCACGCAGGCGCTGGCGCCGGAATTCATGAGCAGTGCACCGCCGGCCTATCCTGGCGCGGGGCAGCCGGAACCGGCCTTCGACATGGACAAGACGGTGGAGTTGAGCGGCGGCTTCCTGCCGGGCAGCGAAGCACCCGTGCCCGAGGAGCAACTGCTGGGCGAATTGATGCCGCCGATGGACCTGGTCGATCCGATTCCGGCGGCGCCTGCCGCTGCGCCAGCCCCCGCGCCGGCCGCCAAGCCGGCCCCGGCGCCCGTTGCCGCCCGGCCGGCTCCGGCGCCCGTTGCCACGCCGCCGCCGGCCCCGCCGGTGCAGGTGATCCC
This sequence comes from Burkholderiales bacterium, assembly GCA_036271855.1. Taxonomy (GTDB): domain Bacteria; phylum Pseudomonadota; class Gammaproteobacteria; order Burkholderiales; family JAEUOS01; genus JAQGMJ01. Next base: position 10,260 of record DATAZV010000131.1, read on the forward strand.
GCGTCCCGCGGCGCCCGCTGCCGCTCCGCGCCCGGCACCAGGGGCCTTCAAGCCCGGCATGCCCAAGCCCGAGGCGCCCAGGCAAGGGAAGGAGTTGCAGCCCGAAGACTTCGACAAGACCGTCATCCTCACCGGCGGCTTCGAAGCCCTGCCGCCGGACGACGACAGCCGCGAAGTCGACGATTTGTTCCCGCCGATCAAGTTCTGATCGCCGCGCCGCCGGCGCGCGGCGCTGAGCCCGGCGGATTGCCGATTCGGACCGGTTCCGGCCGCTCCAGACGCCGCCCTTTGACTTGAGTCAATGCCGCGCCGGCCCGCGCCTTCTACTCTCGACACCAGATTGGGGATGTGCTGTTTACGGCACATCCGGCGCGCGGCGCCCGAATGCCGGCAAGATCGGGCGGGCGCCGACGAAACAAATACAAAACTGAGGACTCAAAGCGCACATGGGCAGTTCAAATCTGATTCCGCTCCAGGCGGTCGAGCAGCAATTGCGTCTGCGGACCAAACCCAAGGGCCGCGTGGCCGAACCGGCCGCGCTGGAAGAAGTGCGCGCCCTGCTGAAGAACGAGCCGCGCCGCCCCGACCTGCTGATCGAGCACCTGCACAAGATCCAGGACCATTACGGCCACCTGTCGAACCGCCACCTGACGGCGCTGGCGCGTGAAATGAATATGCCGATGGCCGAGGTCTACGAGGTCGCGACCTTCTATCACCACTTCGACGTCCTGCGCGACGGCGAAGCCGCGCCGGCCGCCATCACCGTGCGGGTGTGCGATTCGCTTTCCTGCGAAATGGCCGGCGCGAAAGACCTGCTCTCGCGCCTGCCCAAGTTGCTGGGTAAGGATGTGCGTGTGCTCGCCGCCCCCTGCATCGGCCGCTGCGAGCAGGCCCCCGCGGTGGTGGTGGGCCAGCATCCGGTGGCTTGCGCCACCGTCGAGAAGGTCGCCGGCCTGGTCAAGCAAAAGAGCGTCAAGCACCCGCGCCCGAACGACCGCGCCGCCTTCGACCCCGCCGCTTTCGTCAAGCCCGCCAATACGCCGGGCGCGATCACCGACATCGCCCCGGGTTACACCGGCTACGCCGCCTACCGCAAGGCCGGCGGCTATGCGCTTGCCGCGCAGTGCCTGGCCGGCAAGCAGGACGTCGAGGCGATGATCGCCAAAATGGAACACTCCGGCCTGCGCGGCCTGGGCGGCGCCGGCTTTCCCACCGGCCGCAAATGGCGCATCGTGCGCGCCGAAAAAGGCCCGAAGGTGATGGCGGTGAACATCGACGAGGGCGAGCCCGGCACCTTCAAGGACCGCGCCTTCCTCGAGCGCGACCCGCACCGCTTCCTCGAAGGCATGATCATCGCCGCCTGGGCGGTGGGCGTGGGCTCGGTCTACATCTACCTGCGCGACGAATACCACGGCTGCCGCGAGTTGCTGGAACGCGAGATCGCCAAACTGAAAACCGATCCGCCCTGCGCCTTGCCGCCGATTGAACTGCGGCGCGGCGCCGGGGCCTACATCTGCGGCGAAGAGTCGGCGATGATCCAGTCGATCGAAGGCAAGCGCGGCGAACCGCGCCTGCGTCCGCCTTACGTGGCGCAGGTGGGCCTGTTCGGCTACCCGACCCTGGAACACAACTTCGAAACCCTGTACTGGGTGCGCGACATCCTGACCCGCGGGCCGGAATGGTTTTCCGGCTACGGGCGCAACGGCCGCAAGGGCCTGCGCTCGTTCTCGGTGTCCGGCCGGGTGGTCAAGCCGGGCGTGCATGTGGCGCCGGCCGGCATCACGGTGAAGGAACTGATAGAGGAGTATTGTGGGGGCATGTTGCCGGGCCACAGCTTCTATGCCTACCTGCCGGGCGGTGCCTCGGGCGGCATCCTGCCGGCGACCATGGGCGACATTCCGCTGGACTTCGACACCCTGCAGCCGTTCGGCTGTTTCATCGGTTCGGCGGCGGTGATGATTCTGTCGAACAAGGACCGCGCGCGCGATGCGGCGCTCAACATGATGCGCTTTTTCAAGCACGAGTCCTGCGGCCAGTGCACCCCCTGCCGTGTCGGTACGGCGAAGGCCGCGCACCTGATGGAAGAAAAGGGCTGGGACAAGGAGCTGCTCGAAGACCTGTCGGTCGTGATGGGCGACGCGTCCATCTGCGGCCTGGGGCAGGCGGCGCCCAACCCGATCCGCTCCATCGTCAAACATTTTTCTCACGAGATTGGAGGTGCGGCATGAATGCACCGGTGAAATCCGAAGTCCCTGCCGAAGTCATCGAGTTCAAGCTCAATGGCGCCACCATCGAAGCCTTCGACGGCGAAAGCATCCTCAATGCCGCCAAGCGCAGCGGGGTGGAGATTCCCCACCTTTGCTACAAGGACGGCCTGCGCGCCGTCGGCAACTGCCGCGCCTGCGTGGTCGAGGTCAAGGGGGAGCGCGTGCTGGCCCCCTCGTGCTGCCGCGCCGCCACCTCCGGCATGGAAGTGACCAGCAATTCGCCGCGCGCCGAAAAATCGCAAAAGCTGGTGCTCGAACTGCTGCTCTCCGACATGCCCGAAAAGGCCTACAAGCCGGATTCCGAGCTTGATACCTGGGCGAAAAAGATGGGCGTTACCGAAGCGCGCCTGCCGTTCAAGGAAGCGGCGCGCCTGAGCCCGAACGCCGACCTCACCCACCCCGGCATCGCCGTCAACCTCGACGCCTGCATCCAGTGCACCCGCTGCGTGCGCGCCTGCCGCGAAGAGCAGGTCAACGACGTCATCGGCTACGCCTTGCGCGGCGACCACGCGAAGATCGTGTTCGACCTCGACGACCCGATGGGCGACTCCACCTGCGTCGCCTGCGGCGAATGCGTGCAGGCCTGCCCGACCGGCGCGCTGATGCCGGCGCACAACGTCGGCATGGTCGTGCCGGACAAGAAGGTGGACTCGGTCTGCCCCTATTGCGGCGTCGGCTGCCAGCTGACCTACAACATCAAGGACAACAAGATTCTGTTCGTCGAGGGCCGCGACGGCCCGGCGAACCATTCGCGCCTGTGCGTCAAGGGGCGCTACGGTTTCGACTACGTCAACCACAAGCAGCGCCTGACCAAACCGCTGATCCGCAAGGCCGGCGTGAAAAAGACCGCCGATTTCCTGATGGACCCGGCGACCATCGGCGAGGTATTCCGCGAAGCCAGCTGGGAAGAGGCGCTGGCGGTGGCCACCGGCGGCCTGCGCGGCCTGAAGGAAAAGCACGGCAACTACGCCCTGGCCGGCTTCGGCTCGGCCAAGGGCAGCAACGAAGAAGCCTACCTGTTCCAGAAACTGGTGCGTACCGGCTTCGGCAGCAACAACGTCGACCATTGCACCCGCCTGTGCCACGCCTCCTCGGTGGCGGCGCTGCTCGAAGGCGTGGGTTCGGCGGCGGTGTCGAACCAGGTGTCGGACGTGATGAACGCAGAGGTGGTGCTGGTGATCGGCGCCAACCCGAGTTCCAACCACCCGGTGGCGGCCTCCTGGATCAAGAACGCGGCCAAGAAGGGCACCAAGCTGATCGTCGCCGACCCGCGGCGCAACGACCTGCACCGCAACGCCTGGCGCTACCTGCAGTTCAAGCCCGATACCGACGTTGCCCTGATCAACGCCCTGATGTACACCATCGTCGAAGAGGGCCTGGTCGACCAGGCCTTCGTCGAAGACCGCACCAGCGGCTACGAGGCGCTGCGCGAAAACGTGCAGGGCTACGCGCCGGAGGTGATGGAAAAGATCTGCGGCATTCCGGCGGCCACCATCCGTGAAGTGGCGCGCACCTTCGCCACCTCCAAGGGCTCGATGATCCTCTGGGGCATGGGCATCTCGCAGCACATCCACGGCACCGACAACGCGCGCTGCCTGATCGCCCTGTGCATGATGACCGGACAGATCGGCAAGCCCGGTTCCGGCCTGCATCCGCTGCGCGGCCAGAACAACGTGCAGGGCGCTTCCGACTCCGGCCTGATCCCGATGATGTTCCCCGACTACAAGCGGGTCGACAACCCCGAGGCCAACGCCCGCTTCGAAAAGCTCTGGGGCATGCCGCTGGACAAGAAACCCGGCTACACCGTGGTCGAGATCATGCACAAGGCGCTGGCGCCGGATTCCGACCCGCACAAGATCCGCGGCATGTACATCATGGGCGAAAACCCGGCGATGTCCGACCCCGACCTGAACCACGCGCGCGAGGCGCTCGCCGCCATGGAAATGCTGGTGGTGCAGGACATTTTCATGACCGAGACGGCGTACCTGGCCGACGTCATCCTGCCGGCTTCGGCCTGGCCGGAAAAGACCGGCTCGGTGACCAACACCGACCGCATGGTGCAACTCGGCCGCAAGGCCCTGGAGATGCCCGGCGATGCCCGCCAGGACCTGTGGATCGTGCAGCAAATCGCCCGCGGCATGGGCCTGGACTGGAACTACCAGGGCGAGGACGCCGGCGTGGCCGAGGTGTTCGACGAAATGCGCAAGTCGATGCCCTCGATCGCCGGCATCACCTGGGAGCGGCTGACGAAGGAATATTCGCTGACCTACCCGCTGGAAAAGGAAGGCGACCGCGGCACCCCGGTGGTGTTTACCCAGAACTTCCCGACCGCCAGCGGCCGCGCCAAGCTGGTGCCCGCCGACCTGATCCCGGCCAACGAGCGGCCGGACAAGGAATACCCCTACGTGCTGATCACCGGGCGCCAGCTCGAGCACTGGCATACCGGTTCGATGACCCGGCGCGCCTCGGTGCTGGACCGCATCGAGCCGTTCGCGGTGGCCATGCTGCACCCGCTGGACTTCGAGGCCTTCAAGATCAAGCCGGGCGACGTCATCACGGTGCTGTCGCGGCGCGGCGAGGTGGCGCTTGCCGCGCGGGCCGACGAGGCGACGCCGCGCGGCGCGATTTTCATCCCCTTCTGCTATTACGAAGCGGCGGCCAACCTGCTGACCAACGCCGCGCTCGACCCCTTCGGCAAGATTCCCGAGTTCAAGTACTGCGCGGTGAAAATCCGCAAGGGCGGCTCGGTGTTGCCGCTGTCGAGCTATGGCGGCGGCAAGAGCCTGGCGATGGGAGCGGCGTGATTCCCTGAGAGTGCAAAAAGCGGCCGCGCGGGCGGTCCGCTTTTTTGTTCGCGCATCGCGCCTTTGCCTGGTTGGCACCCCGGACTGGCGCTTGCGTGGAGGCGGTAAATCGAAATCGTGCCGCGCGCATCAAGTTGACGCGCGTCAAGAAAACCAAAATCACTTGCGCAAACTTGATATCAATCAAGGTTGCGAATCGACCCCGAATCTAAATTTTGTCGCGCTGGATTTTTCGCACGCACAATCGTCAAGACAACAAACTCACGGAGACTGTAAGAATGCCAAAGTCCGATATTGAAATTGCACAAGCGGCCAAGATGGAGCGCATCTCCAAGGTGGCCAAGGACAAGCTGGGCATCTCCGACGACCATCTTGTCCCCTATGGCCACTACAAGGCCAAGCTGTCGCTCGATTTCATCGAGACCCTGAAGGACAAGCCCAACGGCAAGCTGGTGCTGGTGACCGCCATCAGCCCGACGCCCGCCGGCGAAGGCAAGACCACCACCACCGTGGGCCTGGGCGACGCGCTCAACTTCATTGGCAAGAAAGCCATCATCGCCCTGCGCGAGCCGTCCCTTGGGCCCGTGTTCGGCATGAAGGGCGGCGCCGCCGGCGGCGGCTATGCCCAGGTGGTGCCGATGGAAGACATCAACCTGCACTTCACCGGCGACTTCGCCGCCATCGCGCTGGCCAACAACCTGCTGGCCGCGGCGATCGACAACCACATCCATCACGGCAACGAACTGAACATCGACGTGCGCCGCATCCAGTGGAAGCGCGTGGTCGACATGAACGACCGCAGCCTGCGCGACATCACCATCGCCTTGGGCGGCCCGGCCAACGGCTACCCGCGCCAGGACGGCTTCGACATCGTCGTCGCCTCCGAAGTGATGGCGATCTTCTGCCTGTCGACTTCGCTGAAAGACATGAAGGAGCGCCTGGGCAACATCGTGATCGGCTACACCCGCGACCAGAAGGCAGTGCGCGCGCGCGACCTGAAGGTGCATGGCGCGATGACCGTGCTGCTGAAAGACGCGCTGGCGCCGAACCTGGTGCAGACCCTGGAAAACAGCCCGGCCTTCATCCACGGCGGCCCGTTCGCCAACATCGCCCACGGCTGCAACTCGGTGATCGCGACGCAAACCGCCCTGAAGCTGGCCGACTACGTGGTGACCGAGGCCGGCTTCGGCGCCGACCTCGGCGCCGAGAAGTTCATCGACATCAAGTGCCGCAAGACCGGCCTGCGCCCCTCCGCGGTGGTGATCGTCGCCACCGTGCGCGCGCTCAAGTATCACGGCGGCGCGGATCTCAAGACCATCAATACCGAGAATCTCGACGCGCTGGAAAAAGGCATTTCCAACATCGAGCGCCACGTCAACAACGTGACCAAGAACTACGGCCTGCCCTGCGTGGTTTCGATCAACCACTTCATCCACGACACCGACAAGGAACACGCGCTCCTGCGTGACAAGCTCGGCAAGCTCGGCGTTCCGGTGGTGCTGGCGCGTCACTGGGCCGAAGGCGGCAAGGGCGCGGCGGAAGTGGCCAAGGAAGTGGTCAAGCTGTGCGAAACCCCGAACAAATTCTCTTTCGTCTACGAAGACAGCGACACGCTGTGGGACAAGATGAAAAAGATCGCCACCAAGATCTACGGCGCCGCCGATGTAACGGCTGACGCGAAGATCCGCGGCCAGATCAAGAAGCTGCAGGATGACGGCTACGGCCACTTCCCGGTCTGCGTGGCCAAGACCCAGTATTCGTTTTCGACCGATCCGCAATTGCGCGGCGCCCCCTCCGGCCATATGCTGAACATCCGCGAGGTGCGCCTGAACGCCGGTGCCGAATTCATCGTGATGGTCTGCGGCGACGTCATGACCATGCCGGGCCTGCCGAAGGTGCCGTCGGCGGAAATCATCGACCTCACCGACGACGGTAAGGTAGTGGGACTGTTCTAAGAAGCATGTCGGCGGCAGTAGGCGGCAAGTTGTAGAAGGAAACAGCAGGACAGTCAGGCCAGGCGTAGTCAAAAACGGCGCCTTCGCGGAATGCGAAGGGCGTGCCGGCCGGTAACAGAAGAGACAAACGACCACGACACAAGCGGAGCCGCAGCGCGGCTCCCGGCAAACGGAACCGCGGCAGCAAAGCCGGGGGGTCGCCCCAAGGAGAATGGGTTGGCGCATTCGCAGGTGGCAGGTGCAGGTCGATCGGGAACGTGCCCAGGTACGGGCCCGGGTCGGGTTGACAGAGCCTTCCTGCCCGCCGTCTCCCCCCTCCTTCAAGCGCATCCTCGTCTTTATTGCGACTACTTTCGCTCAAGCGCGGCGCGCCAAAGTGCCCCGCTTCTGCGTAGGTGCTGGAAAAGCAATACAATTTCCCGCGTTTGTCGAGTCGAAAACCAAACAGGAGGTTGAGATGAAGTTAGCGGGAAAAATATCCATATTGGCTGCACTGATGGGGTCTTTGGGCCTGGCTGCGCCGGCGCAGGCGGCCTGGGAGCCGACCAAGACGGTTGAGTTCGTGGTTCCCGCGGGGACCGGCGGCGGCGCCGACCAGATGGCGCGCCTGATCGACGGCATCATCAAGAAGAACAACTTGATGAAACAGCCGATGGTGGTGATCAACAAGGGCGGCGGCGCCGGGGCCGAGGGTTTCCTCGACCTGAAGAACGCCAAGGGCGACCCGCACAAGATCATCATCACGCTGTCCAACCTGTTCACCACGCCGATGGCCACCGGCGTGCCGTTCAACTGGAAGGACCTGACGCCGGTGGAGATGATGGCGCTGGACCAGTTCGTTCTCTGGGTCAATGCCGACAAGCCGTACAAGACCGCCAAGGAATATGTGGATGCGGTGCGTACCGCCGGCTCGAACAAATTCAAGATGGGCGGCACCGGCTCCAAGCAGGAAGACCAGATCATCACCGTGGCCATCGAGAAGCAGGCCAAGGTGAAGTTCACCTACATTCCCTTCAAGGGCGGCGGCGACGTTGCCGTGCAACTGGTCGGCGATCACATCGACTCTTCGGTGAACAACCCGATCGAGGCGGTGGCGCAATGGCGCGGCGGCAAGCTGCGTCCGCTGTGCGTGTTCGACAAGACGCGCATGCCCTACAAGGCCAAGGTCACCGAGACCATGTCGTGGAACGACATTCCGCCCTGCAAGGACTCCGGCCTGAACGTGGAATACCTGATGCTGCGCGGCATTTTCATGCCGGCCGGGGTGACCGCCGAGCAGACCAAGTATTACGTCGACCTGATGGAAAAGGTGCGTGCGACCTCGGATTGGAAGGACTATCTGGAAAAGGGCGCGCTCAACCCCACCACCATGAAGGGCGAGGAATACCGCAGTTGGGTGGCGAAGGAAGAAATGCGCCATCAGCAACTGATGCGGGAAGCCGGCTTCCTGGCCGGCGGCAAATAAGGACGCACCCGGCCCGGACTTTGACCGTCCGGGCCTTTTTTTGCCAGCATTTCGGTTTATGACGTTTTTTTGGGAGCTTTACTCCCTGTTTCCGCAGCTTTTGTCGACAAAACGTAGGTGCCAGGAATGAATCAGCAAGAAGACAGACCCGCAAGTTCGGTGCGGGCGATGGAGTTGGTGGTGGCGGGATTGATCTTCGCCGTCGGCGCGCTGGTGGTCTACGACAGCGTGCGCCTGGGCAATCGCTGGGGCGACGACGGCCCGCAGCCCGGCTATTTTCCTTTCTACGTCGGCCTGATATTGTGCATTTCCAGCGCCATCACTTTCGGCCGCGGCGTGATGAATCGCGCGCTGTCGGCAGAGACCTTCGTCACCCGTGGCCAGTTGAAGCTGGTGCTGTTCGTGCTGTTTCCCACCGTGGTTTACGTCGCGTTCATCGACTGGCTCGGCATTTACGTCACCTCGATCGTTTTCATCGCCTGGTTCATGCGCGTGCTGGGCAAATATTCCTGGGTCAAATCGATCGCCGTGCCGGTGATCGTGATGGTGGCGTTTTTCGCGGTGTTCGAATTTTGGTTCAAGGTGCCCCTGCCCAAGGGCCCCCTTGAAGCTCTCCTGCACCTGAACTGAGCCAACGTTTCAAGGGCTGCGCCAAGCCGGATTCCCGCGCCGTCCGATGAATCACATTTGCCGATCGCCTGTCACGCGCTACCTAAGTTAAGCGGAAAAGAAATATGGAAGAGATCCACGCACTGTTGCACGGCTTCGCCGTCGCGCTCACGCCTTTCAACCTGATGCTGATGATGATCGGGGTGGTGCTGGGGGTGATCATCGGCGTGCTTCCCGGGCTGGGCGGCGCCAACGGCGTCGCCATCCTGCTGCCGCTGACCTTTTCGATGGACCACACCTCCGGCATCATCATGCTCTCCTGTATCTACTGGGGCGCGCTGTTCGGTGGGGCGATCACTTCCATCCTGTTCAACATTCCGGGCGAACCCTGGTCGGTCGCCACTACCTTCGACGGCTTTCCGCTGGCGCAAAAGGGCAGGGCGGGCAACGCGTTGACGGCGGCCTTCACCTCCTCTTTCTTCGGTGCCCTAGTCGGCGTGCTGCTGATCACTTTCCTGTCGCCGGCGGTCGCGCGCTTCGCGCTGAAGTTCGGCGGTCCGGAATTCTTCGCCGTCTACCTGCTGACCTTTTGCGCCTTCATCGGCATGAGCAAGGGCAATCCGATGAAAACCCTGGCCTCGATGATGCTGGGCTTCGGCTTTGCCGCCGTCGGGCTGGACGGCGTCTCCGGCACCCTGCGCATGACCTTCGGCACCGAGGTGCTGATCAAGGGCTTCGACTTCCTGATCGCGGTGATCGGCCTGTTCGGCATCGGTGAAATCCTGCAGACACTGGAAGAGGGCCTGGAGTTCAAGGGCATCCAGGCGAAAATCGACAAGCGCGTGGTGCTCGACACCTGGAAGGAACTGCCGAAATACTGGATGACTAGCTTGCGCTCGGCGGCGGTCGGCTGCTTCATGGGCATCGTGCCCGGCGGTGCCACCCCGGCTTCCTTCATGAGCTACGGCATCGCCCAGCGCATGAGCAAGAACGGTTCGAAATTCGGCAGCGACGACGACCCCCAGGTCGAAGGCGTGGTGGCCCCGGAAACGGCGGCGCATGCCGCCGGCACGAGCGCGCTGCTGCCGATGATGACGCTGGGCGTGCCCGGCTCGCCCACCGCCGCGGTGCTGCTGGGCGCGCTGCTGATCTGGGGCCTGCAGCCGGGCCCGCTGCTGTTCACAGAGCAGCCCGACTTCGTCTGGGGCCTGATCGCCTCGATGTACCTGGGCAACATCGCCGGCCTGATCGTGGTGCTTACCTGCGTGCCGTTCTTTGCCGCTATCCTGCGCATTCCGTTTTCGATCATCGCGCCGGTGGTGCTCGTGATTTGCGCGATCGGCGCCTATACCGTGCACAATTCGCTGTTCGACGTCTATATGATGGTGCTGTTCGGGGTGATCGGCTATGTGTTCAAGAAGCTCGATTACCCGCTGGCGCCGCTGGTGCTGGCGATCGTGCTGGGCGATCGCGCCGAGGAATCGTTCCGCCAGGCGATGCTGGCCTCGCAGGGGGACTTACGCATCCTCTTCTCCAACGGCCTGGTGGGCGGCCTGACCACGGTATCGCTGGTCTTGCTGTTCTGGCCGTTGGTGGCGATGCTGCTGAAAAAAATGCGCGGCGGCGGCAAGGGCAAGCCGGCCGCCACCGGCGCGTAAGGGCGGCGCCGGAACCGAGCACGCGATGCTCCGGCATTTCGCCCACAAAAAAGGCGCCCGTGCGGGGCGCCTTTTTCGCCTGCCGGGCGGGCGGCTATTTTTTCGGCTTCACCCGCGACAGGGTTTCCGGGGTGATGTTCAGGTAGGCCGCCAGTTCCTTTTTCGGGATGCGGTCGATCAGGTCGGCGTGCTTGCGCTCGAAGCGGGCCAGGCGCCCGGGGGCGTCGAGCAGGTGCAGGGTGATGGTGTGCGCCATCACCTCCGACATCAGGCGCATGATCTCGTATTCGAAGACGTTTTTCACGTCCGGATGGTGTTCCAGGAACTCCACCCAGGTTTCCATCGGCATCTTGGCGACGCGGCAGTTGGTCAGCGCGACGATGGAGTAGGGGGTGGGCTGCTCCAGGCGCCAGGCGGCGTAGCTGGTGTCCATGTCGGTCTCGGCGGCCAGGCGCAGGATCATCTCCTTGCCTTCGGAATTGCCGACCACCCGCTTCAGGATGCCTTCGAGGATGAAAAACTGCTCCATCTGCCCCGAACCCTGGGTCACCATCATCGCGCCCTTGGCGTACTCGGAGATCTCCAGTTTGGGCTCGAGTTCGTCCCAGAAACGTGCCTCCACCTTGCGCAGGATGACGTTCTGCTTCAGTTGCACCCGGATGGTGTTGCGCTGCGGATGGGAGGCGATGCTGGTCATGAAGGGGCCGGAGTCAGGCAGTTCGGGTGCCGCGTGGTACCGGGGCAAGTGCCGAATTATATGCCAGGGCACGCCCAAATTAAACCGCAGGTGCAGGACCCCCGGAAGGCCCACGGGCCGCCGGGGCGGATCGATGGCAAACCGGGTGGCCTTGACCCGGGTCAACCGCCTTATTTGACATCTATCAAGGTCAATACGGGAGTGGGTTTCTATAGTCCCGTTTGCGCGAAAGCAGCGCCGGCGCGAACACGCAAGCATGCCGGCGCTCTCTCATCCAACCCCCGGGGTGGCCGGCGGACATGCAGTAATGTCGCCATTGGCCGCAACCCGGGGAACCCCAGGAGATACCCGAAATGGGCAACATGAACGAAGCACCCGCCGCCACGGCAACCGAGAGTGCAACGACCGATGGTTTCCACCTGGTCATCGATGCCCTGAAACTCAACGGGCTGACCACGATTTACGGCCTGCCCGGGATTCCGATCACCGACCTGACCCGCAAGGCGCAGGCCGAGGGCATGCGCGTGATTTCCTTCCGCCATGAGCAAAACGCCGGCAACGCCGCCGCCATCGCCGGCTTCATCACGCAAAAGCCCGGCGTCTGCCTGACGGTGTCGGCGCCCGGCTTTTTGAACGGCCTGACGGCCCTAGCCAATGCCACCACCAACTGCTTTCCGATGATTTTGATCAGCGGCTCCTCCGAGCGCGAGATCGTCGACCTGCAGCAGGGCGACTATGAAGAGATGGACCAGCTGGCGATCGCCAAGCCGCTGTGCAAGGCGGCCTTTCGCGTGCTGCACGCTGCCGACATTGGCGTGGGTGTCGCCCGCGCGATTCGCGCGGCAGTCTCCGGTCGTCCCGGCGGCGTCTACCTCGACCTGCCGGCCAAGCTGTTCGGCCAGGCGATGGACGCGGTTGCCGGCAAGAATTCGCTGATCAAGGTGGTCGATGCGGCGCCGCGCCAGATCCCCGCGCCGGAAGCCGTCAAGCGCGCCCTCGACCTGCTGAAAAACGCCAAGCGTCCGCTGATTTTGCTGGGCAAGGGCGCCGCTTACGCACAGGCCGATGCCGACATCAAGGCGCTGGTCGAAAAAAGCGGCATTCCCTACCTGCCGATGTCGATGGCCAAGGGCCTGTTGCCCGACACCCACCCGCAATCGGCCGCCGCCGCGCGTTCTTACGTGCTGGCCGAGGCCGACGTTGTCATGCTGGTCGGCGCGCGCCTGAACTGGCTGCTGTCGCACGGCAAGGGCAAGACCTGGGGCACGCCGAACGGTAAACAGTTCATCCAGATCGACATCTCGCCCACCGAGATCGACAGTAACGTGGCGATTGCCGCGCCGGTGATCGGCGACATCGGCTCCTGCGTTTCTGCCTTGCTCGCCGGCATCGACGGCAGCTTCCCCAAGCCGCCGGCCGAGTGGACCGGGGCGATCGGCGAGCGCCGCGACAAAAACCTGTCGAAGATGGCCGAGACCCTGACGAAGGACCCCGCGCCGATGAACTTCCACAGCGCGCTCAACGTGGTGCGCGACATCGTCAAGGCCAACCCGGACGCCATGCTGGTCAACGAAGGCGCCAACGCGCTGGACTTCACCCGCAGCATCGTCGACATGTACAAGCCGCGCAAGCGCCTGGACGTCGGCACCTGGGGCATCATGGGCATCGGCATGGGCTTCGCCGTCGCCGCCGCCATCGAAACCAACCTGCCGGTGATTGCCATCGAAGGCGACAGCGCCTTCGGCTTCTCCGGCATGGAAGTGGAAACCATCTGCCGCTACAACCTGCCGGTGTGCGTGGTGATCCTCAACAACAACGGCGTCTACGGCGGCAAGGATGTCAACCCCACCGGCCATTCGGACGTGGCGCCCACCGTGTTCGTCAAGGGCGCGCGCTATGACAAGCTGATCGAGGCCTTCGGCGGCGTCGGCGTGCATGCCACCACCCCGGCGGAATTGCGCAGCGCCATGGAAGAGGCGATCCGCTCGCGCAAGCCGACGCTGATCAACGCGGTGATCGATGAAGGCGCCGGCACCGAAAGCGGCCGCATCACCAGCCTGAATCCGCAAGCGGCAAAGAAGAAATAAGTCAAAATCCCGGTTTGGCCCCGGATTTGCCGGGGTGCCGAAGCATTTTTGGAGATCAGAAAAGAATGGAAGCACTCAAGGGATTCCGCATCCTCGACATGACCCACGTGCAGGCGGGTCCGACGGCCACGCAGCTGATGGCCTGGATGGGCGCCGACGTCATCAAGTTCGAGCCGCCCAACGGCGACGCCACCCGTGGCCAGCTGCGCGACGTCAAGGATGCCGACAGCCT
>DATAZV010000132.1:0-12006 GCA_036271855.1 Burkholderiales bacterium
GATCAGCCAGCGCATGGTGAAGGTAGGTGGCGCGCTGACCGTGATCGCCGCCGGCGTCGCCTGCTGGCTCACGTGTATCGAAGCCACCGCCAGCCGGTCCAGCACACCCGAAACCTCGGCGAGGTAGGCGCGGCCGGCCTCGGTCAGCGCCAGTTGCGAAGCCGAGCGCCGGAACAGGGCGACGCCCAGCCATTGTTCCAGCAGGGCGACTTGGCGACTGACCGCGCCATGCGTGACATTCAGTTCGGCCGCGGCCTTGGTGAAGCTGACATGGCGCGCGGCGGCTTCGAAGGACCGTACCGCGTTAAGCGGGGGTAGTTTTCGCATGGACGGGAAATTCGGGTTTACGCGCCTGGGATTTCGGTTTATCGTGAGTTTATCTCACGCCATGTGAAGAATACTCTGTTGGCGCGCTATCGTCATTTCGGCCACACTATTGGCTATGAGGATATGTAACGATAAGTGCTGCATCGCAGCATCTGGCAATGAGCTATCGGCGATAGATTTGCTCGCGGTGCCGCGAAGCAGGGGCGCCTGAGATGAAAGCCGCCGCCTTCGATTACTCGCGCCCCGATTCGCTCGGGGAAGTGCTCGAATTGCTCGCCCAGCATGGCGATGAGGCCAAGTTGATTGCCGGCGGCCAGAGCCTGGTGCCGATGATGGCGATGCGCCTGACCCGTCCGGCGCTGCTGGTCGACATCAACCGCCTGCAGGAACTCAAATCCCTGCAACGCGGCGCGGACAGTGTGGTGATGGGCGCGGGCACACGCCAACGGGCGGTCGAGGACGACACTGAACTGCACGCGCAACTGCCGCTGGTGAAGTGCGCCCTGGCCTGGATCGGCCACACTCAAACACGCAATCGCGGCACCGTCGGCGGCAGCCTGGTGCATGCCGACCCCTCGGCGGAATTGCCCCTGGCTGCGTTGATTCTCGATGCGCAGCTGCGTTTCAAAAGCGCCGAAGTCGAGCGCGTGCTGCCGATCGACAAATTCTTTCTCGGGCCGATGTTCTCCGACACTGCCGCCACCGAATGCCTGACCGCCATCGAATGGCCGGTGTGGCAAAAGCAGGGCACCGGCGCGGCATTCGACGAAGTGGCGATCCGCCATGGCGACTTTGCACTGGCCTCCGCCGCCGCGCAAGTGCAACTGGATGCAGCGGGCGTCTGCCGCCGCGCCAGCTTCGGCGCCGGCGGCGTTGACGGCGTACCGCGGGTCTTTCCCGGCGTTGCGGAGCGCCTGATCGGCCAGCGCCTGGATGACGACGATCTGCTGCGCGGTGTCGCCACCGATGCGGCGGCGCAGTGCGAGCCGGGCAACGACCCGCACGCCAGCGCGCAATATCGCCGCCATCTCGCCACCATATTGATCGCGCGGGTACTGCGCCAGGCGGCACAGGCCGCTACTGCCTCTTTCGAAAGCCGGAAATGAGCAAGACCCCTCTCACCAGCATTGCCATCAAGGTCAACGGTGTGACGCGCGAAGCACAGGTTGAGCCGCGCACCACCCTGGTCGACTTCCTGCGCGACACCCTGTTTCTCACCGGCACCCATATCGGCTGCGAGCATGGTGTCTGCGGCGCCTGCTCGGTATTGCTGGACGGCGACCCGGTGCGCTCCTGCTGCATGTTCGCGGTACAGGCCGACGGCCTGTCGGTGACCACCGTCGAGGGACTGGCGCCGGAGCGCGGCCGGCTGTCGGCGATCCAGGATGCATTTTGCGAAAAGCATGCGATGCAATGCGGCTACTGTACCCCCGGCATGCTGATTGCCTGCCACGCCCTGGTGGCCCGCGACCCGCATCCGGACGAAGCGGCAATCCGCGAAGCGATCAGTGGCAACCTGTGCCGCTGCACCGGCTACCAGCAGATTGTGGACGCGGTCAAATACGCCACAGGCCCCGAGGGTGGGGCGCATGACTGAGCCGCGTAAGTTTCGCTACATCGGCCGGCATCGCCGCGCGGTCGAGCACCGCCGCTTTGTGGTCGGCAAGGGGCGTTACGCCGCCGACATTCAGTTGCAGGGCCTGCTGCACGTGGCGATTGTCGCCAGCCCGCATGCGCACGCGAAAATCATTTCCATCGATACCGCGGCGGCCCTGGCCATGCCCGGCGTGCATGCGGTGCTGACCGGCGAGGAACTCAACGCCAATACCGAGGCGATGCTGCCGGGCGTGGATGCGCCGCAGGTCAAGCGCTATCCGCTGGCGCATGGAGTGGCGCGCTACTCGGGCGAATGGGTGGTCGCCATCGTCGCCGAAAGCCGCGCGCTGGCCGAGGACGCGGCCGAACTGGTCGAGGTGGAATACGAGCCGATCCCGCACATCGTCGATCCGGAAGCGGCGCTGCTGGCGGACGCACCCATGGTGCATCCGGCCAATGGGTCGAACATCATCTTTCGCCGCGTGTTCGACTGGGGCGAGGTGGACGCGCATTTCGCCGCCGCGCCCCACAAACTTTCCTACCGCGTGCGCTGGGCGCGCAGTTCCACCGTGCCGATCGAGACTTTCGCCGTCAGCGCCTGGTCGAACGACGCCACCGGCATCCTCGACGTCTGGGCTTCGATCCAGATGCCGAAATTTCCCGATCAACTGGCCCGCGCCCTGCGCATGCCGGGCAATGCGGTGCGCGTGCATTTCGATGTGGATGTCGGTGGCAGCTACGGCGTCAAGCGCGGCCTCAAGCATGCGGTGCTGGTGGGTTACCTCGCACGCAAGACCGGCCGCCCGGTGCGTTTCATCGAAGACCGGCTGGAAAACATGCGCGGTGGCGACATGCAGGGGCCAGACCGGATTTTCGACGTCAGCCTGGCCTTTGACGGCCAGGGCGTAATCAGCTCCATGCGCATGCGCGCGGTGGATGACGTCGGCGCCTACGCCGGCCGCTCGCCGCTGCAGTTGGGCAAACCGGTGGGCGCCATCGTCGGGCCGTACCGTATTGCCAGCGTGCAATACGAAGCCATTTCGGTGATGACCAACAAGACGCCGCAGGAAGCCGTGCGCGGTTTCGGCCAGGCGCCCACCAACTACGCCATCGAGTCGGGCATCGACAAGGTCGCACGCTATCTGAAACTGGATCGCGTCGAACTGCGCCGGCGCAACCTGATCGGCAAGGACGAATTCCCCTACCTGATCCCCAGCGGCACTACCTATGACTCCGGCGACTATGCCACCGTCCTCGGCAAGGCGCTGGACGCCGCGCCGCTGGCGGAAATCGAAAAGCAGCGCGACGCCTTGCGCGCGCGCGGGCAGCTGGCCGGTATCGGCTTTTCCACCTGCCTTGAACCTTCCGGTGGCAACTCGGCCTTCGAGCCGCTGTTCAATCCGAAGAACCAGACCACCACGTGGATGGATTCCTGCCTGATCCGCATTGACCTTAACGAGTCGATTACCGCCTTGATGGGTACATCGACTTCAGGACAGGCGCACGAAACGCTGGTCTCCACCGTGGTGGGCGAGGTGCTGGACCGCGAGCCGGACAGTATCCGTGTGCTGCATGCCGACTCGCTCAATGCCTTGCCCTCGAACAGCCCGGTGGGCAGCCGCATGGCCATCATGCTGGGCGGCGCCGCTGCCGGCGCGGCGAAAAAGCTGCGCGCCAAGCTGATGCGCATCGCCGCGCATAACCTCGGGTTGCCCGAATCCGAACTGGTCTATCAGGATGGCAACATCGCGGCCAAAGCGGACTCCGCCAAGCGCCTCAGCTGGGGGCAGTTGGTGGAAATCGCCCATCGCAAAATCCACCAGATGCCCAAGGGCGATGAGCCCGGCCTGCAGGAAAAATTCGTGCTGGAAGTGCCCACCGGTGGCAAGCTGCCGACCCCCGATGGCCGGGTGCAGATGTATCCCTGCCATTCCTTCGAATCGCACCTGGTGCTGGCGAGCGTCGATCCGCAAACCTGCAAAGTCACCGTTCATCGCTACGTCTGCGGCCACGACTGCGGCGTGATGATCAGCCCGGACGTGGTCCACGGCATGACCTACGGTGGCATCGCCCACGGCCTGGGCGCGGCGCTGATGGAAAAGTTCACCTTTTCCGATGATGGCCAGTTGCTCGCCGGCACCTTCATGGATTATTTGCTGCCGAGTTCCAAGGAAGTACCGGCGATTACCATCGTCGACCATTGCACGCCGTCGCCGCTGACCGAATTCGGCCAGAAGGGCTCGGGCGAGGCCGGCTACCTCGGCAGCCCGGCGGCGATTGCCAGCGCGATCAACGACGCGCTGGCGCCGGTAGGCGCGAGCATCGACGCCTTGCCGATGACCCCGTATGCTCTGTGGCACGCGCTGGCGCGCGCCGAAAAGAATTCAGGCTGAAGCAGCCAGATCAATAATCCTTTCCCCATCAACCATATTTTCCGGAACACACCATGAGCGAACAACTGCTGATAGAACAAGACGGCCGCATTCTGCGCGTCACCTTCAATCGCCCCGAAGACAACGGCATCTCCGATGCGATGGCCAACGAGTTCGTCGATGCGCTCAACAGCGCCCACAAGACTTCGGACCTGGTGCTGGTCAAGAGCATCGGGCCCGACTACTGCACCGGCCGCGTGCGCGACCCCGGCTCGCCGCCGCCTGCCACCGAAGCCTATTCGCGGCGCCCCGAGTACGACGGCATCTTCAACAGCTACAAGGCAATCCGCAATTCGCTGGTGCCTATCGTCACCGCCATCGAGGGCAGGGCGATGGGCTTCGGCGCCGCCATTGCTTCCCTGTGCGATGTCTCCTTCGCCAGCGACACCGCCACCTTCAACATTCCCGAGATCGGCCACAACGTCATGCCGACCATGGTCATGTCGGCCATGTACGACCGCGTCAACCGCAACGCGCTGATGTGGATGGCCTATTCGACCCAGTTCATCGACGCGCAGCGCGCGCTGCTCTACGGCATGGTGAGCAACGTGGTGCCGGCCGCCAAGCTCAACGAAGAGACCGAGGCATTCTGCAAGGTGCTGCTGAGCCGCCCGCGCCCGGCGATTCTCGGCCTGAAGGAATACCTGCACGTGGCGCCGCGCATGGATGAACTGGGCGCCATCGACTATGCGCGCAGCATCCATTCGATGGTGAATACCGCCGCCGAGATGAAGCGCAAGCATTGATTTCGCCTTAAACGATCGGTGCGGCCAAGACCGCACACCGCTGAAAACACAACCTCAACGGAGACAAACATGGGACAAGGGAACTGGAAGCGCAGGGACTTTTTGCTGGCAACGGGAGCGGCGTTGGGCGCGAGCGCATTGAATGCACACGGGCAGGCCGCCTCCACCGGCAAGGTGATCAAGATGATCATCGGCTTTCCGCCGGGGCAGGCGACCGACACGGTGGCGCGACTGCTGGCGGAAAGAATGCAAGTCGCCACCGGCAACGCCTATGTAGTCGACAATCGGCCGGGGCAGGGCGGCAGCCTGGCGCTGGGTATCACCGCCAAATCGGCGCCGGACGGCAACACCATGATGCTGGTCCACATGTCGGCGATGGCGACCAATCCGCATCTCTACAAGAGCGTGCCTTACGACGCGCTGAAGGACTTCGAGGCCGTCGGCCTGGTCGGCGACCTGCCTTTTGTAGTGGTCGTCAATGCCTCGCTGCCGGTACAAAATATCGCCGAGCTGGTGGCGTATGCGAAGGCGCATCCCAATACACTGACCAACTCCTCCTCGGGCAACGGTACGGTCTCGCATCTGGCGATGGAAGAATTCAAGCGTCAGGCCGGCATCACCGTGGCGCACGTGCCCTACAAAGGCAGCGCGCAAGGTATCACCGATGTGATCGCCGGCAACGTGTCGATGGCGCTGGAAAGCGCGCCTGCGGTGCAGCCCTTCGTGCAGTCGGGCAAGCTGCGCGCGCTCGCCGCCGGCACCACCAAGCGCCTGGCGTGGATCCCCAACGTACCGACGCTCGCCGAACTCGGCTACAACGGCATCAACGCCGTGACCTGGCTGATGCTGATTTATCCAGCGGGCACGCCCAAGGCTTTGGTCGAGACAAACTTCGAGGTGATCAACAAGATCGTCGGTAACCCTGAGGTGCAGCAGCGCTTCGCTACGCTGGGGGTACTACCGCGCAGCAGCAAGAGTCCGGAGGAGGCCGATGCCTATATTCGCTCCGAGTTCGCCGCCTGGGGCGCGGTGGTCAAGCGCAGCGGCACGACCCTGGACTGAGCCATGCGCCTGCTAAAGATCGCAGTCATCGCGCTGCTCGCTTTCGGGTTTCATTGCGCCGATGCGCAAACGGCGTGGCCATCGCGCCCGGTACGCATCCTGGTGCCTTATCCGCCGGGCGGCTCCACCGACATCCTCAGCCGCCTGGTCGGCCAGACCCTGGGTGTAGCCATCGGCCAGGCCGTGGTGGTGGAGAATCGTGGCGGTGCCAATGGCACCATCGCCGCCAGCTATTTCGCCAAGGCGGCGCCGGACGACCATTCCTTCCTGGTCGTCTCCTTGCCGATGATGGCGATCAACCAGTATCTCTACGCCAAGCCCGGTTACGATCCAGACACCGACTTTGCACCCATCGGCCTGATGGCGCAGACGCCCAACGTGATGGTGGTCGTGCCCTCGCTGCCCGTGCACAGCGTGCGCGAATTGGCGGACTACGGGCGCGCCAATCCGGGCAAGCTTTCCTATTCGAGCTCAGGCGTCGGCAGTGCCGGGCATCTGCTCAACGAGCTGTTCAAATCCACCGTCGGCATCGATCTCCTGCACGCGCCATATCGTGGCAACGGCCCGGCGATGCAGGCGCTGCTCTCCGGCGACGTGCAGTTCACCACCGACAACCTGCCGCAGCTGCTGCCGCAAATCCGCGCCGGCAAATTGCGCCCGATCGGCGTCAGTTCCGCCAAACGCTGGTTCCAGTTGCCGGAGGTGCCGACCTTTGCCGAATCCGGTTTCACCGGCATGACCACCAGCGCCTGGTTCGGCCTGGTGGCGCAGGCGAAAGCACCGCGCGAGGTAGTAACGCGAATGAACCGCGAACTGGTGAGTCTGCTGAAAAAGCCCGAGTTTGTCGCCAAGCTGGCCGAATTCAGTTTCGAGCCGATGCCCGGCACGCCCGATGACATGGTTGCCGCGGCACGGCGTGAGCGCGGCATCTGGAAACGCGTGGTCGAGATATCGGGCGCGAAAGGCGAATAGGCCCGGCCGTGTCCGCAATCGCTGACCGGCCTAGGGCTCGAACAGCGATTTGCGGATGATCGCGTGCACCCCCCAGTTGCCGTCCACCACCTGGGTTACGCCGAAGTCCACCGCCACCGACATCAGCGAAATAGCTTCGTCCTCGGTCAGGCCCTTGGCGCTCATCAGGAAACGCCGGGTCTTGCGAAAGGCGTCGCGCATGGCCAGGTCGAGCGAAGACTCCTTGTAGATCTCGCTTTGCGCCTTGTCGCCCAGCTCGGCCAGGTAACTGGGATGGGAAAAGCCGTGCAGCACCCATTCGTCGGCGGTCTCCACCAGCGGATAGCTGAGGTCGGCGTAGGGCTGGTTGGTCAAATCCTTCTTGCGATGCAGGATGATCTGGAACACGCCCGTCAGCGAGCATTCGATCGCCGTGCCGCATAGCTCGGAGTCGCCCTGCGAAGCGTGCGGATCACCCACCGAAAACAGCGCCCCGGGCACGCCTACGCGCAGATAGACGGTGGCGCCCTTGGCGATGCGCCAGTTGTCGAGATTGCCGCCGAAGTCGGAAGGCGGAATCGAATCGACCATCTCCGCCTCTTTCGGCGCCACCGCGATCACGCCGAAGTGCGGCCGCACCGGAATCTTGATGTTTTTCAGCACGCCGTGGTTCTCGACGATGCTGTCGCGGTCGATCGGCACGCCGGGATAGTCGATAGTCGAATGCAGCACGCCGTCGGGGTCGCGCTGCGGCATCCAGCGGAAGTTGTACACCGCCCGCGCGCAGTTGTCGCCATGGGCGCAGTTGAGCTCATAGATGGTGACGACTTCGCGCGGCTTCGGTTCGGTCAGCAACTCGTTGTAGTGAAAGCCCCACCAGGTGGCGGCATTGCTGCCGAAGGTACGACCCGGATATTTGGGGTTGGCCGACAGGCGCGGCAGCACGTCGAGGATACGTACCTCCAGCACGTCGCCCGGCTTGGCATCGCGCACGTAGACCGGCCCGGTGCAGATGTGCACGCCGAAGCCTTCGCCGTTGCCGCGGCCGTAGATCGAGGCGTCGGCCGGGCCGGCGCCGCGGCGGTCGACGTTCTTGCGCTCGCGGGTCCAATGGAAGACGCTCTCCGCACCGGCGTCGCCCTGGATCATGCGCTCGTGGTCGTCCGACGCATGCTGGGTCAAGGTTTCGATGGTGACGATGTCGCCGGAATCGATCTCCAGCACCGGCGCCAGGGACTTGCTGAAAAACCCCCAGTGGATGGTGTGGGCGTTGGCGGGCAGGTAATGGTGACGGGCCGTGCCGTCCGCATCGGCGCCGTGATCGGGAATCTCGATGGCGGAACGCACATCGGCCAGCTCCGGTTCCCGCAGCGCGACTGCTGCCCCTGCTGAGGGTGTCGCTTCGGCCCGTGCGCCGCGCTTGTGCGCCGGTTCGGCGAATCCCAGTGGCCAGCCGCGGCTGATTTGCCTGAGCAACTGGCGCGACAGCTCGGCGCCGCTTTCCTGCCGGTAGTTGCGCGGCGAGACGCCATACTGGTCGCGAAAGGCATGGCTGAAATGCGCGGCGTCATTGAAGCCCCAGCGAAAGCAGATGTCCGAAATGGACAGCCGCGCGTACAGCGGATTGATCAAATCGGCGCGGCAGCGTTCCAGCCGGCGCTGGCGGATATAGGTCGAAAACGTGCGCCCGGTGGATTCGAACAGCTTTTGCAGATAGCGCTCCGACACCCGCTCCTGTCGCGCCAAGAGCGCCAGGCTGGCTTCGGGATTGCTCAGCGAGGATTCGATCTTCTGGCAAATACGGAAAAAGTTGGCGCTATGGCCCGGGCTCATCGCACTGCCGTCCGGCTCCTGCACGCAGAGCGTCGCGGCGATGAATTCGGTCAGCGCCAGCTCGATCGGCAGCATCTGGCCGGCATCCAGGGTTTCGAGCGAATCCGCGATCGAGCCGAGAAAATTCGCGAACACCCGCCCGATGCCGCTGCGCCCGGAAAGCTGGCCGGCCCGCGCGGGCAGGGGGGCCGGCAGGCGCGACTCCAGTAGCGGCCGCGGCACCCGCACCAGCAACTGGCGGAAATCGCCGGCCTGGGTCATTAAAAGGTGCGTGCCGGCAGGTCCATGGGCAATGTCGCCGGCAGCCAGCGGCATGCTCGAGTTGCCGTCGTTGAACACCGCGTCGCCCTGTAGCTGCAGGGCCAGCCAGACCACGCCGGCCGAGCCGTCCATATTGCTCAGGGTTTGCGCGCAAGAGGCGACGCGAATGAATTCCAGGCCGCTGCCCAGGGTACTGGCGTAAACGCTGCCGTGCAGCGCGCTGTCGTCGGCGATTGCCTGGCAGCGCAGCTTGCAGCCGGCCAAAGCGTCGCGCCACGCGTGTGGGCGCTGCTGTCGGGGGTACGACTCGGTGGTGAAATGCCGGATGTCCACGGGCAGCAAGACTCCATCGCGAATAGGGTCTGCTGTGGTCGATGCAACTAATATGCCACGGCACCGCCTTGCGCTACGATGGAACGCCTCAGGCGCCGCGATCCGGGAACAGGCTTTTCTTGACGATCGCGTGTACCCCCCAGTTGCCGTCTACCACCTGGGTGACGCCGAAATCGACCGCAATCGACATCAGCGCGATGGCTTCATCTTCTGACAGGCCCTGGGTGGTCATGAGGAAATGGCGCATGTTGCGGTAGGCGGCGCGCATGGCGCGATCCATCGAGGACTTCTCGAAAATAGCGCTTTGCGCATTGGCCCCGAGTTCGCTCAGGTAATCCCCATAGCTGAAGCCGTGGACGATCCATTCATCCGGGGTTTTCAGCAGAGGATAGGTAAGCCCTTCGAGTGCGGTGCCGGGGAGGCTTGCCTGCTTGTGCAGGATCAGTTGAAAGGTGCCGGTGAGCGAGCATTCGATGGCTGTGCCGCATAGCTCGGAATCGCCCTGCGAGGCATGCGGGTCGCCGACCGAAAACAGCGCGCCCGCCGCCGCCACCGGGTAATACATGGTCGCGCCCTTGCCGATGCGCCAATTATCGATGTTGCCGCCGGTGAAGCTGGGCGGATTGGTGTTGACCAGGTCGCTGGTGGCAGGCGCCACGCCCATCACCCCGAAGTGCGGGCGGATCGGGATGCGGTAGTCCTTCAGCACATCGTAATTCTTCGTGATGGTCGAATGGTCGACCGGCACGCCGGGATAGTCCATGATGGAATGCACCACGCCGAACGGGTCGGTCTGCGGCGTCCAGCGGAAGTTGTACACGGCGCGCGCCCAGTTGCGCTCGCCAGTGGCATCAAGCTCGAAAATGGTGATCACTTCACGCTTTTTCGGTTCCTCCACCGTGTCGCCGTAGTGAAAGCCCCACCAGCCCGCCGCGTTGCTGCCGAAGGCGCGGCCGGCATATTGCGGATTGCCGCAAGGGCGCAGGCTAACGTCCATGATGCGCACTTCGAGCACGTCGCCGGGCATCGCTCCCTTGATGGCCACGGGTCCGGTGCAGACGTGCGCGCCCAGCCCGCCGCCGGCGCCCACCGGGCTGTCCATCGGGCCGGCGCCGCGCCGGTCGACGTTCTTCTGTTGCGCATCCCAGCGGAACACGCTTTCGGCGCCGGGGTCGCCGCGCACCATGCGCTCGGTGTCGTCGGGCGCCTGGTGGGTCAGGGTCTCGATGGTGACGAAATCGCCGGAGTCCGCTTCGACGAGCGGCTTGAGCGCCGCGCTGAAATGCCCCCAGTGCACTGTCTTGTCGCTGGCCGGCAGGAAGTGGTGGCGCAGCATGCCGGCGGTGGGTATGGAGCCTGGTATAAGCGGCGCCGCCATTGCGCGTGCAGAGGCCGAAGCCGGAAACTCCCCGTCGAGATCGTGCCGCGCCTGCGCCAGTTCCTCCCCGGCCCGCGCGGCCGCTCCGTGCGACGGATGGCCGCAGCCAGGCGTGCATTCATGCTCGCTCATCGACATTCCTCAATCACGGGCCAATCGTGATTATGCGCGTTAGATCGTGCCCAGCACGCCGTCGACCAGGTAGTTCATGCCGTCGAGCACCGGGTCGGGCTGCTCGTGCACCTCGCCCGCGGGGATGGCGACACTGCCCTTGTTGTTCTTGATCTCGCCCTTGAAGATGGGGTATTTGCCCGCCAGCATGCGCGCCTTGATCTCGCTTGCCTTGGCCTTCGCCGCCGGGGTGACGGCAGTGCCGAAGGGCGAGGCCTTGACGAAGCCTTCCTTCAGGCCGCCACGCATCACATTGACCATCGGCTTGTTCTGCTGCATCGCCTTGATGTGCAGGGCATAGGGGGTGGCCCAGTCCCACTCCATCCCGGTGAGATAGCCCTTGGGCGCCAGGTCCGCCTGGTTGACGTGATAGCCCAGGGTCATCACTCCGCGTTTTTCGGAGTTCTCCACCACCACGCGCGGCGACTGGCTGTCGCAGGCGACCACGTCGCAGCCCTGGTCCATCAGGGCGTTGGCCGATTCGGCCTCCTTGACCGGCAGCCACCAGTCGCCGGTGAAAATCAGGCGCGTGGTGATCGTGGGGTCGACCGAGCGCGCGCCCAGAGTGAAGGCGTTGATGTCGATCAGCACCTGCGGCACCGGCTTGGCGGCAACCCAGCCGAGCTTCTTGGTCTTGCTCATTTGTGCCGCCACCACGCCACCAAGGTAGCCGAGCTGGTCGATAAAGCCCCAGACGCTGCCCACGTTCGGCGGACGCTTGCCCGGACCCCAGACGCCGGCCCAGACAAAACGCACCTTGGGATATTTCTCGGCCATCTTCAGCACGTGCGGATCGAGGTAGCCGTAGGAAGTGGCGAATATCAGCTTGGCGCCGTCCTGCCGGATCATGCCTTCCATGGTCTGCTGGACCTGCACGGTTTCGGGCACGTTCTCCTCTTCGAGCACTTTGACGCCG
>DATAZV010000133.1:0-39114 GCA_036271855.1 Burkholderiales bacterium
GCGCGGCGATGAATTCGTGCACCGAGTGGGTCACCATCATCATCGACTGCAGCGCTTGCACCTGGCCGACATGCACCGTCAGGCGCGGGCCGCCGGTGAACATCTGGCGCCAGGCTTCGCGGATCGCCGCGTGCCCGGCCAGGCGGGCGCCGCCGGGGTGGATGCATACCACTTCCTCGTCCTCCGACCAGCAGGTCATCATCAATTCGAGGTCGGCCTTTTCCAGCGCTTCATAAAAAGCGGCTTCGCAGTCCTGCGGCGTGGGAAAGAGTTTGCTGGTCATCGCGGGTGCAGCGCGGGCTCAAGAAGGGGCCGGGAATGCCGGCTTGCTGGCGATGTTATCAAAAGCGCCCGGGGTGCGTCCCGGGGTGCGTCCCGGGGTGCGTCCTCACCCGCCGGCTTCAAGCCGCGGCGCCGGTGAGTGCCACGTAGTTTTCCAGCACCAGTTCCGGCGTCAGCTCGCGCATGCATTTGAAATGGCCCAGCGGGCAGACGCGCTGGTAGCAGGGGCTGCAATCGACGGCCAGGTAGATCACGCGGGCGGCCTCCGACAGCGGCGGCGTGTGCTCGGGCGAGGAGGAACCGAACAGCGCCAGTTGCGGCACGTCGAGCGCGGCGGCGACGTGCATCAGGCCGGAATCGTTGGTGATGACGGCGGTGCTGCCGGCGATCAGGTCGATCGCCTGGTCCAGCGTGGTCTTGCCGCACAGGTTGAGCGCGGCGCCGTGCGAGAGCTGCTCGATGGTGAGACCCGTGGGTACGTCGGCCTGGGAACCGAGCACGATCGGGGTGGCCCCCATCGCTTTCAGCTTGCTGGCGACGTTGGCGAAATATTCGGCGGGCCAGCGCTTGGCCGGGCCGTATTCGGCGCCGGGGCACAGGGCCACCAGGCGCTCGACCGGTTTCAGGCCGAGAGTGACCTTGGCGGCGATCGAGCGCACCGGGTCGCTGATCAGGCAGGGCTGGGTCAGCTCGTCGCCGAGGGACTTGCCGGGGGCTTCGGAGAGCTGGGCGTAAAAGCGCGCCATCGGCGCGCGCGGCGCATTCCTTTTCGGATTGCGGTGCGGCAGGTTGAGCAGGCCGTAGCGCGATTCGCCGATATAGCCGATGCGCAAATCGATGCTGGCGAAAAACGGCACCAGCGCCGACTTCCACGAATTGGGCAGGATGATCGCCTGGCTGTAGCGCCCGGCGAATTGGCGCCCGAGGCGCCAGCGCTCGGCCAGGCCGAAGCGGCCGTGGCGAAAGTCCGCTTCGTAGACCTGCTCGACTTCAGCCATGCGGCGAAACACCGGCGCCACCGCCGGCACCGCCAGCACGTCGATGGCGATGCGCGGCGCCTTCGCCTTGAAGCGGGTAAGCAGGGGCTG
This sequence comes from Burkholderiales bacterium, assembly GCA_036271855.1. Classification (GTDB taxonomy): domain Bacteria; phylum Pseudomonadota; class Gammaproteobacteria; order Burkholderiales; family JAEUOS01; genus JAQGMJ01. The sequence goes on from DATAZV010000133.1 coordinate 1,371, forward strand.
GGCCATCAGGCTGTCGCCCAGCCAGTTGGGCGCGACGATCAACAGGCGCGGCGCGCTCATGCTTGCGGCCCGGAATTCACGGGGGCGCGGGGAGTCGCGGCGCCTTGCCCTTGGCTCACATCGTCCGCCAGCCGACCCCGGCTATTTGCGGACAAGTTCTCAATGCCCGTGCGTGGCCGGGCCGCCCTTGAGGGTGTACTCGGTGCCGCAGTAGGGGCACTTGGCGTGGCCCTCGGTGGCGATGTCGAGAAACACGCGCGGGTGCTGGCTCCACAGCGGCATCGCCTTGTTCGGGCAAAAAGCCGGGAGGTCTTTCGCTTCCAGCTCCACTGCCGCCTGCTGAGTCGTGCTCATCGTCAAACTCCTGACTGCACGGCAAGAGCGCAATCCGCTCTCGCCGCTTGGGTTGCAAAAACGACTACTTCTTGCCCTTTTTCGCCGCCGGCTTGGCCTTCTTGGCGGCCGGTTTCGAAGCTGCTTTGCCGGCGCCCTTGGCGGCGGCGACCGGGCTCAGCCACTTGGCGTACTTCTTGTTCCTGCCGTTGACGATATCGAAAAACGCGCTCTGGATTTTTTTCGTGATCGGGCCGCGGCTGCCGGCGCCGATGATGCGGCCGTCGAGCTCGCGCACCGGCGTCACTTCGGCGGCGGTGCCGCTGAAAAAGCACTCGTCGGCGATGTAGATGTCGTCGCGCGTCATGCGCTTGGAGACCACTTGCAGGCCCAGGTCTTTGGCGATGGCGATGATCGAGGCGCGGGTGATGCCCATCAGCGCGGAGGCGATTTCCGGTTCGCAGATGACGCCATCCTTGACCACGAACACGTTCTCGCCGGCGCCCTCGGCGACGAAGCCGTCGACGTCCAGCAGCAGGGCCTCGTCATAGCCGTGCATGGTGGCTTCACGGTTGGCGAGAATCGAGTTGGTATAGGTGCCGGAGAGCTTGGCGCGCGCCATCGTCACGTTGACGTGGTGGCGGGCATAGGAGGAGGTCTTGACGCGGATGCCTTTGGTCAGCCCTTCTTCGCCAAGGTAGGCGCCCCAGGGCCAGGCGGCGATCGCGATATGCACGGTGTTGCCGACCGGCGAGACGCCCATTTTTTCCGAGCCGTAATAGGCGATCGGGCGCAGGTAGCAGGACTCGAGCTTGTTGGCGCGCACCACTTCCTTGTGCGCTTCCATCATCTCTTCCTTGCTGTAGGGCATGTCCATCATGTAGATCTTGGCCGAGTTGAACCAGCGGTCCATATGCTCGGCGAGGCGGAAGATCTGGGTGCCCGAAACGGTCTTGTAGGCGCGCACACCCTCGAATACGGCCAGGCCGTAATGCAGCGAATGGGTGAGGACGTGGGTGTTTGCTTCGCGCCAGGGCACCAGCTTGCCATCGAACCAGATGAACCCGTCGCGGTCGGCCATCGACATGATGCGTAATCTCCAGAGGTATAGGTATGAATTGCGGGTTACTGCATGCATGTAACCGCGGAAACCCCATATTTTAGCGGATTCGCACCTATAATCGGGGCTCCGGCTGCTTATGCGCCATGCCGAGGGGAGCCCAGGGGCCGCGATGTACGCCAAGTGTCCGAAATGCGGCCATGCGCCCCTGCCGGAAAACCAGGCCTCGCCCGTCGCCTGCCCGGGCTGCGGGGTGATCCTGGCGAAAATCGCGGCGCGCGACGCCGCCCCGGCGATGCCGGCCGCGGCAGTGGCCATGGCCGCTGTGCCAATCGAGGCCCGGGGCCGGCCGCAGTCCGAGGAAGACGAGATCGACGAAAGTACGCTGCTGGGCTATGCGCACAGCCTGTTGGTGCACGTGCCCAGGGAAGTCTCCAGCATCAACTGGCACGCGCGCTGCGTGACGCTCGCGGTGGTGGCGCTCTGGAGCGTCTGGTTGTTCAAGGACTCCCACGTGGCGGAGGGCGAATACGCCAGCAGGTTTTTGCACGGCGTGCTGCTGATTTTCCACGAGGCCGGGCACGTGATCTTCATGCTGTTCGGCCGGTTCATCACCATCCTCGGCGGCTCGCTGAACCAGGTGCTGATGCCGCTGATTCTTTCCGGCGCCCTGCTGGTCAAGCGGCGCGACCCCTTCGGCGCGGCGGTGTTTTTCTGGCTCGCCGGTTTTTCGGTGGTCGACGTGGCGGTCTACATGTACGACGCTTTTGATCCGCATATGCAACTGCTGGGCGGCGGCACCGGCGCGGACCAGGACCGGCACGACTGGCAAAACCTGTTCGGCGACATGGGCCTGCTGCGCCACGCGCGCGGCATCGGCTTGGGCTTCGCCGCGCTGGGCTGGACGATGATGCTGGCGGCGCTGGCCTGGGGCGGCTGGCTGCTGTGGAAGCAAAAGGCGCGGCTCTCCGACAGCCCGATGGCGGAGGAGGATTTTTGAGTCCTGCGCGTGCCATAAGCAGTTTGCTGTTGCTGTTGCTGTGCGGCCTGGCCGGCAATGGCGTCGCGCAGGTGCCGGGCGCGGCGCAATGGTGGATCGGCTTTGTCGATACCCGCAATCATGCATTTCTCGAATTGCCGGCAAGCCGCGCAGCCTGCGCTGCGCGCGAGGCCGCGTTCAAGCGCGAGCCGCAGGCGGCCGGCAGCGTGCTGGCCGGCCCGCTCAAGCCCGATGCTTTCGTGCCGCCGGGCGCGCGCCTGCTGTTCGGTGTATCCGACCTGCGCGGGCGCTACGTCGAGCGGGTGCTGCCGCGGGTGGCGGCGATCGCGCGCGACGACGAGCATGAGCAGGGCGCCTGCTGGTACTTCGCCGAGGCCGGCACCGAGGCGCCGGGCTATGTGGCGGAAGAAGACACGTTGGCGATTGCCACCCTGCCGCCGCGCCGCCTGGACTTGCGCATCGCGCCTGAAGATTGGCGCGCCTATGGCAGCGCGGTGCCGGTGGATGGAAGATTCGCAGCGATGGAGAACGCGCCTGTGGCGTGGCGCAAGCAGGTGGAAAAACTGCTGCCCGGTTACACCGAGGTCTACGGCCAAAGCTTCCACGCTGTGCTGGAAAAAGGCGCGGCGCCGCAAAACCTGAGCCTGGTCGGCGCCATCGACGACGGCAAGGGCGAGGCCTACAACACCCTGAACCTGATCCTGCATGAGCAAAGCGAAAAAGCAGCCGGGGTGCCGCTGTATCTCGCGGGCCCGAGCGGCGGAGTGGCGACCAATCGCGCCGGCAGTTTCGTCGCGCAGGCGGTGGCCGCGGTTGACCTGGACGGCGACGGCATCGACGAAATCATTATCCGCGCGCGCTATTTCAGTGGCGGCAACTTGAAGGTATTAAAACTCGTCAACGGCGCGCTGGTGGAAATCCGCCAAAGCGCCTACGAAGGCGAGTAGCGTTTGCCGGCTTGGGCCTGCATCATGGTCGGCTTATACTGCGCGGGTATTCGACAATCATAACGACGCATCGCCGTCCCTCCAGACAATCTCCATGACCTCCACTCCCGGCGCCGAAGCAACGGCCAAGCGCAACGTTTTCCTCTTGATGTGCTGTCAGGCGCTGCTGTTCGTCAACAACACCACCATGATCGCGGTTCATGGCCTGGTCGGCCTCGTGCTGGCGCCTTCGGTCGCATTGGCGACCCTGCCGGTGACTTCCTACGTGATTGGTTCGGCCATCGCCACCGCGCCGATCGCGCGCATGATGAAGCACTACGGGCGCAACATCGGCTTTACTGTCGGCACCCTGTTCGGCATGGTCGGCGTCGTGTGTTGCGCCGGCGGGGCCTACTACCGGGTGTTTCCGGTGCTTTGCATGGGTGCGGCGCTGGTGGGGGTTTACAACGCCTGCGGCCAGCTCTACCGCTTCGCGGCTGCGGAAGTGGCCGGCACCGGTTTCAAGGAGCGCGCGATTTCACTGGTGCTGGCCGGCGGCATTGTCGGCGGCATTGTCGGTCCCAACCTGGCGAGCTATTCGAAGGATTGGCTGGCCGTTACCTACGCTGGTTCCTACCTGTCGCTGGTGGTGCCGGCGATTCTCACGCTGTTCGTGCTGCGGCAGATCAGTTTTCCGGCACAGAGCGCCGCCGAGCGTGCCGCCGGCGGGCGGCCGCTGGCCGAAATCATGCGCCAGCCGGTGTTCATCGTCGCCTGCGGGGGCGCGGTGATCGGTTACGGTGTGATGAACCTGCTGATGACGGCCACGCCGATCGCCATGAAGACCTGCGGCTTTACCTTCTCCGACTCGGCGCATGTGCTCACCCTGCATGTGGTGGGCATGTTCCTGCCGTCGTTTTTCACCGGCTCGCTGATCCGGCGCTTCGGCGTACTCAACATCATGTTCACCGGTGCCCTGCTGATGTTTGCCTGCGTCGGCATCGCGCTCTCCGGCGTGGAGCTGCATCACTTCCTGATCGCGCTGATGACCCTGGGCCTGGGCTGGAACTTCCTGTTCGTCGGCGGCACCACCCTGCTCACCGAAGCCTATCGCCCGGAAGAAAAGACCAAGGTGCAGGGCGCCAACGACTTCATGATCTTCCTCACCATGGCGACCTCCTCGTTTTCTTCCGGCGCGCTGGTGACTTCCAAGGGCTGGGATATCCTCAACTACGGCGCGCTGCCCTTCCTGGTAATTGTCTCCTGCGCCATCCTCTGGCTGGCCAGGTTCCGCCGCCTGTCCGTCGCCATCGCATGAGCATGGGCGGCACTGCGCAGCCGCCGGAGTCGGCGGACCCGGCGCAAATCGCCGGCGCGCTCAAGGCCGACCCGGCTGCCGAAGAAGTCGAGCACGAAAGCGCGCGGCATCCGGCAGCGGAGGCGGGCGGCAGGCAATACCGGTCCGGACGTGAGGCCTATCTCGGCGGCATGCGCGCCGTGCTGCCTTTCCTGTTCGGCACCATACCCTTCGGCCTGGTCACCGGCATTGCCACCAAGGCGGCGGGGCTGTCGGCCGCCGCGGCGGTGGCCATGACCACCATGGTGTTCGCCGGCACCGCGCAGATCGCCTCGCTGCCCCTGCTGGTGTCGGGCGCGCCGGGCTTCGTGGTGGTGCTCACCGCCTTCATCATCAACCTGCGTTTTGTCATCTACAGCGCCACCGCCGCGCCCTATTTCAAACACCTGCCGCTGCGCTGGAGATTCGTGCTTGGCTATTTCATGACCGACACCGGCTTCGCGCTGTTCCTGCGCCGCGTCGCCGGCCAGCCGGAGATGGACTTTCGTCAATACTATTTTCTCGGCAGCGGCACCACGGTGGCCACCATCTGGCTGATCACCGCGGCCGTCGGCGTTTTTGCCGGCGCCAAAGTGCCGCCGGGATGGCAACTCGAATTCGCCGCCACCCTGGGCATCCTGGCGCTGTTGGCGCCGTTCGTGCGCAGCAAGCCGGACTTCGCCGCCGCTGCAACGGGTGGTGCGGTGGCGCTGCTGGCCTCGGGGCTGCCGATGAAGCTGGGGCTGGTGGCGGGGGCGCTGGCCGGGATTGCCGCCGGCGTGGCAGCCGAGCAGGTGTTCGCGCCACGCCCGAAGGAGGCTGCATGAACGAAGCCGTCAATCACCTGCACGACTACGGCTGGACGCTATGGCTGATCATTCTCGGCATGGCGGCGGTGACCATCCTCAATCGCGCCGGCTTCATTCTGCTGTCGGGCCGCTTCAGCCTGCCGCCCAGGGTGCAGCGCGCGCTGAAGTACGCGCCGGCGGCGGCGCTGGCGGCGATCGCCATGCCGGACATTTTCACTTCCCACGGCCACCTCGACGTATCGCTGGAAAACACCCGCCTGATTGCCGGCCTGTTCGGCTTTGCCGTCGCCGTGCTGGCGCGCAGCACCATGCTGGCGATCATCGGTGGCATGCTGGCGCTGCATGCCTTGCAGCGCTGGCTCTAGTCCTCAAGAGCTGACCGCGCCGCCGATGAAGCAGCCGGTCGCTTCCCCGGCAGCGTCGAAGTCAAAACGCGCACGGATCGCCGAGGGCGCGCCCATGGCGCGGCCCTGGTGGATGGTCACCCCTTCGCCATCGGCCTGCACCAGGCCATGCGCCTTGAGGCCAAACAGCAGGGCGGCGGCGGCGATGCCGGTGGCGGCGTCTTCCGGGTAGCCGGAGGATTTCGGGAATTGCCGGGCGTGAAAGCTGCGCGCCTCTTGCGCATCGACCGCGAAGGGATAAAGCCCGGTCGAGCCCAGCGCCTCGCACAAGGCTTCCACGCGGGTAAAGTCCGGCCGCAATGCATCGAGGCGGGCCACCGAGGGCAGGCGGATCAGGGTCTTGACGCGGCTGGTGGCGGCGTTGAGCACCGGCAGCGCAATTTCGTCCGCGCGCAGGCCCAGCACCTCGGCGATTTGCGCCAGGTGCTGCGTGTCGCTGATGGCCTGCAACTTGCCGGTGGGCTGGGTAATCTCGACGTATTCGGCGTCGCTGCCGGGGTGGCGCACATAGCCGCGCACCAGGCCGCTGGCGGTCTCGACCGTTGCCGCGGGCGTGGTCCAGCGGCCGCTTTTGCGCAGCAGCCAGAGCGCGCCGACGGTGGCATGGCCGCACATTTCCATTTCATGCAGGGGGACGAAATAGCGCATGCGAAAATCCGCGCCGCTGCCGGGCGTGGGCGCGAAGACAAAGCCGCTTTCGTGGCCGTATGCGCGCGCGACCTCGCGCATCGCCGCGTCGCTCATGCCGTCGGCCTCGAGCACGATGGGCGCGGGGTTGCCGCCATTGGCGGCGGCGGGGAATACCTTGATCAGTTGGGCTGCAAAGTCCTGCATGTCGGCTCCGGTCGAATTGGCAGGCGTCAGCCCAGGACAGCCTGCCACAGTCGCTTGACGGTCTGGATTTCGGCGGCGCACAGCGCCGGATCGATGCGCGCGTACTCGGCGCCGTTCAGGCGCAGCGCATGCTGGTGGGCGCGATAGCTGCGGTAGGCATCTGCCGCGCCCTGCGCCAGTTGCGCATCGAGCAGCCCGGCCTGCGCCGCCACGCCGAGCAGGGCGATGTTGCCGAGGTTGCCGATCAGGCCGGCATGCTTGCGCGCGTGCGCCAGCACCAGGGTCTGCACGCAGAATTCGATGTCGACCATGCCGCCTGCGTCGTGCTTGAGGTCGAACAGCTTGCTGCGGTTCGGGTGGCCGTCGTGCATCTTCTTGCGCATGTCGCGCACTTCCTGCGTAAGCCTGGCCAGATCGCGCGGCAGGGTGAGGATGTGCCGGCGTTCCTCCTCGAAAGCGGCGCCGATGGCGGGCTCGCCGGTGCAAAAGCGCGCGCGCGTCAGTGCCTGGTGCTCCCACAGCCAGGCCCGGCCCTCCTGGTAGGTGCGAAAGGACGACAGGCTGCTCACCAGCAGGCCGCTTTCGCCGTCCGGGCGCAGGCGCGTGTCGGTCTCGAACAGGCGGCCGGCGGTGGTGCGGGTTTCGAGGAAGGTGAGCAGCTTTTGCGCCAGGCGCGCATACAGTTCGGCGGCGTGCTCGTCGGCATCGTCGTAGAGAAACACCAGGTCGAGGTCGGAGGCGTAGCCCAGTTCCTTGCCGCCGAGCTTGCCGTAGGCGATGACGGCGAACAGCGGTGTGTCGCGGTGGCGCCGCGGCACCGCGGCCCAGCAGGCGGCGAGCACCTCCTGCAAGGTGCGGTCGGCCAGTTCGGAGAGCAGGTCGGCGAGCTTTTCGATCGTCAGCAGGCCGTTCAGGTCCTGCGCCAGGATGCGAAAGGCGGCGGTGTGGTGCGCCTCGCGCGCCGCGTTCATCTGTGCCTCGATGTCGCCGGCATTCGCCTCGAGCTGCCGGCGCAGCAGCTCGCTGTAGGCGGGCAGGTCCTGGGCGGCGTAGAGGGTGCGCTCGTCGATCAGCTCGTCGAGCAGGATCGGGTGGCTGCCGAGGTATTGCGCGGCCCAGCCGGAGGCGCCCAGCAGCTTGGCCAGGCGTGCGAGGGCGGCCGGCGCCTGCGACAGCAGGGCGATGTAGCCGGAGCGCGAGGCGATGCCTTCGGCGAAGGCGAGCAGGCGCGTCAGCGCCAGGCCGGGCGCCGCGGTGGCGCGCGCGGCCGCCACCAGCGGGCCGATCAGGCCCTCGAAGCGCTCGCGCGCGCCGGCGGCGAGGCGCCGCGCGCGGGCGCCGCCCAGGGTCGACTCGATCAGGCGTGCCAGTTCCGGCGCATTCTCAAAGCCCTGGGCAGCGAGGGTCTGTTCCCAGCCGGCGCTGCCGCCATTGCCGTTGCTGTTGGCGGCGGGCGTGGGCGCGGGGTCGCCCAGCACGGTTTCGAAATGCAGGCGCACGATGTCGCGGTGGGCGTCCAGGATGCGCAGGAAAGCCGGGTAATCGGCGGCGCCCATGGACCGGGCCAGGCGCGCGCGCGCTTCGTCGCCGCGCGGCAGGGTATGGGTCTGCTGGTCGTCGGCATATTGCAGGCGGTGCTCGACGCGGCGCAGGAAATCGTAGGCGGCGGCCAGCTCGTCGGCGGCCTGGCGCGGCATCTGGTTCAGCGCCACCAGTTCGTTCAGCACCTGGACGGTGGGGCGGATGCGCAGGCGCGGCTCGCGCCCGCCGCGGATCAGCTGCAGTGCCTGGGCGATGAATTCGATTTCGCGGATTCCGCCCGGCCCCAGCTTGACGTGGTCGGCGAGGTCGCGCCGCGCCACCTCGCGCTTGATTTGCGCGTGCAGGCCGCGCAGGGATTCGATCGCGCCGAAGTCGAGATATCGGCGGTAGACGAAGGGCCGCACCGTGTTGTCCAGCCCCGTCACGTTGTCGCCGGTCAGAGCCCGGCCCTTGATCCAGGCATAGCGTTCCCAGTCGCGGCCCTGGGCGACGAAATAGTCTTCCAGGGCGGAAAAACCCATCGCCAGCGGGCCGTCGCCCCAGGGGCGCAGGCGCATATCGACGCGGAACACGTAGCCGTCGCCGGTGATGTCGGAAAGCAGGCCGATCAGGCGTTTGCCGACGGTCTGGAAATATTCCTGGTTGCCGACGCTGACAATGCCGCCGGCGGTTTCGCCTTCCTCGGGGTAGGTGAAGATCAGGTCGATGTCGGACGAGACATTGAGTTCGCCGCCGCCCAGCTTGCCCATGCCGACCACGTGCAGGGTCTGCGGCTGGCCGCTTTCGCCGCCCTGCGGGGTGCCGAAGCGCGCCCGGGTTTCGGCCACCGCGGCGGCCAGGCCCGCGCTGATCGCTTCTTCGGCCAGCGCGGTCATGGTGGCGGTCACTTCGGCGAGGTCGGCGGCGTGGCCGAGGTCGCGCGCCATCACGGTGAGCATGACCTCACGGCGCAGGCGGCGCAGGCCGGCGCCCAGGGCTTCGGGGGCCAGGCCGGCGACGCTTTCGCGCATGCGCTGGCGGGCATACGGGACGCTGGTGTCCAGGCGCTCGGCCAGGCCGGGCAGGGCATTGAGCGCGGCGCGGGCGTAGGCGGAGAATTCGGCGGCGTAGGGGAGGAGTGTTTCCAATTGTAAAACCGGGTCCGGTGAGTGCTGCCCAACCGATTCGGGCAAGGCCCCTATGCTACAGTCATGGGCCAATGCCAGTATCATGGATGGGCCGGGCTTACGCGGCGAGCCAAGGCCTCCGGCAGCAGCATCCGCCCGCATGCGGCCTGATTCGCGTGCGCCGCCACGGCCGGGTGCCCGAACAATCATGAGCGAGACACTTCCTGTCGCCGATAACCTGATACATGCCTGAAGCAGCGATTATCTCCCGCCGGGCCGCTTTGCGCGGCCGCATGCCGCATGCCGCAGGACCGGCTGCAGCGCCAGGGGTATGGCGGCAGGCGGTACAGCGATGAACGTCGTCGACGAAATCGACCACGAAATCGAAGCGGTGCCGCCGCGGGTGCGGCGCGGGCTGTGGCGCGTATTCCTGGTGCTGGAATGGCTGTTCTGGGGCATGTTCTTCGTCTTTGCCCTGTCGGTGCTGGCGCTGCGATTCGTGATTTTGCCGCACGTCCAGAGCTACCGGCCGAATATCGAGGCGGCGCTGACGCGGGCGCTCGGCGCGCCGGTGAGCATAGGCGCGATCAACGCCGGCTGGCAGGGCCTGCGTCCGCAGCTCGACCTGGGCGACGTCAAGGTGCTCGATGCCACCGGGCGCCCCGCCCTGGTGCTGCCGGCGGTGTCGATCGCGGTGTCGTGGTGGTCGGTGCCGCGCAGCGAGTTGCGCCTGCACGAACTCGACGTCTATGGCGCCGACCTCGACATCCGGCGCATGAAGGACGGCAAACTGCTGGTCGGCGGCATCGAACTGAAGTCGCGCAACGACGAAGGCGGCTCGGACTGGATTCTCGAGCAGCGCCGCGTCGGCATCCACAACTCGCGCCTGCGCTGGAACGACGAATCGCGCGCCGCGCCCGAACTGGTGCTGGACAACATCAGCCTGGCGCTGGAAAACAACGGCCAGCGCCACCGCTTCGGCCTGACGGCCGACCCGCCACACGCCCTGGCTTCGCGCCTGGACGTGCGCGCCGACCTGCACGGCAAGAGCCTGAACGAGCTGAAGAGCTGGAATGGCGAGGTCTATGCCGACCTGGCTTACATCGACCTCGCCGCCTGGCGCGCCTGGCTCGATTACCCCGCCGATGTGCAGGCCGGCGCCGGCGGGGTGCGCGCCTGGGCCGGCTTCAAGGGCGACCGCCTGGACCATTTCACCGCCGATGTTTCGCTCACCAAGGCGGCGGTGCGCCTGCGCACCGACCTGCCGGTGCTGGAATTGGCGCGGCTCAGCGGCCGCTTGTCGGCGCACGAAATCGCCACCGGCGGCCTGGGCTTCGGTTTTTTGCATTTCGGCCAGAAGACCGTTACCGGCTTCGAGGTGAGCGGCAAGCAGGTGGCGCTGGCCACCCCGGCCGGCCTGGCGCTGACGCCCGCCGATTTCAGCATCAAGACCACGGCAGCGCACGACAAGGAGCCGCAGCGCGTCGAGATGCAGGCCAATTCGCTGGATCTGGAGATCCTCGCGCGATTGGTCGAGCACCTGCCGCTGGATGCGCAGGTGCGCACGGCCTTGCAGCAGTACAACCCGCGCGGCTCGATCTACGATTTCCGCCTCGCCTGGAACGGCGAGTTCTCGCGGCCGCAGACCTATACCGCGCGCGGGCGTTTTTTCAACCTGGCACTGGATGCGCGCGACCAGATCCCGGGCTTTTCCGGGCTTTCGGGTTCGGTCGATGCGAGCGAAAAGGGCGGCTCGATGTACCTCGCCAGCAAGGGGGTGAGCCTGTTGCTGCCGGCGGTGTTCGAAGACCCCAAGCTGGACCTGGACAATCTCAATGCCCAGGCCAAGTGGACCTTCCCGAACGACCGCCTGGAACTGGGCCTGGACAACGTCGCCTTCAGCAATGCGGATGCCGCCGGCACCCTGTCGGGCACCTATCGCGCCGAGCCCGGCACCTCCGGCTATGTCGACCTGCAAGGCCACCTCGACCGCGCCGACGCCCGGCGGGTGTACCGTTACATGCCGCTGTCGACCGGCGCCCACACCCGGGTCTGGCTGAAGGATGCGATCGACGAGGGCGGCGCCGACGACGTGCGCCTGACCCTGCGCGGCAACCTGCGCGATTTCCCCTATCTCAATCCGAAGCTCGGGCTGTTTCGCGTCACGGTGAAGACGCGCGACATCGGCATCGTCTATTCCGAAGGCTGGCCGCGCATCGAGAAAATCCGCGGCGACCTGATCTTCGAGGGCAATTCGCTGGAACTGCATTCGCAAAGCGCAATGACCCGCGGCACCAGGCTGACCCGGGTGGACATACGCATTCCCGACCTCAGCTCGCACCCGCACATGCTGGAAGTGCTGGGCACGGCGGAGGGTTCGACGGCGGCGTTTCTCGACTTTGTCGCCGCCAGCCCGGTCGATCGCTACATCGACGGGTTTACCCAGACCTTGCGCGGCACCGGCACCGGCAAGCTGGGGATCAAGCTGGCCATGCCGATCGAGGAATCGTCGAAAGTAAAAATCACCGGCCAGTACCAGTTCATCGCCGCCGACCTGCGTCTGGACGAGGGCTTGCCGCAACTGGGCAAGGTCAACGGTGTGCTCGACTTCAACGAAAAGGGCGTGGCCTTCAAGAATCTGCGCGGCGACGCCCTGGGCGGCAACTTCGCGCTCAACGGCGGCTCGCGCCCCGACGGTGCGATCGTGCTCAATGCGCAGGGCAATTTCACCGTGCCGGGGCTGCGTACCTGGCTGAATGAACCGGCGCTGGCGCGGGCCTCGGGCGGCGCGCCCTGGCGCGCGACCATCAACCTGCGCAAAAAGGGCTCCGAGATCACCGTCGATTCGACCCTGGCCGGGGTGGCGGCCGACCTGCCGGCGCCTTTCGCCAAGACCGCGGCGGAGGCGATGCCGCTGAAAATCGTCAAGACCAGCCTGGCGCGCGGCGAAGACGAGATGGCGATCACCCTGGACCGCGTCGGCAGCATGCGCCTGCAGCGCCGCCCGGAGGGCGACGGCATGGTGCTGGCGCGCGGTGCCGCCGGTATCGGCGACGTGCTGCCGCCACTGCCGCGCAGCGGGCTGGCGGTGAGCGTGGCGGCGCCGCGCCTGGACGTCGATGACTGGCGCCGCCGCCTGTTCGAGGCGCCCACCGCGCCTGGTGCGCCGGCCAAGCCCAGCGCCGCCGCCACCCTCAACATCGCCAGCCTGAACCTGCGCGCCGATGTCTTTTCGGGCTACGGGCGCACCCTGCATCAGGTCAACCTGAAAGGCGGCCAGGATGCCAGCGGCTGGACCTTCAACATGGGTTCGACCGAAGTCACCGGCAAGATCAGTTACCACCCCGGCAGCGCGAACGCGCAGGCAAGCATCGAGGCGGCGTTGACAAACCTGGTGATCCCGCCTGGTGATGCGGCGCAGGTGGGCAAGGTGCTCGACCAGGCGCCGGATAATCTGCCGACGATCAGCCTGACTGCCGAAAACTTCGAAGCCAACAACAAGAAATTCGGCAAGCTCGAGCTGCAGGCGGTCAACAACCAGGGCGGCGAGTGGGAACTGAAGAAGGTCAGCCTCGACAATCCCGATGGCACGCTGACGGGCAAGGGCATCTGGCACGTGCGGCAGAGCGGCCAGGACAAACGGCGCATCGAGCTCAAGTTCGACCTCGAGGCACGCGACGTCGGCAAATTGCTCGACCGCCTGGGCTTCGCCGGCGCCCTGCGCAGCGGCAAGGGGAAACTGGAGGGCACGGTCGGCTGGAACGGTTCGCCGCTGTCGATCGACTATCCCAGCTTGTCGGGCAAGCTCGGCATGAAGGTGGAAAAGGGCCAGTTCCTCAAGGTCGATTCCAACGCCAGCAAGCTGCTCGGCATCATGAGCCTGCAGGCACTGCCGCAGCGCCTGACAGGCGATTTCCGCGACATCTTTTCCGAAGGTTTCGCCTTCAATGAGGTATCGGCCACCAGCACCATCGAGCAAGGTATTCTGACGACCTCGGACTTCAAGATGGCGAGTGTTTCGGCCGGCGCGCTGATGAGCGGCACCGTCGACCTGGCGCATGAGACCCAGAACCTGAAAGTGGTGGTGCTGCCGGACCTGACCGGCGGCATGAGCTCGGCGATTCTGGTGGGACTGGGGGTGGTCAATCCGATTATCGGCCTCGGCACCTGGCTGGCGCAGTTGGCGCTGAAAAGCCCGATCTCGAAGGTCTTTTCGCTCGAATATTCGGTCAGCGGCACCTGGGCCAACCCGAAAGTGGTGCAACTGCGGACGGTGCGCGGCAGCGGCAAGGGCGGCAAGGAGGGCGGCGGTGAGGAGGGCGGCGGCGAAAGTCCGGCCCAGGGCGCCGCGCAAAGCCCCGCGGCCGCGCAAAATTCCGCGGCTGGCGGATAATAGGGGCATGGCAGAGCGCAAGTTCAGGATCGCGGGCATCCAGATGGTGTCCACGCCGGTGGTCGCCGAGAATTTAAAGGCGGCGGGCGAACTGCTGGCGCGCGCTGCCGCTGCCGGCGCCAAGATCGCCGCGCTGCCGGAATATTTCTGCCTGCTGGGCATGAAAGATACCGACAAGCTGGCGGCGCGCGAGCGCTACGGCAGCGGGCCGATCCAGGATTTTTTGCGCGAGGCGGCGCAGCGCCACAAGATGTGGATCATCGGCGGCACCCTGCCGATCGACAGTGGCAGCCCGGAGAAGATACTCAATACCTCGCTGGTGTTCGATGCCGCCGGCGAGACGGTGGCGCGCTACGACAAGATCCACCTGTTCGGCTTTTCGCGCACCCATGCCGACGGCCGGCTGGAGCGCTACGACGAGGCACGCACCATCGAGCACGGCAGCAACGCGCCGGTGGCGCTGGACACCCCGTTCGGGCGCATCGGCCTCTCGGTGTGCTACGACCTGCGCTTTCCCGAACTGTATCGCCGTTTCGTCGGTGCCGACCTGATCCTGGTGCCTTCCGCTTTCACCGCCACCACCGGCCGGGCGCACTGGGAGCCGCTGCTGCGCGCGCGCGCGATCGAAAATCTCGCCTACGTGCTGGCGCCGGCGCAAGGCGGCACCCACGTCAACGGCCGCACCACCCACGGGCACAGCATGATCGTCGACCCCTGGGGCGTGGTGCTGGATGAACTGGCCGTGGGCGCCGGCGTGGTGACAGCGGAGGTTGATCTCGATCACCTGGCCGAATGCCGCGAGGCCCTGCCCGCGCTAAAACACAAGACCCTGGCGTAAGCGGCGCTGAAATCCGCCACTTTTAATCTTCCGCTTTTAATCTTCCTTAAGCGCCCCCATCTCTAGCAGACCCTTCCCCGGAGTTTTCCCATGCAAGTCGTCTCCCCTGACATCGCCCACTTGGCCACCGCCGAATCCCTGCTGCTGACGCCCAACGGGCTGGATGCGGCCAAGCTCACCGCCGTGCTCGATTCGATGTTCCTGCGCAAGATCGACTACGCCGACCTGTATTTCCAGTATGTGCGCTCCGAAGGCTGGAGCCTGGAAGAGGGCATCGTCAAATCCGGCAGCTTCAATATCGAGCAGGGTGTGGGCGTGCGCGCGGTGGCGGGCGAGAAGACCGCGTTTGCCTATTCGGATGCGATTACGCTGGCGGCGCTGAACGACGCGGCCGCGGCCACTGCCGCGATCGCGCGCCAGGGGCAATCGAAATCGGTGAAATCGGGCACCGGTGCGGCGAAAAAACTGTATGCGCCGCTCGACCCGCTGGCCTCCCTGCCGGCGGATGCGAAAGTAAAGCTGCTGGAGCGCGTCGAGCAGATGGCGCGCGGCATCGACCCGCGCGTGACGCAGGTGATGGCCTCGCTCGGCGGCACCTATGAAGTGATCATGGTGGCGCGCAGCGACGGCCTGATGGCGGCCGATGTGCGCCCGCTGATCCGCATGTCGGTGCAGGTGATCACGGAAGAAAACGGCCGCCGCGAGTCCGGCAGCTACGGCGGCGGCGGGCGCTACGACTACGGCTATTTCACCGATGAGATTTTGCTCGAATACGCGCAGCAGGCGGTGCACGCCGCCGTCACCAACCTGAAGGCGCGCCCGGCGCCGGCCGGCACCATGAACGTGGTGCTGGGCAACGGCTGGCCGGGCATCCTGCTGCACGAGGCGGTGGGCCACGGCCTGGAAGGCGACTTCAACCGCAAGGGTTCTTCGGCTTTCTCCGGGCGCATCGGTGAGCGTGTTGCCGCCAAGGGCGTCACCGTGGTGGACGACGGCACCATTGCGGATCGCCGCGGCTCGCTGAATATCGACGACGAAGGCAATGCCACCAACTGCACCACGCTGATCGAGGACGGCATACTCAAGGGCTACATCCAGGACGCGCTCAACGCCCGCCTGATGAAAATGAAGCCCACCGGCAACGGCCGCCGCGAGTCCTTTGCCCACGTGCCGATGCCGCGCATGACCAACACCTACATGCTCAATGGCGACAAGGCGCCGGAAGAGATCATCAAGTCGGTGAAAAAAGGCCTGTACGCAAAGAATTTCGGCGGCGGCCAGGTCGACATCACCAGCGGCAAGTTCGTTTTCTCCGCCTCCGAGGCCTACATGATCGAGGACGGCAAGATCACCTACCCGGTGAAGGGCGCCACCCTGATCGGCAACGGCCCGGAGTCGCTGAAAAAAGTAAAGATGATCGGCAACGACATGAAGCTCGACTCCGGCGTCGGCACCTGCGGCAAGGAAGGCCAGAGCGTGCCGGTGGGCGTGGGCCAGCCGACGTTGCGCATCGACGGGCTGACGGTGGGCGGCACGGCCTAAAGCAGGTATGCGGCCGGCGATGCGGGCTTCCCTGTTCGCCGCGCTGCTGCTTTTACTTTCATTGGCAGGCCTGCCGGCGCGCGCGCAGGCGGTTCAATGCCGCGCGCTGGATTTTCACGACAAGCGCTACACCGTCTGCGAAGTCGACCTGGCGCAGGAGAAACTGCGCCCGTTCTTGCGCGACAGCGAAGGCAATCCGTTCAAGGGCTTCGACGCACTCAAGCGTTCGCTCGCCGGCCAGGGCGAACAACTGCTGTTCGCGATGAACGCGGGCATGTACCACCCGGACTATTCGCCGGTCGGCCTGTTTGTCGCCGATGGCAAGGAAATCTCGCCCCTGAGCACGGCTTCGGGCGAGGGCAATTTTTTTCTCAAGCCCAATGGCGTGTTTTTCGTCACCCAGTCCGGTGCGGGCATACTCGAAACCAGCCGCTATGCGCAGCGCCATGAGCCGGTGCTGCTGGCCACCCAGTCCGGCCCCATGCTCCTGGAACACGGCGAAATTCATCCGCGTTTCATTCCCGCCTCCGATTCCTTGCGGGTGCGCAACGGCGTCGGCCTGCGCTCGCCCTCGCGGGCGGTGTTCGCCATCAGCGACAGCTCGGTGAATTTTTACGAATTCGCCGGCCTGTTCCGCGACGCGCTGGGTTGCAAGGAGGCGCTGTATTTCGACGGCAGCATCTCCAGCCTGTACTCGGCGCAACTGCAGCGTAACGACAATCTCAAGCCGCTGGGACCGATCATCGGCGTGACACGGCCGATGCGCTAGAGTAGCGGCGGTGGAATGGACCGGGCCGGGCAAGGAGAACAATAATATGCATGCAACAAGACGGCTGGCGCGCGCGGCGGTGCTGTGCCTGAGCTTGCTCGCGCAAGGCTGCGACGACGATGATGACGATACGATCAGGGCGGAAGAAAAGGCGCTGCTGATCACCGCGGCGGAAGTGGCGCCCTACATGCACAGCAACTATGACCTGTCCCGTGGACAGTTCAAGAAAGCCGTCAATCCCGTCATCGATTCCAAGGAACTGACCTATCATTTCCAGTTCAAGGAAGGAGCGGGCGAGGCGCCGCTGTACATCCACTACACGATCTCGATGCAGCCGAGAATCATCGGGGCCTACGACAATGCCTTTCAGGAGGCAGGCGTCGACATCGGTCTTGCCATCGGCAAACTCAAGCAGATGCCGCTGGATAATTTTCCGACCTACGGCGACAGTTCCTCATGCAAGCTGCTGCTGACGCAGGATGACCGCCCGGTGGGCAACCTGTTCAGCGTCAGGTATGGCCGCAAGACCGCGCGGCTGTTGATCACCGGCTTGTATATCCGCAATCCAGCGGTCTGGCAGGAAATGGTCGGGGGCAAGCTGCGGCTGCTGGAAAGTTACGCCGGGAAGGCGAAGGCATGAGCCCCCGATTTCGCGAGTTCGACGACTACTGGCTGGCCTACCTGGCCGCGCATTCGCGGCCGGCGACGCGCGCCTGCCATTACGTGGCCACGGTGGTCGGGCTCGGCGGCGGCTTGCTGCTGTCGCTATGCGTCGTCTGGTGGGGCCTGTTCGCGCTCGGCGGCGCCTGCTACGCGCTGGCGCTGGCCAGCCATCCGCTGTTGCAGGGCAACCGGCCCTTCGCGCGGCAGCCCGCATGGGGGCTGCTGTGCGATTTCAGGATGCTCGGCCTGGCGCTGACCGGCGGCTTGCGTGCCGAGCTGGCGCGCACCGGCGCGGTTGCCGCTTAGTCCACCTTCGCCCCGCTCACCTTGACGATGCCCGCCCACAGCCTGGCCTGCTGGTCGAGGAATTTGCGCATCTCTTCCAGTGTCATGTCGAGCGGTTCGCCGCCTTCGGCGGCCAGTCGGTCGGCGACCGCCGGCGATTTCATCGCCGCGCTCAGGGCGTCGTGCAGCTTGGTGATGACAGCCGCGGGCACCTTGGCCTGGGTGAACAGGCCGTACCACTGCGTGGCTTCGTAGCCGGGCACGCCGGATTCGGCAATCGTTGGCAGGTTGGGCAGCAGCTTCAGGCGCTTCGGGCTGGCGGTGGCGAGCACGCGCAGGCGCCCGGAGTCCATGTAGGGCTTGACCGGCAAGAGGCCGGTGATGGTCATCTGCACCTGGCCGCCCATCAGGTCGGTGAGAGAAGGCGAGGTGCCCTTGTAGGGCACGTGCACGATGTTGACCCCGGCCATGCTCTTGAAATGCTCGACCGCGAGGTGGGCGGCGCTGCCGTTGCCTCCGGAACCGTAGGAGAGCTTGCCCGGCTCCTTTTTCGCCAGCGCGATCAGATCTTTCACCGACTGCACCGGCAGGTCCTTGTTCACCACCAGCACATTGGGGATCATGGCGATCATGCCGATCGGCGCGAAATCCTTCTGCGGGTCGTAAGGAAGCTTCGTGTAGAGGGCCGGGTTGATTGAGAAGGTGCCGACGTGGCCGATGACGATGGTGTAGCCGTCGGGCGCCGACTTGGCGGCGATGTCCAGGCCGATGTTGCCGCCGGCGCCGCCGTGGTTTTCGATCACCATCGAGGTTTTCAGGGTTTCGCCCAGGTTCTGGCCGACCAGCCGGGCGATGATGTCGTTGCTGCCGCCGGGCACGTAGGGAACGATGAATTTGACCGGATGGTCGGGGTAGCTGCCTTGCGCGAGCGCGGGTGTAGTCAACGCGGCGCAAGCGGCAAAGGCCAGGCCGGCGCATCCGGCGAGCTTGAGGAATTTCATGAATTTGTCTCCTGAATGAGGTCTGGATTGTTGCGCATGCCGGAAAAAACATGCGCGGATGATTTGGCAGTTCGCAAAAGTATTTGTCGCGCCTGATCGCACCTCAGGCGGTACGCTTGCCCCGGGCGCGAACCGGCGCGCGTGCCGGCGGACTGGCGCGGGCCCGCTTGGCCGGCGCCTCGCGCGGCGGGCTGTCGGCGAGCTGGGACTTGATCAGCGCGATGGTGTGCCGCGCCAGGCTGCTCAGGGGGCGCTGCGCCGCGGTGGCGATCACCAGCGGCGTGCTGATGGTGGGGGCGACGATGCGGGCGGCGGCCAGCGGGCGCGTCGCCTGGTGGCCCTGCAGGGCATCGCGCGTCAGCACGGCATAGCCGAAGCCGCGCTCTACCAGGTCGAGTACGGCGGTGATGGAATCGATTTCGAGGGCCACGGTGAGTTTGACGTCATGGCGAGCGCAGTCGGCCTCGATCAGGTTGCGAAACACGTTGGGCCGGCTGGGGATGATCAGCGGGTAGTGCGCCAGCTCGGCCAGGCGCACGCTGGCGGGCAGGCGGGCGCGGCTGTTCTTGCGCCCGCCGGCGGCGCCGATCAGGTAGAGCTCGCTTGAGCGCACGCGCTCGTATTCGAGCTGCGGGTTGACCGGCGGGTTGTACAGCAGGGCGACGTCCAGGCGCCCGAGCAGCAGCCACTCCTGCATTGAGGCGGACAGGCCTTCGACGATGCCGATGGATGCCTGGGCGTAGCGCTCGCGGAATTGTTCCACCAGGCGCACGGTGAGCAGCTTGCCGATGGAGGGCGGCAGGCCCACCACCACCTTGCCCATCGGCACGGCTTCGCGGTCGTGCAGTTCCTGGCGCGCCAGTTCGACCTGATGCAAAATACCGCGGCCGTGCTCCAGCAGGCGCCGCCCGCTTTCGGTCGGGGTGACGCCGCGGCCGTTGCGGTACAGCAGGTGCTGCTGCAGCTCGATTTCCAGCTGGCGCACCTGGCGCGACAGCACCGGCTGCGACATGTCGAGGGTGGCGGCGGCCTTGGTGAAGCTGCCGAGCTCGGCGACGCGGACAAACCACTCGAGTTGTTTCAGGTCCATGGACATGGGGCCGGATGATCGGCGCTCCTCCGGTGTGGAGCAAGCGCGGCGGCCGGAAATCTGATATGTAGAATCAGCATAGCAGATAGTTTTGAAATGTGGTTTTATTCAGGGCATTTGAGGTTCAAAATAGCGGTCTAGCCGGCGGCTTGCGCCGTTTTTCAGCCATCGCGCGGCAAAAAACATTCCGCGTCAACTTGATTCCAGGTTTTCCAGGAGAAAACAGCATGTCATCCAAAACAGCAGTGGTGGTCTCGGCCCATTCCGCCGACTTCGTCTGGCGCGCGGGCGGCGCCATCGCCCTGTATGCCAAGCGCGGCTGGCGGGTGAAAGTGGTCTGCCTGTCTTTCGGCGAGCGCGGCGAGTCCGCCAAGCTGTGGCGCCAGCCCGGCATGACCATGGACAAGGTGAAGGCCGACCGCAAGGTGGAAGCCACCAAGGCTGCCGACCTGCTGGGTGCGGAAATCGAGTTCTTCGACACCGGCGACTACCCGATGCGCGTCTCCGACGAGGCGCTGTTCCGCCTGGTCGACATCTACCGCGAGATGCAGCCCGAGTTCATCCTTTCCCACTCGCTGGAAGACCCGTACAACTTCGACCACCCGCTCACCGCCAGCATCGCCCAGGAAGCGCGCGTGACGGCGCAGGCGCACGGCCACAAGCCGGAGACCAAGGTGCTGGGCGCGCCGCCGGTGTTCCTGTTCGAGCCGCACCAGACCGAGATGTGCAACTGGAAGCCGCAGGTGTACATCGACATCGGCGAAGTATGGGAAACCAAGCGCAAGGCTTTCGAACTGATGGCCGCGCAGGAGTACCTGTGGGACTACTACACCCGCGTCGCGCTGCAGCGCGGCTTGCAGGCTTCGCGCAACGCCAATAACGCCGAAGGCAAGAAGATCGTCTATGCCGAGGCCTACCAGCGCATCTTCCCGCAAGTGGTGAGCGAGCTGGCGTAAGCTGAAAGGCCCCGCGTGGATCAGGCTAAAGGAGCATGAGGTGGAGACAGGCAAGGTAGTCGACGTCGAAAAAATCAAGGCCATGGCGCCGCCCGCCGGCAATCCGTTCCAGGTGCAGAAGATCGGCCACGTCGTGCTCAACGTGGTCGATGTCGAGCGCTCGGCCGCGTTTTACACCGGCGTGCTGGGCTTTCGCATTTCGGATGTGTATCCGGAAACCATGATGCGCGGCGGCATGGTGTTCATGCGTTGCGCAGCCGACCATCACGGCGTCGCGCTGGTCGGTTCGGCGCGCGCCGAGTCGCACCGCACCGACCTCAACCACCTCGCTTTCGAAGTCGCTTCGCTGGACGAGGTGCTTCTGGCGCGCGACCATCTGAAGAAGCACGGCGTGCGCGTGGTCTTCGAAGGGCGCCGGCGCGCCGGCTGTCAGGTGGCGGTGGAGTTTCTCGACCCCGACGGCCACCACCTCGAGATTTACTGGGGGCTGGACCAGATCGGCAGCGACGGTATCATCCGGCCACCGGAACAGTGGCGTGAACACAAAAGCCTGGAGGCGGCGATTGCCGATGCGCCGGTCGGGCAGGACACCAGCCTGAGAAATCCGGCTTTGCTGAAAGCACGCGCCTGATCAAAGGCGCGGCATACAAGGAGATAACGTGACGTACAACCTCAAATCCTGGCTTGCTGTCTGTACCACGGCCTGCCTGCTGTTTTGCGCCGGCGCACAGGCGCAGAAATTTCCCGAGCGCCCGATCAAGATCGTGGTGCCCTTCGGGCCCGGCGGCCTGGGCGATGTTTCTGCCCGCATCGTCGCCAAGAAAATGAGCGACCAGATGGGGCAGCAGGTGTTCATCGAAAACCTGCCCAGCGCCGGCGGCATTACCGCCGCGCAAAACGTCGCCCATTCGACGCCCGACGGCTATACGCTGTTCCTGCTGACCAACGCCAACGCGGTGGCGCCCGCGCTGTTCAAGTCGCTGCCCTACAACGCACTCACCGATTTCCAGCCGATTTCCACGCTGGGCTTTTTCGACATCATGCTGGTGGTCGACAACGCCAGCCCGCTGAAGACGGTGGCCGACGTGATCGCCGCGGCAAAAAAGAATCCCGACAAATTCAACACCGGGTCGATCGTCACCGGCAGCAGCCAGAACCTGTCTGCCGCGCTGTTTACCAGCATGGCGGGCCTGTCCAGCCCGGTGGTGCCGTTCAAGACTTCCGGCGAGGTGCTGACGGCGTTGAAGACCGGCGATATCCAGATCGGTTTTGAAATGCTGCCGCCGATCGCCGGGCAGCTCAAGGCCGGCAGCCTGCGCGCCATCGCGGTAGCCTCCGCCAAGCGCCTGCCGACGATGCCCGAGGTGCCGACCATCTCGGAGGCCGGCGTGCCGGGCTACCTGTCGACCTCGTGGAACGGCTTTGCCGCGCCGGTGAAGACGCCGCGCGAGGTGGTGCTGCGCCTGAATGCGGAGATCACCAAGGCGCTGGAATCGGCCGAAGTGAAAAAGCTGCTGGGCGACTCTGGAGTCGAGGCGCGCCCTTCCACGCCGGAAGCCTTCAAGTCGCTGCTCGAATCCGAAACCGTCAAGTGGCGCCGCGTGATCGAGGCGGCGAAGATCGAAAAGCAGTAAGCGATCAGCATCACCTTTCAGCAACTACAGGAAGTCTCATGAGCAAAGAAATCAAGGCCTGCCGGGCGCCGGACCCGAACCCGATCAAGCCGACCTTCAAGATGCCGGCCAACGCCTGCGACGCGCATTGCCACGTCTTCGGCCCCGCCGCCGAATTCCCCTTCGCCGACGACCGCACCTACACCCCGCCGGACGCCGGTTTCGAGATGCTGCGCGCGCTGCACAAGCACCTGGGGCTGTCGCGCGCGGTGATCGTCCACGCCAGCTGCCATGGCACCGACAACAGCGTGACGCTGGACGCCATCAAACGCTCCAACGGCGCCTATCGAGGCGTCGCCATGCTGCATGGTGGCATCACCGACAGCCAGCTGGCGGACCTCGACGCCGGCGGCATGCGCGGCATGCGCTTCAACTTCGTCAAGCACCTGGGCGGCATGCAGGACATCGAGCTGTTCGACAAGATGATAGCGCGCGCCGAGCCGCTGGGCTGGCACGTGGTGCTGCATCTGGACGTCGAAGACCTCGAAGAGCATGCGCCGCGCATCAAGCGCATGAAGGTGCCCTTCGTGATCGACCACATGGGCCGCGCCAAGGCCGCCGAGGGGCTGCAGCAGCCGGCCTTCCAGATACTGCTGGACATGATGCGGCACAACCCGCTGGCCTGGGTGAAGATCTGCGGTTCCGAGCGCGTCTCGGTGGGCAAGCGCCCGTTCAAGGATGCGGTGCCGTTCGCGCAGGCGCTGATCGAAGCCGCGCCGGATCGCATTCTCTGGGGCACCGACTGGCCGCACCCGAATATCTCCAAGGACATGCCCAACGACGGCGAACTGGTCGACCTGTTCCCCGAGTTCACCAGCGATCCGGCCCTACAGCAGAAGATCCTGGTCGACAATCCGGCCCGGCTGTACGGGTTCTGAACGCCGCGCCCTTGTGGCGCGGGCGCGACAGCCCGGGGCCGCAAGCCCTGGCTTTTTTGCATCAAGTTGCAAAAACGGCGGCTTCCGGTTAAAGTGGCCGTCCGTTTTACGCAAAAACCTTCTCACACCGCCATGCGCTACGCTTTCTTTTTTGGCTACTTCTGGTTCTACCTCAGCCCCCGGCGGAGTTCGTAGAGTGAGATGCGTTTGAACTGAAACAGCAGATTCTCGAAAAACCGCCGGAGCAGACCCGGCGGTTTTTTTTTGGCTTTCCCGCATTAAAAATACCGTAACCAGGACTCCACCATGACCACCGCCGACTATAAGAGCAACCCAGGCAGCCCGCCACAGGACCGCACCTCGCGCACCGACGATGAACGTATCAAAAACATCATGCCCCTGCCGCCGCCCGAGCACTTGATCAAGTTTTTCCCGATCCAGGACACGCCGGTCGAAGGCCTGGTGGCGGACACGCGTAAGCGCATCCAGGACATCCTGCATGGCCGCGACGACCGGCTGCTGGTGATCATCGGCCCGTGCTCGATCCACGATCCGCAGGCCGCGGTCGACTACGCGCGCAAGCTCAAGGCCGAGCGCGAGCGCCACGCCGGCGAGCTCGAAGTGGTGATGCGCGTGTATTTCGAAAAGCCGCGCACCACGGTGGGCTGGAAGGGCCTGATCAACGACCCCTACCTGGACGAGAGCTTTCGCATCAACGAGGGCCTGCGCATCGCCCGCGACCTGCTGATGCGCATCAACCAGGAAGGGGTGCCGGCCGGTTCCGAGTTCCTCGACGTGATTTCGCCCCAATACATCGGCGACCTGATCTCCTGGGGCGCGATCGGCGCGCGCACCACCGAATCGCAGGTGCATCGCGAGCTGGCCTCCGGCATTTCCGCGCCGATCGGCTTCAAGAACGGCACCGACGGCAACGTGCGCATCGCGCTGGACGCCATGCAGGCGGCGCGCCGCGGCCACCATTTTCTTTCGGTCCACAAGAATGGCCAGGTGGCCGCGGTGCAGACCAACGGCAACCCGGACTGCCACATCATCCTGCGCGGCGGCAAGGGCCCGAACTACGATGCCGCTTCAGTGGCCGCCGCGGTGAAGGAGCTCGAAGGCGCGAAGCTGCCGACCAAGCTGATGATCGACTTTTCGCATGCCAACAGCTCCAAGCAATACGAGAAGCAGGTCGATGTGGCCCGCGATGTCGGCGGGCAGATCGGTGGCGGTTCGCAGCACATTTTCGGCGTGATGATCGAAAGCCACCTGAAGGCCGGGGCGCAGAAATTCACCCCGGGCGTGGACCAGCCGGGCAAGCTGGAGTACGGCAAAAGCATCACCGACGGCTGCATCGGCTGGGAACCCAGCGTCGGCGTGCTGGACGTGCTGGCGCAGGCGGTGAAGCAGCGGCGCGGCGGGAAATAAGCCTCAGCGGCAATACCAGGGCAGGAAGTTGCCGTTCTTGAAGGTCTTGCAGCGCGCCAGTTCTTCAGGTGTCGGGCGCATGGTCGAAGGCCTGACCGGCGCGGTGCAGACCGGGCTGTCGGTGAACTCGTCGCCGCATTTGTAGACGTAGGTATTCTTGCCGGATTTCGGATCCTTGATCTTGATCCGCTTGGCGCGCGGGATGTTCTTGCGCGCCGCCCGCTCCTCCGGCGTCAGTGGGGCCGGGGGCACGATTTCCACCGGGCGCGGCCCGCCGACCCGGTTTTCTTCCGGATTGTCGGGGCGCAGAATATCCTTGGCCGGCGGCTCGCCGAAGGCACTGCCGGCGAGCAACAGCGCCAGCAGGGCAGCCGGTAGCCGCTTGGTGCGCGGTGAAAACAGGCGGGGGGGATGCATTGTGTCTCCTCGGTCGGGCTGGGTGCCACGCGGTGCGGCGGTGCTGCCGCCTTACTCCTTGCGCGAACTCCCAAAAAATCGGGTGAAAACCGCTGATGCGCAAGCCTACCGCGTTTTGGTCATCGGGATCGGCGCAACCGGGTGTTCGGCAGCTAGACGCTGCCGAGAAACAGGCGGGTGAGCCGGTAGATGCGCGGCCGCTCGCTTTCGCGCGGCCCGGCAATGTTGAGCTGCTTGATGGGGTGCGCATTCATCCAGGCCGCGGCAGCATCCACCAGCGGTGCCAGGTCCTGCCCCTCGAGTTGCAGCACCAGGCAGGGTTTGCCGGCCTCGTCGGCGGCGCGCTTTGCCTCCAGGGCGTCGTCTTCCAGGTCACCCTGGTTGATGATCAGGGTGGCGTCGCTTTCCAGCACGTTGCGCGCGATGCTTTCGAGGTCGCCGTCGGAGGCCGTTTCCTCCAGCTGGTAGCGGCGGTCGAGGCGCCCGTCCTCCGCCCGCCGCCCGCGCGGGCACCAGCCGCCGTGCGCCAGCTTGCGTCCGATTGCCCAGTCGAGCGCGGCGCGATTGACGCCGGTTTCGCAGCCGGAAATGACTTTGGAGAGATGATTGAAGACAGTAAAATTCATTGCTGCGATCGGTGAGCGTGGCGCGAACGCCGGTGCAGTAGCATAGCCGATCGCTCGAACACCTCGTCACGGGCATGCATCATCGACCGCAAGTCTTTTGGTTACACTGCGCCCTCGAATAGAACATTGCACGCTAAGGTAGCTGTGCATAAAGACAAAAACTCCACGCCCATGGCATTCCCGCTGGCCGACTTTCCCCTGATTTCCTTTTTCGCCGCCCCCCTGGTGGTGATTTGCGCCTACATCGTGTTCGGCATCACCGGCTTCGGCGCGACGGTGATCATCGTGCCCCTGCTGGCGCAGGTGCTGCCGCTGAAATTCCTGGTGCCGCTGTGCGTGGTGCTGGACTTGTCGGCCTTCGTGCTGCTGTCGGCGAAAAGCGGCGGCAAGATCGACCGCGCCGAAGTGCGCTGGGTGGTGCCCTTCATGCTGCTGGGCATCGTCATCGGCGCGGTGACGCTGGCGAAAGCGCCGGAGCGCGCGCTGATCCTGGGCCTGGGGATATTCATCACCGGCTACGCGGTGCTGAGCCTGACGGCGTTTCGCCTGCATAGCTCGACGATTGCGCGCGGCTGGGGCGTGCCGGTGGGCATTGCCGGCGGCATTTCGAGTTCGCTGTTCGGCATCGGCGGCCCGCTGTATGCGATCTACGTCTCGCGCCGCACCACCGACGCCGGGGTGATGCGCGCCACCATGAGCACGCTGATTTTGATGAGCGGCCTGACGCGCTTTTTGATGTTCATCGCCAATGGCCTGCTGCTTTCCTGGACCATCGCCACCGCCTGGCTGCTGCTGCTGCCCTGCGTCTGGGGCGGCGCCATCGTCGGCATGAAACTGCACGACCGCCTGTCGCTGGCCCACGTGCGGCGGATGATCCACGTGGTCCTGCTGCTGTCGGGCGCCTCGCTGATCGTGCGCGCTTTGGCCGCCTCCGGTTAAACTTGCGCCATTGCGCCTGCAAGCGCACGGGAGACGGTATGTCGCAATCGATGTTTCCGGAATTCGAGGATCTGGGCAACGCGGTGGACTTCGCCGAGAAGATCCGCCAGGTGGTCGGCCACAATGCCCTGTTTGACGACTTTTCGGTCGAGGACCTGCAACACCTCGGACCCTATATGCACGTCTACCGCGCGCCGCCGCACGGCCGCATCATCGCCGAGGGCGAACGCGGCGACTTCATGGCTTTCACCATCGACGGCCTGGTCGACGTCACCAAGAAAGACCGCTGGGATGTGGTCAAGCGCATCGCCGTGGTCCAGGCCGGCGCCGCCCTGGGCGAAATGTCGATGATCGACGGCGAGGCGCGCTTCGCCTCCTGCGCGGCGATCGAGAGCACCACCTTCGCCGTGCTGACCCGCGTCAAGCTGCAGGAACTGATCACCACCGAGCCGCGCCTGGCTTCGAAGATCCTGATGAAACTGGTGTACATGCTGTCGCAGCGCCTGCGCCAGACCAGCGCCAAGCTGGTCAACTACCTGGAGAAGTAGCTAAAAAAATTGCGAAAAAAAGGGCCGCGTCAGCGGCCCTTTGTTTTTGGCGGTGCGCTGCGCGCTACCAGAAGTTGTGGCAACGTCCCCTGAACATCACCGGGCCGCTGGGCACGCCGGTCTTCGAGCCGCCGGGCGGCTCCATGCTCACCGCCAGCGCCTTGTACTGGGCGATCGACTTGTCGGCGATCACCGGCAGCTTCACCACGTGCTTGCCCTTGCCGGTAATCAGGCCGAGGGATTTCGGCTGGCCGGCATCGTCCATGCCCCAGAGTTCCAGGCTGGCGTCGGTGGGCATGGCCTCGCCTTCATATTTCATCCACAGCTCGTCGGACTTGCGGCCGATGTAGACCATCAGCATGGTCTTGCCGGTGCCGTCGGTCAGCGTGGCCACATAGGAGGGCTGCCAGGGGTTGGCGCCGTCGGAGACGCGCACCGGCTTGACTACTTCGTGTTCCACCACCTGGGTGTGCTCGACGACCTGCGGCGGACGCATGCCGATGAACACGGCGAGCGCGGCGGCGATGGCGGAAGCGCCCAGGCCGAAGGAGCGCCAGAACGCCAGGCTCTCCCACCAGCCGGCGGCGGCCTGCTTTTGCGGTGCGATGCTGCCGGCGATGCGTGGCCACAGCGAAGCAGGCACCTTGGCCTCGCCGACGGCGGCAGCCATCGGTGTCAGCCGGGTTTCCCACTCGCCGACACTGCGGCGCAGGGCCGCGTCCTGCACCATCCAGGCGGCAAACCGGCGACGCGCGCCGCCCGCGAGCGTGCCGAGTACGTACTCGGCAGCCAGGCGTTCGATCAGTTCCGGTTTGTTGCGGTAGTTCATGGTTTAAGAGTTTAAGACTTCCTCGTGGTTTTCAATCCGCTAATTCTGTCAATTTTGGTTGCTTGTTCCGCTTTTGCCTATTCGCTTTCAATGCCGGCACCCGCCAGGCAGTCCTTCAGTTTCATCAACCCGCGGCGTACCCAGGTTTTGACCGTGCCCAGCGGCTGGTTCAGCTTTTGCGCCAGCTCGACGTGAGTCAGGCCCTCGAAGAACGCCATGCGGATCGCCTGCTGCTGCTTTGCTTCCAGGCCGCCGAGACAGCGCGCGATCGCCTTTGCTTCCACCGACTGCTCCAGCAAGGCGAGCGGCCCCGGCTCGTCGGTCTCGAAAGATTCGAATACCGCATCGTCGTCCGTCGGGTCTTCGAAATTCGGCCGCCGCAAAACATCCAGACAGCGATTCCGCACGATGCTGGTCATCCAGGTCATCGGCGCGGACAACTGCAATTGATAGTCCGCGCAGTGTTTCCAGATGCTCACATAGCATTCCTGCAACACTTCCTCGGCCCAATCTTCACGTCTAAGTATACGAAGGGCGACGCCAAACAGTTTCGAGGATGTGCCTTGATACAACAGTTCGAAGGCGGGCATCGAGCCGTCGTCCCGCCGGCTGGCTTGCGCCAGCAGTTCGG
Source organism: Burkholderiales bacterium (assembly GCA_036271855.1). GTDB lineage: Bacteria > Pseudomonadota > Gammaproteobacteria > Burkholderiales > JAEUOS01 > JAQGMJ01. Next base: position 30,227 of record DATAZV010000133.1, read on the forward strand.
AAAGACGCTGATTTTGCTCGGGGCTGGTTGCCATGTATTTGATTTTACAGGATTTTTTACTTGTTCTTGCCCTGTTGCCACAATACATCGGCGCCGCCTGCATGGCGGTTTAATACGCGGCCCAATACAAACAACAAATCTGACAGGCGGTTCAGATACTGGCGCACCAGGTCGGAAACCGCCTCGGCGTCCGCCAGCGACACCACGCTGCGCTCGGCGCGCCGGCACACTGTGCGCGCCAGATGCGCCACCGCCGCGCTTTTGGCGCCGCCGGGAAGGATGAAATCCTTCAGCGGCGGCAAATCGGCGTTGTAGTGATCCAGCAGATCTTCCAGGCGCTTCACCTGTGCTTCGGTGACGTTATTGAAGCCGGGAATGCATAACTCACCGCCCAGGTCGAACAAATCGTGCTGGATGCCGGTCAAGGCGCCGCGAGCCGAGTCGGGCAGGTCTTCGCAGAGTAACAAGCCGATGGTGGAATTGAGTTCGTCCACATCGCCCAGCGCGTGAATGCGCAGCGAATCCTTGGGCACGCGCGAGCCGTCACCCAGGCCGGTGGTGCCCGCGTCGCCGGTGCGGGTGTAAATCTTGGAAAGACGATTGCCCACTTTTTGTCGGGAGGAAATCCCGGAAATCATTGAACGGCAAGGATTATATCGGGAGCGTGCACTCCTTATGAAACCAATTCGCATAAATAAGAGTCAACTAACAGACCAGTAACATATGGAATTTTCATAATTTCTGTATTGACAGAAATTAGAGAATGCCGCAGACTGCAGCTGCCTTTCCGCGACTCCGCGCCTCCCTCTCCCGTCCTCCACCTCCTTCAATTTCCGACTCCGAGCCCGCCATGGAACTTACCCCGGTCATGACCCGCTTTGTGCTGCATTGGGGCGAGATGGGCAGCCGCTGGGGCGTCAACCGCACCGTGGCGCAAATCCATGCCCTGCTGTTTCTCGCCGACCGGCCGCTGACCGCCGAAGACATCGCCGAGACCCTGGCGATCGCCCGGTCGAACGTCAGCACCAGCCTGAAGGAACTGCAGAACTGGGGTCTAGCACGGATCAACCACGTGATGGGCGACCGCCGCGACCACTTCGATACCCCGCGCGACATCTGGGAAATCTTTCGCATCGTGATGGAAGAGCGGCGCAAGCGCGAGATCGAGCCCACCCTCTCGGTGCTGCGCGACTGCGTGCTCGACGAGTCGGCGCACCGGCCGCAGGACGCGCAGGCGCTGGCGCGCATCCGCATGGTGCTGGAGTTTCTCGAAAGTCTCACCGAGTGGGCCGACGAGATGCGCAACCTGCCGCCGGAAACCTCGATGAAGCTGATGCGCCTGGGCGTGAAAATCCAGCGCGTGCTGGGAAAGTAAGCACAGGCAGGCAACGCGATGACCGCACAATTAGCTCCTCAGTTGACCCCTCAGTTAATTCTTTACTACGACCACGCCTGCGCCATCTGCCGCAAGGAAATGCAGCGCCTGGCGCGCTGGGACGGCGAGCGCCGCCTGGCCTTCGTCGACAGTTCGGCACCGGACTTCGATGCGCGCAAGCACGGCTTTAGCGCCGCCGCGCTAGACCGCGAACTGCACGGCGTGTGCGCCGACGGCAGCGTGCTGCGCGGCCTGGCCTGCATTCGCCGCGCTTATGCCCTGACCCGTTTCGGCTGGCTCTGGCGCGCCACCGCGCTGCCCGGATTGAAAAGCGGTTTTGACGCTTTTTACCTCTGGTTCGCCCGCCATCGTTACGCAATATCACGTTACGCCTTTTTCGGGCGGCAGCGGCAGGAGGACTGCATCTCCGCCTGCGGCGCCAAACTCACAGGAACACGATCATGAACATCCTGCTTCTCGGCGGCTCCGGTCGCATCGGCCACTTGAGCCGCGCCGCGCTGCAAGCGCGCGGCCACCACGTCAACGCGCCCAGCCACGCCGAGCTCGACCTGGCGCAGCACAGCACGCCGGAGTCCTGGCGCCCCTGGCTGGCCGGCATCGACGCGGTGGTACACGCCGCCGGCATCCTGCGCGAAAACGGCCAGGACACCTTCGCCGCCCACTTGGCCGGCACCCGCGCGCTGTTTTTCGCCGCCTTCACCGGCAAGGTCGAGCGCATCGTCTATCTCTCCGCCGCCGGCGCCGACGAGGAGGCGAACGTGGATTTTTTCGCCGCCAAGGGCGCCGCCGACAGCTTCCTCTCGGTGCTGGACATCGACTCGGCGATCATCCGCCCGGGTCCGACCTATTCGCATGGCCCCGGCCAGACGCGGCGCTTCGCCCCGGATGCCCTGGCGCTGGAGTGGCCGTCCGCCGCCGGCGACCTGCCGAGCACCGCGGTGGAAGAAGTGATCGACGCCATCGTACGCGCCACCGAGGCGCCCGCCGGCGCGCGCCCGGTGCTGCAACTGGCGGGCGCGCCGCTGCACGCCGAGGCGCGCCTGGCGCGGGCGGCATAGGCACGCCAGCGGCTGCGCCACAGTTGGCGCGGCTCTATCCCGCGCTGCTGGGCGCGCGCTGCGAGGAACTGGCGCCCTTGCTGCGTGAAGTGCATCAACGCGCGACCCTGCTGCGCGGCACGGTGAGCGTGACGCGCGGCGCCGGCCCCTTGGCGTGTTTGCTGGCCGAGTTGGCCGGCATGCCGCGCACTTGCAGCGACGCGCCGTGCGAGGTACGTTTCGAGCAATCCGTTGCGGCCAGCGGTGCCGAGCGCTGGGTACGTGAGATGGCGGGGCGGCGTTTCAGCTCCCTGCTAGTGCCGGCGGCGGCGGGCGAATTCGATGAATCGTTCGGCTGGTACCGCTTTCGCTTCGCGCTCGACCTGGACAACGGCGCGGTGGAATTCACCCTGCGCGGCTGGTCGGTGCTGGGCCTGCCGCTGCCGCGCGCGCTCTGGCCGGCCATCCGCACCCGCGAGTCGCAACAGGGCGACGAATACCTGTTCGCGGTCAGCGCAAGCCTGCCGCTGCTCGGATTGCTGGTGGCCTATAGCGGCCGGCTGCGCATCGTCGAGGCAGGCGCCTAGGCGCCTAGCCCGGCACGCCCAGGGCATCCACCAGCGCGGGCAGGATCTCGCCGCTGGCCCCGCGCAACACGATGTCGGCCTCGCTCGTCAGCGGCGTGTCGTCGCGATTGATCTCGACCACCAAGGCGCCGTGGCGGCGCGCGGAGAACGGCAGCTCGGCGGCGGGATAGACCACGGTGGAAGTGCCGATGCAAAAGAACACGTCGCAGCCGGAAGCGGCGATCTTCGCCTCGTCCAGCGCGCCCACCGCCAGGTTTTCGCCGAACCACACCACGTCAGGACGGTAGGAGGACTTGCCGCAAGGGCAGGGCGGCGGGCTGCCGGGGCCGGCGGCGGCGATCTCCAGCGCCATCGAGCAGTCCATGCACTTGTGTCTGAGTATGTTGCCGTGCAGCTCGATCACCTTGCGGCTGCCGGCGCGGGCATGCAGGCCGTCGACGTTCTGGGTGATCAGGCTGAACTGCGGAAACAGGCCTTGCATCAGGGCCAGTGCACGATGGCCCGGATTGGGTTCGACGGCGGCGACAGCGCGGGCACGATGCTGGTACCAGTCCCACACCAGAGTGGGGTTGCGGCGAAACGCTTCGGGGGTAGCCAGCTCCTCGGGCTTGAAGCGCGCCCACAGCCCGGTCTGCGCATCGCGAAAGGTCGGCACCCCGGACTCGGCGGAGACTCCGGCGCCGGTCAGCACGGCGACGTGTTTGGCGCTTTTGAGTCTGGCCAGCAACTCGGGAGCGAAGTCTTGCATGGCGTAATAGTGCGACTATTTTTGCCGCTTGTCGATTGCTCGCAGTTGCGCTGGCGGGCGGGCGTCCGCAAATGTGTATATAATTGATATGTCATCTATTTGTATATCAATTATATTGCCACCGCCATGAGCGCCTCCCGGCTTGAGCGCAACGACCAGGTCGACCGCAACTTCATGTCCCTGATGGCGCAGATCAACCGCCAGTGGCGGCGCGCCATCGATCGCCAGTTGCAGCCGGTCGGCCTCACCGAGGCCACCTGGCTGCCGCTGCTGCACATCGCGCGCGCCAGCGAGCCGATGCGCCAGAAAGACCTGGCTGCCTCCCTGGGCCTGGACAGTTCCTCGGTGGTGCGCCTGCTCGACGGCCTGCAGTCGGGCGGCTTTATCGAACGCTCGGAGGGCGAGGACCGGCGCGCCAAAACGCTTCATCTCACGGCGCAGGGCAAAGCCACCGTCAAGAGGGTCGAGGAAGTGGTGGGCAAGAGCCGCGCCCGCCTGTTCGCCGGGGTGCCGGTGCGCGAACTGGAAAATGCGTTTCGCGTTCTGGAGCAGATCGCCGAGGCGCTGGCCGGGGACGGCTCCTGATGGCCGCGCATGCCCGCAAGACCGCGCCGCTCTGGCTGCTGGCGCTGATCACCGTCAGCGGCACGCTGGCGATGCACATGTTCGTGCCGGCCTTGCCGGTGGCGGCGCGCGATCTTGGCGCCAGCGTCGCGGCGATGCAAATGACCATCAGCCTGTACATCCTGGGTGTCGCCGGCGGGCAACTGGTTTATGGGCCGCTGTCGGACGCGCTCGGGCGGCGGCCGATGCTGATCGTCGGCTTGAGCCTCTACGTGGTGGCCAGCGTGGCGGCGGCTTTGGCGCCGGAGGTCAATTCCCTGATCGCGGCGCGCCTGTTCCAGGCCCTGGGCGGCTGCGCCGGCCTGGCGCTGGGGCGCGCCATCGTGCGCGATACCGCGCCGATGGACGAGGCGGTGCGCCACCTGGCGCTGATCAACCTGATGATGATGGCCGGACCGGGTTTTGCGCCGCTGCTGGGTTCGGCGTTTTCCGCCACCCTGGGCTGGCGCTCGATTTTCCTGGTGTTGGGGGCGCTGGGCGCGATCACCCTGGCCTTCACCTGGCGCCTGTTGCCGGAAACCGGCAAGCCTACCGGCACCTTGAATCTCGCCTCGCTGGGGCGCGACTACACCGCGCTCCTGGGCTCGCGCCTGTTTGCCGGCTTTGCATTGGGCGGCGCCTGCTCGACTACCTCGATCTATGCCTTCATCTCGGCGGCGCCCTACATCGTCACGCGCGAACTGCATCGTCCGCTGCATGAAGCGGGCGTGTACCTGGCGCTGGTGATGGTCGGCGTCGCGCTGGGGAACATCCTTACCCGCCAGCTGATCCGCCGCGTGCCGATCGCGCGTCTGATGGTGGCCGGCAACGCCATCAGCATCGTTGCCGCCGGGGCCTTCCTGGCGGTGACCCTGCTGGGCGGGCTGACGGTAGCCTGGACCCTGGCGACGGCGATTCCTTTTGCGCTGGGTGCCGGCGCCGCCAGCCCGGCGGCGCTGACCAAATCGATCAGCGCCGACCCGCAGCGGGTCGGCTCCGCCTCCGGCCTTTACGGCTGCGGGCAGATGATCGTCGGCGCGATTTGCACCGCCCTGGTCGGCATGGGCCAGGGCGCGGCCTGGGTTGCCGGCAGCGTCATGCTGGGCTGCGCGCTGCTCGGGCAGACCGGCTTCTGGGTGGCGCTGTCGGCGGAACGGCAGCTAAAGAAGTAGCGTCGTAGCCGCGGGAATTTGTCCCGCGCTATCCCGGTATGGATGGGTGGAGGCCTGCGTTGCGGGCCCGGACGAAAACCCGCGCGGGATGCCGCGCGCATCACTCACGGAGTCCTGATGAAACTTCTGCCCCTCATGCGCGGTACGGCCGCGCTCGCCCTTGGATTGGCTGCCCTGCACGCGCAGGCCCAGTCGGCGCCTGAACTGGCGCAACAAAAAAACTGCCTGAACTGCCACCAGATCGACAGCAAGCTGGTCGGCCCGCCCTATAAACAGGTGGCGGCGAAATACAAGGGCGACCCCGATGCGGAAAACCGCCTGGTGAAAAAAGTGCTGGAAGGCGGTTACGGCAACTGGGGCACCATCCCGATGCCGGCCAACCCGATCACCGAAGCCCAGGCGCACTTCTTGGTGAAGTGGGTGCTGTCGCAATAAGCAGGCGGGCCGGCGTTGCGCCGGCCTTATCCAAAACCAAAGGGGGCGTCGCCCCCTTTTTTTCAATGCGCCGTTTCCAACGCGCCGGTCAGCGCGCCGCGCTGGCGAGCTTGAGCAGTTCGGTCAGGTCCGCCGGGTTGACGTCGGAGACGGCGACATAGACAAAGCCGTTTTCCGCGCGCGTGAGAATGTTGAAACCTTCGCGCTGCGCCGATTTGAGCGACATATAACGTGCGCCCAGCCTGGCCGGCAGCACATGCAGGTTGATCACGTGTTGCTTGTGGCGATACACCAGGGTGGAAACCGGTTCCTCGGCGATCACTTCCAGGCGCCCGCCGATCAGCGGATAACCTTGGGGCGCAAAGTCTTCCACCGGCGGCGAGTAGCGGATGCGGCCGTTGAACCAGGGCTTGACCGTATGGCTGTCGGAAGAGACGACATCGACCTGGTTGGGTGCCATCAGGGTGCGCAATTGCAGCGACACCAGTTCGCTTTCCAGCGCCTGGTCGCCCTGGTTGTGAAACACCAGCGAGGTGACGCCGACCGAAAGCAGCGAGGCGGCCAGCATCGCCCCTGCCAGGCGTGGATTGAACCAGCCGGCGAAAAAGCCGGGCGTGGCGGGGCGCTCGCGCTGGCCTACCTGGCCGGGCAGGGCCTTCAGGCGCGCCGGTGCGTTGTAGTGCGTGGCGCCGGCCCGGGTGGCGTCCGACAGCCCGCGCAAAATCGCGTGGCGCCGCAGCAGCGAGCCGGAAAGCGGCGACGCGGCATCCACCGGCCCCAGCAGGCCGCGCAATTCACCTTCGTCGGCCTCGCCGTCGATCAGGGCGGAAAGCAGGCGTTCGTCGGGTTCAGCGGATTTGTTCATAAGCCGTGATTCCTTGCTCGTTAAGGCTTTTCAGCATCAGTTCGCGGGCACGCGCCAGGCGCGACATCACCGTGCCCACCGGCACGTCGATCACCCGCGCAATTTCCTTGTACGACAAATCCTCCAGTTCGCGCAGCACCAGCGCTTCGCGGTAATGCACCGGCAGGGCCGCCAGTGCCGCATTGAGCACCGCCGCGTCGGCAAAGCGCGAAGCCCAGCTCTCCGGGCTTTGCGCCCACAGCGACTCGTCGGCCACCTGTTCGTGGGTTTCCAGCTCCAGCGGCTCCTCATGCAGGGCATCGCGCTTTTGCCCGGCGCGCCAGTCGAAAAAGGTGCGCCGCACGATGCCCAGGAGCCATGGCCGGCCGGCGTCGCCGCGCAGCGAACCGAAGTATTGCCAGGCGCGCAGCACGGCGTCCTGCGCGATGTCCTGCGCGTGCTGGTCGTCGCCGCACAGCCAGCGCGCCAGGTTATAGGCGGCGTCGACATGGGGCGTGATCAGTCGCGCAAAACGCTCGCGCCGTTCCTCTTCCCTGGAACTACCTAAACCGAACATCGGATATTCCCGCTTTTTGGTCATTCCGGCACACGTGGGGCCGGCCAATATACCTCTACCGGAATAGCGCCGGATTTATTCCAGGTCGAATAACAAAGACCGCGCAAGGGTAAGTGCAAGGGAGGCCGGCCCCTTTTTCCGTAAACCAGGGCGCCGGCCCGCCCCCCATTATCCCCAAGGAGAATCTCCATGAGCCATTCCAGCATCGATCGCCGCCAGTTTCTCAAGCTGGCCGGGGTTGGCGGTGCCGTTTTCGTCTCCGGCCTGCCCGGTTTCGCCTCCGCCCAGGGCGCGCAGGACTTCTACTTCGTCCAGTTGTCCGACACCCACTGGGGTTTCGAAGGCGCGCCCAACCCGGACGCCAAGGTGACCCTGAAAAAGGCCATCGCCTCGGTCAACGCCCTGTCGCCGGCGCCGGATTTCATCATGTTCACCGGCGACCTCACCCACACCACCGACGACCCCGCCGAGCGCCGCAAGCGCATGGGCGAGTTCAAGGAAATCATCAGCGAACTGAAGGTGAAGAACATCCGCTTCATTCCCGGCGAGCACGACGCCTCGCTGGACCGCGGCGCTGCCTTCAAGGAGTTCTTCGGCCAGACCAATTACAGCTTCGACTACAAGGGCGTGCACTTCATCGCCCTGGACAACGTCTCCGACCCTGCCGCCGCCCTGGGCGACGAGCAGCTCAACTGGCTCAAGGCCGACCTGGCCAAGCAAAAGAACGAGGCGCGCATCGTCGTCTTCACCCATCGCCCGCTGTTCGACCTGGCCCCGGCCTGGGACTGGGCCACGCGTGACGGCGCCCGCGCGGTCGACCTGATGATGCCGTACCAGAACCTCACCGTGTTCTACGGCCACATCCACCAGGAGCACCACCAGAAGACCGGCCACATCTCCCATCACGCCGCCAAGTCGCTGATTTTCCCGCTGCCCGCGCCCGGCTCGCAGCCCAAGCGCACTCCGCTGGCGTGGAATCCCGCCGCGCCCTACAGCGGCCTGGGTTTTCGCGAAATCGAGCTGAAGGCGGCCTATGCCGACCCGGAAGTCACCGAACTGCCGGTGGTGAAGCCCGCATGAGCAATATGGTCAAGATCGACGCGCGGCGCCGCCGCGCGCTGCGTTTGCTGGGGGGCGCCGGCGCGATCGGCGCCCTGGGTTTGGCCGGCTACGGCGCCGGCGCGTTCGCGCAGGCCGAAGAGCAGCACATCAAGATGACGGTGAAGCGCTTCGAGTATTCGCAAAATGAAATCCACGTCAAGAAGGGCATTCCGGTGGTGGTGGAAATCGTCTCCCTGGACGTGCCGCACGGCTTTTCGGTGCCGGATTTCAAGGTGCGCGCCGAAGTGGTGATGCCGGGCAAGCCGACCTTCATCCGCTTCACGCCGGACAAGACGGGCGAGTTCCTGTATCTGTGCGACGTGTTTTGCGGCAGCGGCCACGAGACGCTGGAGGGGTCGCTGTTCGTCACCTGAAACGCGGGGTGCAA
>DATAZV010000134.1:0-15225 GCA_036271855.1 Burkholderiales bacterium
CCTTGTAGCCGGGCAGGTCTTGCGCGGCGGGCTGGCGCGCGAGGCGCAGGCCTTTGTGGACGGCTTCGTGGAAGCCTTCGCGGCCGTGGCTGACGAGAAGCTTGCGGGCGCGGAAGTGGTTGGCCCACTGGAATTCGGCGAAGGTTTCGTTGGTGTTGTCGTAGCCGCCTTCTTTGCGGACGAGCCAGGCGAGGCTGCGGTAGGGGTCGTCGGCCATGCCGCGGATGTCGGGCGGGAGGTAGAGGGGTTCGCGCGGGCCTTCGCCGAATTGGTCGTAGAGGTAGGCGCGCTGGCGGGTGAGCATGCGGCGCCAGAATTGTTTGTAGCTGAGTTTGGCGTCGGCGTAGTCTTCGACGACTTTGATGCGGGCTTCGAGGATGTCGGCGTGCCAGCAGGCGAAGAGGTGGTGGTGGTGGTCGAGGATGTAGAGGTCGCGCCAGGGGGCGACGACGATGGGGATGGGGGTTTTTTCGATGCAGCGGCGTTGCTCGTCGGCGCCCATCTTGCGCAGTTCGAGGACTTTGTATTCGACTTCGAGCAGGCCGATGGAGAATTGGGTGGGCCGCAGGGAGAGGATGGGTTGGGTGGTTTTGACTTTCATTTGGGGGAAAGGGTAAACCGGGGTGCAGGGTGGGTATGTCGGTGGGGGCCTACTTGAGGGTTGGGGCCGAGGTTGGCGGCGTTGGCGCTTCGTACTCGAAAATCGGCGGTCAGAGCACTTTTTCAAAAGGCGAAAAAGTGATCTGACCCCGAGTTTTCGTTTTGTGCCGGGCGGCGAAAAACCTGCCGGGATGGGCGAATCTGCGGCGCGCGGGCGAAAAAAACCGCCGCCGGCGTGAACGCGGGCGGCGGCGGTTTTTGATCAGGCGGCTTACAGTTCCTTGATTTCGAACTTGCGGAACTTGACGGTGCCGCCGTCGGATTGCAGGCCGATGTAGCCCATGGAGTGGTCGCCGTTGTGGACGTTGTTGACGGTGACTACGCCGTTGAGGGTGATGAGGAAGGTATCGCCCTTGGCGGTGATTTCGTAGGTGTTCCATTTGCCGCCGGCCTTGAGGACGACTTCGGCTTTGGCGGTGTTGACGATGGCGCCGGTGCCGTAGGTGGGGTCGGGGCGGCGGTCGAAGATGTTGACTTCGTAGGCGTTTTTGCCGGTCATGGATTTCTGGTCCTGGCCGCGGATGAAGATGCCGCTGTTGGCGTCGTCGCTGACCCAGAATTCGGCGCGGATCATGAAGTCTTTGTATTTGTGGTCGGAGACGAGGAAGCCGGCCTTGCCTTTTTCGCCGACGAACATGCCGTCGGTGGCGTGCCAGTTGCCGGCGCCGATCTGGCTCCAGCCGTCGAGGCTGTTGCCTTTCATCAGGCTGGTCCAGCCGGAGTTGCCCATCGAGTTGCAGCCGGTGAGGGCGGCGGCCGATACCAGCAGGCCTGCGAGCAGTGCGGTGCGACGCTGCATTTGTCTCTCCTTATATTGAGTGTTATGTGGCTACGCGGGCGCTTGGGCGCGCGTGCTGGCGACACTATACGCTTGGAGTGCGGAGCGGGGAAAGGGGGTTTAACCCCATCCCCACCCCGACCCTCCCCTTGAAAGGGAGGGAGGAGATTGAGCGTGCTGCGCACGCTAGGTTATGACGCCCATCCCCACCCTGTCTCTCCCTTGAAGGGGACGGGACCCTGTGGTGGGGCTGGTGGGGCGGGCGTGGCGTTGGCTTGCGAACATTTTCACTTCGTACTCGAAAATCGGCGGTCAGAGCACTTTTGCAAAGGGCGCAAAAGTGATCCGACCCCGAGTTTTCGCGGCGTGCCGCGCGGGGCGGCGGGCGGCGATCCCCATTTCGCCGTCTGCTGCGCGGGGCGCGTTGCGGTAGGCGCGGAATTGGTGCTATGTTGCAGCGGCCTCTACTCGAAGAAATCCAAATCAACGCCATGGCCCTGACTTCCGCCCTGATCGACGTCCTCAAGCGCGAGCTGAAATCGCGCGGCATTACTTATGCGGAGGTGGCGCAGCATCTGGGCTTGTCGGAGGCGAGCGTGAAGCGCATGTTTTCGGCCAAGGATTTCATGCTGTCGCGCCTGGACGAGATTTGCGAGTTTGCGGGCATCGAGTTTGCCGACCTGGCGCGGGCGGTGCAGGCGCGCGAGTCGCTGTTGCTGAAGCTGAGCCTGGAGCAGGAGAAGGAGCTGGCGGCCGACCCGAAGCTGATGCTGGCGGCGGTGGCGGCGATCCACCATCTTTCGTTCGAGCAGATTCTCGAGGCGTATACGCTGGCGCCGGCGGAGCTGGTGAAGCTGCTGGCGCGCCTGGACAAGCTGAAGATCATCGAGCTGCAGCCGAACAACCGCGTCCGGCCGCTGGTGGCGCGGGCGTTCAGTTGGCTGCCGGCGGGGCCGATCCAGACTTTTTTCTACGCGCAGGCGCAGGCGGATTTTTTTCGCTCGCCGTTCGACGGCGAAGGCGAGGCGCTGCTGTTTGCCAGCGGGCGCCTGTCGAAGGCTTCGGCGAAGCAACTGGCCGAGCGCCTGAAGCGCACGGTGCAGGAGTTTCGCGATGCGCATCACGAAGACCTGAAGCTGCCGATAGGCGAGCGCCCGGTGATGAGTGTCTTGCTGGCCTTGCGGCCGTGGGAGCTGCCGGCGTTTCGCGCCTTGCGCAAGAAGAACGCCAAATAGCCGGCGCCCTTCTTATTCGTCGCCGCTCGCCTTGCCGACCGGGAACAGATGCGCCACGGTGGCGTGGCGCCCGGTGTTGGCGTTGACCACCGCCAGCGCCGGGCCATAGATGCCGCGCCAGCGGTCGAAGTCGGCGGCGGGCATGGGGCGGCCGAAAAAGTAGCCCTGGCCGTAGTCGCAGCCCCAGGCCTTGAGGTGGGTCAGGGTTTCCACGTCTTCCACCCCTTCGGCGGTGACCGAGAGGCCGAGCGAGTGCGCCAGCTCGATGGTCGAGCGCACGATGGTGGCGGCCTGCGGCCGGGCGTTCATGTGGCGCACGAAACTCTGGTCGATCTTCAGTCCCGAGGCGGGCAGGCGCTGGAGGTAGGAGAGCGAGGAGTAGCCGGTGCCGAAGTCGTCGATGGCGATGGTCAGGCCCAGCTCGCGCAGGGCGCCCAGGCGCTCGACCGCGATTTCCGGGTCTTCCATCGCCGAGCTTTCGGTGACTTCGCAGCAGAGGTCGCCGATCACGCCGCCGAAGCGGGCGACGGCTTCCTGGATGCGCCGCGGCAGGTCGGGCACCAGCAGGTCGCGCGGCGACAGGTTGAAGGCGATTTCCAGCGGCTCGCCGGCGCGGCGCCATTCGGCGGCCTGCTGCGCGGCCATGCGGATGACTTCGCCGGTGAGCTGGCGGATGTAGCCGGTCTGCTCGGCGAAGGGGATGAAGCTGTCCGGCGCGCGCAGGCCGAGCGTCGGGTGGTGCCAGCGGATCAGCGCTTCGACCCCGGAAAGCTGGCCGCTGGCGAGATTGATCTTGGGCTGGTAGTAGAGCGCGAATTCGTTGTTGGAAATGGCGTGGCGCATCTCGGTGAGCAGCGAGAGCTGGCCTTCGCCGGCGCGCTTTTTTTCCGGCTCGAACACCACGAAGGGGGCGCGGCGCGCCTTCGCCACCTGCATGGCGGCGTCGGCGGCGCGCAGGAATTCGTCGGCGGCGCCGGCATGCGCCGGGGCGTGGGCCACGCCGATGGCGGCGCCGACGTCGACCGGGTGGTCGTCGATCACCAGCGGGCGTTCCAGCGCGGCGGCCAGCGCCCGGGCCAGGGCTTCGGCATTGGCCGGGTCCTGGTTGGAGAGCAGCACGGCGAATTCGTCGCCGCCGGCGCGCGCCACCAGGGCGTCGCCCTGCAGCAGGTCGCGGATGCGCCGGCCGACGGCGTTGAGCACGCGGTCGCCGAAGGCATGGCCGAGAGTCTGGTTGATCAGCGCAAAGCGGTCGAGGTTGAGATACAGGATGGAGCAGGGGCTGGCTTGCCGCAGGCGCTCGTGCACCGCTTCGACCAGGCGGGTGCGGTTGGGCAGGCCGGTGAGCGGGTCCATGTAGGTGAGGTCGAGGATGCGCGACTCGCGCTCGGCCAGGCCCTCGCGCATGGCGTCGAAGCGCTTGGCGAGGTGGCCGATTTCGTCGTTCGAGCGGACCCGCTCGCCGAGCGAAAATTCGCCGCGGCCGATGCGGTCGACCAGCAGCGTCAGGCGCGCCACCGGGCGCGTCAGGTGGCGCGCCACCCAGACGCTGCCGAGGATACCCAGCAGGAGCGCGATGCTGCCGGCGGTGAACAGGGTGGTGTTGAGCAAGTTGAATGGCGCCAGGGTTTCGGCCAGCGGGCTTTGCAGGACGGCGGCGATGCGGCTGCCGCCGCTGTCGGTGAGCGGCACCACGCGCATTTCGTAGGCTTCGCCGTTGAAGTCGGCCTGGAACGGGATGCTGATGTTCTCGTGCCGGCGCAGCACTTCGCCCAGCGCCGGCAGCTCGGCGGCGGCCAGGGTGGAGGTGTAGACGCGGCCGTCGCCGTCGAGGTGGACGAAGCTGACGTCCAGCCCGGTGACGGCCTTCAGTTCGCGCGCCTGCTTGGCGTCGATGCGAAAGCCCACCGCCAGGCGCGCGATCGGGCGCGGCGCCAGCACCGGCAGCACCACCAGCTGGTAGGGGTTGCCGTCTTTCATCACCACGGTGCCGGAGGCCTGGCCGTCGCGCTCGGCGGCGGCGCTGAGGTCGGGAAAGGGAAAGCGGTTGCCGGCATTGCGCACGCCGCGCAGGGATTGGGTGTCGGCCACCACGATGTCGTTCAGGCCGGCGAGCATCATGACGTCGGCGTTGATGCGCTGGCCGTGGTTCGACAGCACCGAGAGCATGGTCGGCACGTCGTTGGTGGCGATCGCCTCGCGAAAGGCGAAGTCGGCGGAGAGCACCGAGGCGGTGAGTTGCAGGCGGCGGCGGTCCTGGTCGAACACCTGGCGGAATACCTTGGCGCCGACTTCCAGGCGCTCGCTGACTTCGCCGGTGGCGATGCGCGAAATCGCCAGGCTGCTGGCGAGGTAGACGCCGGTCTGCACCAGGCCCAGCAGCGCGGAGAACAGCAGCGCCAGCTTGACCGCCAGGGTCCAGCGCGGCCGGCCGCCCGGTGCCGGCACCGGCGCGGCAAGCTTGGGCGGCGGCTCAGTATTGGTTGGGGTCATTGGGCGGCTTGACCTTGCGCGGCGGCACCGTCACCGCCAGGCTGTAGGCGAGGCTTTGCGGGCCGGCCATTTTGAGCTCGGCCGCGGGCAGGGCGGCGTTCTGGTAGGGGTGCCAGGTTTGCAGGGTGTAGGCGCCGGCGGGCAGGGTCAGGCGCGCCTGGCCTTGCGCGTCGGTCTTGGCGAAATACGGGGTGGGGGCGACGTAGATGTGGGCTTCCATCCAGTCGTGGATGTTGCAGCCCAGGGCCACCGGGCCGGGCTTGTCGAACAGCACCGAGCGCGAGTCGCCGTTGTAGAGCTTGATCTCGAACACCTTGGCCGGGGAGAAGGAGTAGACGTGGTGCAGCAGCGGGTCGCGATTCGGGAAGGTGACGGAGGTGCCGACTTCGATGGCGGTGACAAAGGGCAGGAACTCGCGGTCTTTCTGCTCGATGGCGACCGGGCGCGGTTTGCGCGGCGGCGGCGGCTTGGGGGCGATGGCCATCACCACGGCGTTGGCCAGCGGCGCGCCGGCCTGGTCGGTGATTTTTAAGCTCAGGGTGTCGGCCAGGGCGGCGCCGCTGAACCAGGCGGCACCGAGGACGGCAATGCGGGCGAAGGCGGGCAGCGCCGCGCGCGCGGCGGCGCGGGCGGCGAGGATCGAGGGCGTGAGGCGTGGAATGAAGGTCACGGGCGGTTGGATGCGCGAGTGGTGGAGGCCGCGAATAGGCTGACTGAGTGAGTGCCCGCTCGTCTTCGAACGGGCGCGGAAAGTCAATGTGGCCGGCGGACGCGAGTCAGGGCGTGAAGTTCAGGGCGGGATCGATTTGCCAGATTTCCATCGCCAGCTTGCTGTCGCGGTAGACGAAGATCTGCCGCACTTTGACCTCCAGCTTGCCTTTGTAATCGGCAATCGCGCTGACAGTTACGCCCTTGGGGTTGGTGTTGGACTCCACTTTGCCGAGGGTGAGTTGCATTTCGCCCTGATTGGCCTTGAACTTGTCCCAGACCGCGCGGATGGCCGCCTTGCCGCGGTATTCGCCGTCCAGCCCGCCGCCGACCCACTGGAACACGCAGTCGTCGGTGTAGTCGGCCATGATGGCGTCGATGTCGCCGCGGGCGGTGGCGGCGATGCGCGCCTTGACCCGTGCTTCGTCAAGGGGGCCGGCCAACACCGGGCGGATTTGCAGGCCGGCGCAGACGAGAGCGCCGGCCAGCAGCAAGGTACAACGTGCAGCGACATGCATCGTCGGCTCCTGTTTAAAGGTTTGAGGGTCTTATGCGCACAAAGTGTCAAAAAACCCGAGCTTTGTGCTTGCACCGCCTGCTTGCGCGGCATTCTTGTTGTATTTACGGTGGCATCTGCGATTCCGGATGGCTTGCCTGCCGCTATTG
Source organism: Burkholderiales bacterium (assembly GCA_036271855.1). Taxonomy (GTDB): domain Bacteria; phylum Pseudomonadota; class Gammaproteobacteria; order Burkholderiales; family JAEUOS01; genus JAQGMJ01. The sequence continues at coordinate 6,541 of DATAZV010000134.1, forward strand.
GCGAAGCTTTCCTTTCCCGCACAGGCAATCTAGCTGGAAGTCATGCAAGCTTCAAGCCCGAATTCGGTATGTTGCGCGCTTGTCGCCGGCAGGTTTTGGCGCAATTGATGCAGACGTCATGAAAACGCGAGTAGAACGCGCATTTTCGGTGGTGCGCCGATTGCCAGCGTTCCGCGTTTCCCCTATAATTTCGGGGTTTTGGCGACCGGGCACGCCCGAGTTGCCCGGACGCGATTGCATGATGCGGCATATGATGAGGGGTCAGGCAGCCGGACCCGCCCGAGAGCCATGAACGCCGCCTTGTTGCGCGTGGTGGCCTGGCAGGCGGGGCTCTCGGTGTTGCTGGCGGGGGGCTGGGGTCTGTTGCGTGGCGCCGAAGGCGGGCTCAACGCGGCTGCCTCCGCGCTGATCGGCGGGGCCATATGTTTTTTGCCGTCAGGGCTGTTTGCCCTGCGGCTGATGCGGGCGCAGAGCCGGCAGGATGGTTATGTATTCGCCTTTTTCGCGGGCGAAGCCATAAAGATCTTGCTTTCCATCGCGCTGTTTGCCGGCGTGGCGGTGTGGTACAGGGGGGCCGATTGGCTGGCGCTGATCGTCACTTACATCGCGGTATTGCAAGTCTACGTTTTCGGGTTGTTGATGGCGGGCCGCTAGGCGCGCCTTTGACGTAGGTTTTACACAAGTTTCGGAACACACTATGGCCGCCGGCGCCGACGCTCCCACCTCCAGCGAATACATCGTCGAGCATTTGACGCATTTTTCGAGCATGAAGCAGGGCTTCATCATCGATATGCATGTGATCAATTTCGACACGCTGTTCTGGTCGATCCTGTGCGGCGTCATCACCATCGCCATCCTGATGAAGGCGGCGCACAAGGCCACCTCCGGGGTGCCGGGGCGCTTCCAGGCCGCCATCGAGATTCTGGTGGAAATGGTGGAGTCGCAGTCGAAGGCGATCGTCCACGGCGACCGCACCTTCATCGCGCCGCTGGGGCTGACGGTGTTCATGTGGGTGTTTTTCATGAACGCGGTCGACTTCATCCCGGTGGACTGGATCACCGGCGTGAACTGGGTGCTGAACCATCTCTTCGGCGAGCACGTGCACCTGCCGCACCACCGCGCGGTGCCTACCGCCGACCTGAACGGCACCCTGGGCATGGCGGTGGGCGTGCTGATCCTGATGCTGTACTACAACATCAAGATCAAGGGCGCGGGCGGCTTTGCGCATGAGCTGGTGTGCGCGCCTTTCGGCACCAGCAAGAATCCGATTCTCGCCGTGCTGCTGGGCGCCGCGAACCTGGGGCTGAATTTCATCGAGTTCGTCGCCAAGACGGTGTCGCTGGCGATGCGGCTGTTCGGCAATATGTATGCCGGTGAGCTGATCTTCCTGCTGATCGCGCTGCTGGGGGCCACGGCCACCTGGTGGGGCTTCGGCCTGCATCTGATCGCGGGTTCGATCTGGGCCTTGTTCCACATCCTGATCGTGGTGCTGCAGGCGTTCATTTTCATGATGCTGACCCTGGTGTACATCGGTCAGGCGCATGAGGGGCACTAGCACCAACTGTCAAAGTCAGCGCGGCTGATCAGGCATTCAAAAGAAGCTTTCCAAAGCTCGATTCCAGGTTTGATTTTTTGTTTTTATTGCGCGGTTTCGCGCGCTTTCCTCACCCGTCTCAACTTTTCTTAGTCTTTAGATAAAAAGGAGTCATCATGACTAACGTTGGCCTCGTTGCTCTGGCTGCTGGCATCATCATCGGTCTGGGCGCCATCGGCGCGTGTATCGGCATCGGCCTGATGGGCGGCAAATACATCGAAGCTTCGGCGCGCCAGCCCGAGCTGATGGACAAGCTGCAGACCAAGATGTTCCTGCTGGCCGGCCTGATCGACGCCGCCTTCCTGATCGGTGTCGGTATCGCCATGATGTTCGCGTTCGCCAACCCGTTCCGCGGCTAAGAGCATCCCCCGCATTTGCACTCAGTCACTCTTTACCGGGGGTAAGTTCTCATGAACATCAATGCCACCTTCCTCGTCCAGCTCGTGGTCTTTTTCGTGCTGGCGTGGGTCACCATGACCTATGTCTGGCCTCCGATCATGAAGGCGCTGGACGAGCGCGCCCAGAAGATCGCCGACGGCCTGGCCGCCGCCGAGAAGGGCAAGCTTGAACTGGCCGAAGCCCACAAGGTTGCCGCCGTCGAGCTGGCGCAGTCGCGCACGGCCAATCAGGGCCGCCTGGCCGAAGCTGAAAAGCAGGCTGCGTTGCTGATCGAGCAGGCGAAAAAGGATGCGGAAGCCGAGAAGGCGCGCATCCTGGCGCAGGCCAAGGCCGAAGCCGAGCAGGAAGGCCAGCGCGCGCGCGATTCACTGCGCAACGCGGTGGCCGAACTGGCCGTCAAGGGCGCCGAGCAGATCCTCAAGCGCGAGGTGAATGCCGGCAACCACGCCGAGCTGCTGAACCAGCTCAAGGCACAGCTCTAAGGAAGCATCATGGCCGAACTCTCCACCATCGCCCGTCCCTACGCCGAAGCGGCATTCCGCACGGCGAAGGAAGGCAAAGCCCTGCCGGCGTGGAACGACCTGCTCGCCGAAATGGGCGCGGTGGCCGACCGGCCCGAGATGCGCGCGCTGATGTCCGACCCGAAGATCACGCCCGATCAGTTGTACGGTGTGATGGCGGGCGTATTGAAGACGCCGATCGACAAGCAGGGGCAGAACTTCCTGCGCCTGCTGATCGAAAACGGGCGCCTGGAAGCCCTGCCGGAAGTCGCCGTGCAATTCGCGGTGCTGAAGAATCAGGAAGAAGGCACGGCCGACGCCGAAATCGTCTCGGCCTTTCCGCTTTCCGAGGCGCAGGTGGGCGAGCTGATCGCCGGCCTGACGCGCAAGTTCAAAAAGACCTTGAAGCCGCACGTCAGCGTCGATCAGAGCCTGATCGGCGGCGTGCGCGTGGTGGTCGGCGACCATGTGTTCGACACGTCGGTGAAGGCGCAGCTCGAACGCATGAGAATCACGCTCACCGCTTGATCGATTGATTTAGATACAGACGGCCCGCAGCCCATACAGAATCCCTGGAGTCCATCATGAACCTGAACCCCTCCGAAATCAGCGAACTGCTGAAAAGCCGCATCTCGGGCCTAGGCGCCGACGCCAACATCCGCACCCAGGGCACCGTGGTGTCGGTGACCGACGGCATTTGCCGCGTGCATGGCCTGTCGTCCGCGATGCAGGGTGAAATGCTGGAGTTTCCCGGCAACACCTTCGGCCTGGCGCTGAACCTGGAGCGCGACTCGGTCGGCGCCGTGGTGCTGGGCGCCTACGAGCACATCAAGGAAGGCGACCCGGTCAAAGCCACCGGCCGCATTCTGGACGTGCCGGTCGGCCCCGAACTGCTCGGCCGCGTGGTCAACTCGCTCGGCGATCCGATCGACGGCAAGGGCCCGATCGCTGCCAAGGAACGCGACGTGATCGAAAAGGTTGCGCCCGGCGTGATGTGGCGCAAGTCGGTGGACCAGCCGGTGCAGACCGGCCTGAAGTCGATCGATGCGATGGTGCCCGTCGGCCGCGGCCAGCGCGAGCTGATCATCGGCGATCGCCAGACCGGCAAGACCGCGGTGGCGGTGGACGCGATCATTAACCAGAAGGGCAAGGACCTGATCTGCATTTACGTGGCGATCGGCCAGAAGGCTTCCACCGTCAACAACGTGGTGCGCAAGCTGGAAGAAAACGGCGCCATGGCCTACACCATCGTGGTGGCCGCAACTGCTTCGGAGTCCGCCGCGCTGCAGTTCATCGCTCCTTATTCTGGATGCACGATGGGCGAGTACTTCCGCGACCGTGGGCAAGACTGCCTGATCATTTATGACGACTTGACCCGCCAGGCTTGGGCCTATCGCCAGATTTCGCTGCTGCTGCGCCGCCCGCCGGGCCGCGAAGCCTACCCCGGCGACGTGTTCTACCTGCACTCGCGCCTGCTGGAGCGTGCGGCGCGCGTCAACGAAGAATGGGTCGAGCGCTTTACCAAGGGCGCCGTCAAGGGCAAGACCGGTTCGCTGACGGCGCTGCCCGTGATCGAAACCCAGGGCGGCGACGTTTCTGCTTTCGTGCCGACCAACGTGATCTCGATCACCGACGGCCAGATCTTCCTGGAAACCGACTTGTTCAACGCCGGTATCCGCCCGGCGATCAACGCCGGTATCTCGGTGTCGCGCGTCGGCGGTTCGGCGCAAACCAAGATCATGAAGCGCAAGGACACCGGCGCCGGCGTGCGTCTGGCGCTGGCCCAGTACCGTGAACTCGCCGCCTTCGCGCAGTTCGCCTCCGACCTGGATGACGCCACCCGCAAGCAGCTCGAGCGCGGGCGTCTCGTCACCGAACTGATGAAGCAGCAGCAGTACCAGCCGATGCAGGTCTGGGAAATGGCGCTGATTTTGTTCGCGGTGAACAACAACCACATGGACGACGTCGACGTGAAGAACGCGCTGGGCTTCGAAAAGGGCCTGCGCGACTACATGAAGAACAAGCAGGCAGCCCTGGTGGAGAAGATCGAAGCCGCCAAGAACCTGTCCGCCGACGATGAAAAGGCGCTTACCGCCGCCATCGTCGACTTCAAGAAGACCGGTAGCTACTAAGCAGCGCGGAGCACATCATGGCCGGTTCAAAGGAAATCCGCACCAAGATCAAGAGCGTGCAAAACACGCGCAAGATCACCAAGGCGATGGAAATGGTTGCGGCATCGAAAATGCGCCGCGCCCAGGAGCGCATGCGCGCGGCCCGTCCTTACGCCGACAAGGTGCGCAACATCGCCGCCCACCTGGGCACGGCGAACCCGGAGTATCGCCATCCCTTCCTGGTCAAGCGCGACCAGGTGAAGGCGGCCGGGATCATCGTCATCACCACCGACAAGGGCCTGTGCGGCGGCCTGAACACCAACATCCTGCGCGCGGTCACCAACAAGATGAAGGAACTGGAAACCGCCGGCGCGGCGATCCAGGCGACCGCCTTCGGCAACAAGGGCTTCGGCTTCCTCAACCGCATCGGCGCCAAGGTGGTTTCGCACGCGGTGCTGATGGGCGACAAGCCGCATCTGGACAAGCTGATCGGGCCGGTGAAGGTGCAGCTCGATGCCTACGCCGAGGGCAAGATCGACGTCGTCTATCTGGCCTACACCCGCTTCATCAACACCATGAAGCAGGAGCCGGTGGTCGAGCAACTGCTGCCCTTGGGTGGCGAGCGCTTCGAGCAGACCGCGGCGGAAAAGACCGCGCACGGTTGGGATTACATCTACGAGCCGGACGCGCAAACCGTGGTCGACGAGTTGATGACCCGCTACGTCGAAGCCCTGGTGTACCAGGCGATCGTCGAAAACATGTCGTCCGAGCAAAGCGCGCGCATGGTGGCGATGAAGTCCGCTTCCGACAACGCCAAGAAGGTGATCGAGGAACTGCAGCTGACCTACAACAAGGCGCGCCAGGCGGCGATCACCAAGGAACTGTCGGAAATCGTGGCTGGCGCAGCCGCTGTTTAAGCAACGTACCGAATATTCAAGCTAAGAGGATTCAATCATGAGTCAAGGTCAAGTCGTTCAGTGCATCGGCCCGGTGGTCGACATCCAGTTCCCGCGCGAGAGCATGCCGGCGGTTTACGAAGCACTCACCCTGGACAAGTCCGACACCAACAAGCTGGTGGAGCAGGGCCTGACCTTTGAAGTGCAGCAGATGCTGGGCGACGGCGTGGTGCGCACCATCGCCATGGGCTCCACCGACGGCCTGCAGCGCGGCATGGGCGTGACGCCCACCGGCAAGGGTATTTCGGTGCCGGTCGGCGCAGGGACGCTGGGCCGCGTGATGGACGTGCTGGGCCGCCCGATCGACGAGCGTGGCCCGATCGCCGGCGACGAGCGCCGCGAAATCCACCGCGAAGCGCCGAAGTTCGACGAGCTTTCGCCTTCGGTCGAGCTGCTGGAAACCGGCATCAAGGTGATCGACCTGATCTGCCCGTTCGCCAAGGGCGGCAAGATCGGCCTGTTCGGCGGCGCCGGCGTGGGCAAGACGGTGAACATGCTGGAGCTGATCAACAACATCGCCAAGGCGCGCGCCGGTTTGTCCGTGTTCGCGGGCGTGGGTGAGCGCACCCGCGAGGGCAACGACTTTTATCACGAAATGTCGGATGCCGGCGTTATCAACCAGGACGACCTCTCCAAGTCCAAGGTGGCGATGGTGTTCGGCCAGATGAACGAGCCGCCGGGCAACCGCCTGCGCGTGGCCTTGTCCGGGCTGACGATGGCGGAGAAATTCCGCGACGAAGGCAAGGACATTCTGTTCTTCGTCGACAACATCTACCGCTACACCCTGGCCGGCACCGAAGTATCCGCGCTGCTGGGCCGCATGCCTTCCGCCGTGGGCTACCAGCCGACGCTGGCTGAAGAAATGGGCAAGCTGCAGGAACGCATCACCTCCACCAAGGTCGGCTCGATCACCTCGATCCAGGCCGTGTACGTGCCGGCGGATGACTTGACCGACCCCTCGCCCGCCACCACCTTCGCCCACCTGGACGCCACCGTGGTGCTGTCGCGCGACATCGCATCGCTGGGCATCTACCCCGCCGTGGACCCGCTGGACTCGACTTCCCGCCAGGTGGACCCGAACACCATCGGCGAAGAGCACTACACCGTCACCCGCCGCGTGCAGGCGACGCTGCAGCGCTACAAGGAACTGCGCGACATCATCGCCATCCTGGGCATGGACGAACTCTCGCCGGAAGACAAGCTGGCCGTGGCCCGCGCCCGTAAAATCCAGCGTTTCCTGTCGCAGCCCTTCCACGTCGCCGAAGTGTTCACCGGCTCGCCGGGCAAGTACGTGCCGCTGGCCGAAACCATCCGCGGCTTCAAGATGATCGTCGACGGCGAATGCGACGCCCTGCCCGAGCAGGCGTTCTACATGGTCGGCACCATCGACGAAGCCATTGAGAAGGCTAAAACGCTTCAGTAAGCGTTAAGCCAGGAGCCCCACATGTCCACCATCCACGTAGACGTCGTTTCCGCCGAGGAGTCCATCTTCTCCGGCGAGGCGAATTTCGTCGTGCTGCCGGGTGAAGACGGCGAGCTGGGAATCTACCCCAAGCACACGCCGCTGATCTCGCGCATCAAGCCGGGCGCGGTGCGCATCCAGCGCGCCGACGGCAGCGGCGAAGAGTTCGTGTTCGTCGCCGGCGGCATCCTCGAAGTGCAGCCCGACGTCGTCACCGTCCTGGCCGACACCGCGATCCGCGGCGCCGACCTGGACGAAGCCAAGGCGCAGGAAGCGCTCAGGCAGGCCGAAGAAGCGCGGGCCAATGCCAAGAGCGACATCGACTTCGCCAAAGCCACTTCCGAGTTCGCCATCATGGCGGCGCAGATCGCGGCGATCCGCAAGCTGCGCGGCAAGTAAGCGCGGGCAGTGAAATTAAAAAAGCGGCCCGCGGGCCGCTTTTTTATCTGGTACATCCGGGATTTCCTGCTGTCTCGCCATTTCCTGCCGTTCGTCCTGAGCTAGTCGAAGGACATGTGCACCACCAATATACCAGCAAGGCCCTTCGACAGGCCCAGGGCGAACGGGCTTGGAAGGAGTGCGGCGCCATCCTGCTCCAAACTCAAGCGTAAGTATCGACGCTGTTGCCCATATGGGGAAGATTGCTCGGCGGCAGCGGAATCGCGGCGATCAGGGCCGCGGCCGACTGCGCGTCGATGTCCATGGCCTTCTTCAGCACGGAAATCTGCACGTCGTTGCCGAGCTTCTGCTGGCTCATGGCCGTGGCGGTGCTGGCGATGTCGGTAACGTCCATAGTGCTCCTCGGGAGTGGGCTCATCAGGGTTAACGGCTGATCCGGCGCGAATCTTGAGGGCGCGGCACTATCAGGCGCATAAGCTGGTCGCCGGGCGCGGCACGCCGCAAAGGCGCTAAGCTCGCGGCAAATAAAGCAGCCGAGGAGCCGCCCGTGTTCATCGCCGATTCGCAAATCCATCTCTGGGCCGCCAGCACGCCCGAGCGCCCCTGGCCCGCGCCCGCGCCGGGCACGCCGCCGCCGCACAAGCCCTTCCCTTTCACCGCCGAATACGTGCTGGCCGAAATGGACAAGGCAGGCGTGAGCCGCGCCGTGCTGATCTCGCCGATCTACGAAGGCTTGCGCAACGATGTGGTGCTGGAGGCGGCACGCCGGCATCCGCAACGCTTCGCGGTGATGGCGCGCTTCGACCCGCTGGCCGAAGGCGGGCGCGACTTCCTGCCGACCTGGCATGCGCACCCGGGCCTGCTCGGCATCCGCTTTACCTTTCACCTGCCGGCGCACCGCCACATGCTGGTGGAACGCAAGCTCGACTGGCTGTGGGCGCAGGCCGAGCGCCTCTCCAAGCCGGTGATGCTGATGGTGCATTTCGAAGACCTGCCGCACGTGGCGGAGATCGCGCATCGCCACCCCGGCCTCAAGCTGACCATCGACCACATGGGCCTGACGCGCGGCAAGGACGCAGAGGCGCTGCAGGGCTTTGAGCATTTGCCGGCGCTGGCCAAGCACCCGAACATTTCGGTGAAGGCGAGTTGCATGCCGTTTCACTCGACGGAGGCTTATCCGTTTCCGGCGCTGCATCCCTATGTGCGCCAGCTCTACGACGCCTTCGGGCCGAAGCGCTTGTTCTGGGGCAGCGACTTGTCGCGC
>DATAZV010000135.1:0-5971 GCA_036271855.1 Burkholderiales bacterium
CAAGGCGCCGGTGTTCGCCGCCATCATCGCCGTCACCGGCTGCTTCCAGGGCTTTCGCGCCGAGGGTGGCGCCGACGGTGTAGGGCGGCAGACCACGCGCAGCGTGGTGCAATCGATCTTCCTGGTGATCGTCGCCGATGCCTTGTTCTCGATCCTTTTCAGCATGCTGGACCTCTGAGCATGACGGAAACGGCGGCGGAAAACGTGATCGAGATGCGGGGTGTAACCACGCGCTTCGGCGATCACGTGGTGCATGAAAACCTGGATTTCGAGGTGCGGCGCGGCGAGATCATCGCCGTGGTCGGCGGCAGCGGTTCGGGCAAGTCCACCCTGCTGCGCGAGATCATCCTGCTGCAAAAGCCCGCTGCCGGCAGCATCCGCGTGCTGGGTGAAGACATCCTCGGCATCAGCGAGGCGGCGGCGCTCGACCTGCGGCGGCGCTGGGGCGTGATGTTCCAGAGCGGCGGGCTGTTCGGCTCCCTCAACGTGCTGGAGAACATCGGACTGCCCCTGCGCGAACACACCGCTCTGAGCGACGGCCTGATCGACGAAATCGCCGCCCTCAAGCTCGCCCTCACCGGACTGGAGGCCGACGCGGCGCTGAAACTCCCATCGGAGTTGAGCGGCGGCATGCTCAAGCGCGCGGCCCTGGCGCGCGCGCTGGCGCTCGACCCCGAGTTGCTGTTTCTCGACGAGCCCACTGCCGGTCTCGATCCCGCCAGCGCCGACGGCGTCGACCAGCTGGTGCTGCAGATGCGCGACACCTTCGGCCTGACCGTGGTGGTGATCACCCATGACCTCGACCTGTTGTGGAGCATCACCGACCGGGTGGCCATGTTGGGTGAGCACAAGGTGCTGGCGGTGGGAACGATGGAGGAGTTGAGCAAGAGCGAGCTGCCCGCGGTGCGCGAGTACTTCGAAGGCGCGCGTGCCGCTGCCGCGCGCAGGCGCGCCGAACATGAAGCAGTCCCGGAGCCCGCCGCGGCGGCGCACCGGCGCGGGCGCGAGCCGGAGGAAGCATGGAAACCAAGGTAAATTACGTCGCCGTCGGCCTGTTCACGCTGGTTCTCAGCGCGGCGCTGATCGCCGGCCTGTTGTGGCTGGCCGCCGGCGGGCATTTCGGCAAGCAATACGAAACCTATCTGGCTTACGTCAACGAATCGGTGGCGGGCCTGAACCTGAATGCGCCGGTGAAGTACCGTGGCGTCGACGTCGGGCGGGTCAGCGACATCCGGCTCGACCCGGTCAACTCCGAATCGGTGAAACTGACTTTCCAGATCACCAAGGGGACGCCGGTCAAGACCGACACCACCGCGGTGCTGAAGTCGCAGGGCCTGACCGGCATCGCCTATGTCGAGCTCGACGGCGGCAGCAAGGAAGCGCCCTTGCTGGTGAGCGGCGCCGGCGCCGACTACCCGGTGATCCAGACCAAGCCCTCGCTCGCCGCCCGCCTGGAAAACGTCGCCACCCAGGTGCTGTCCAATCTCGACCGCACTTCCAACAACCTCAATGCCCTGCTCAGCGACGAGAACCGCGCCGCCCTGCAGCGCACCCTGGCCGATATTTCCACCATCACGCACACCATCGCCGCGCGCAAGGACAACATCGATTCGACCCTGGCCAACGCCGACAAGCTGTTCGAGCAGGGCAACCGCGCCATGGCCGAGGTGGGCCCGGCGATCCAGCGCATCGACCGCAGCGCCGAAGCGATCCGCAAGATGGCCGAGAATGCCTCGGCCGCCAGCGTGGAGGCCGGCAACACCGTGCATGCAGTGGGCGGCGACGTCAAGCGCCTGACCTCCGAAACCCTGCCGGAATTCGAGCGCCTGATGCGTGAAATGGACGACCTCGCCAGTTCGCTGCGGCGCCTCTCCGACAACTTCGAACGCAATCCGAACAGCCTGCTATTCGGCCGCGCACCGCCGAAAAAGGGGCCGGGAGAATGAACATGACGAAACTGAAAAAAACTTCCGGCACCACAAGCTGCCGCGGCGGCCTTTCCGGCCGCATCCGGCGCATTGCCCTATTGCTGGCGCCGGTGATGCTTGCGGCGGGCTGCTCCTCCCTGTTGCCCGCCGCCCAGCCGCAGGCCAGCTACTACTCCCTCGACTACGCCGCGCAGGGCAGGGCGCCCGCGCCGCCGGCCGGTGGCGTGGTCGTCGTCATCACGCAGCCGCGCTCCACGCCGGGTTTCGACCGGCCGCGCATGGTCTACGTGAAACAGGCGCACCAGATCGAATACTTCGCCCAGAGCCAGTGGGTGGACTCGCCCGCGCACATGCTGGCGCCGCTGCTGGTGACGGCGCTGGAGCATAGCGGTGCTTTTCGCGCGGTGATGCAGGCGCCCGGTGCCGCGGGCCAGGTGCGCCTGGACTCGGAAGTCCTTAACCTGCAGCAGGAATTCCTGCGCGCGCCCAGCCAGGTGCGCTTCACCCTGCGGGTGCGCCTGGTGAACGAGGATACGCGCGCTGTCATCGCCACCCGCGAATTCGAGGGCCTGGCCGATGCGCCCAGCGAAAACCCCTATGGCGGGGTACAGGCGGCCAGCCAGGCGGTGAGCAAGGTGCTGGACGAAGTCGCCGCCTTTTGCGCCGACAACTCCCGCGGCCTGGCGCCGATGGCGGTGAAATAGAAAAACAGCACGCGCCGCTGCGGCCGCTACATTTCCTGCCGCGTCAGTGGTCGCGCGTCACCGACCCTATAAAACAACGGTCATTTTTCGTTGTTTATTTGTCGGGCCTACCACGGTTGTTGTAGCCGGCCGCTTTTACCCGGGAAAAACCTGAGAAAATCTGAGGTTTTTCGCAAATTGCGATGCGCCCCGCAACAGTCGGGCGCTCGCACCTTTGTCACCGCTCTAACACGCTTGTAGTAGCGCACGGCGGCGCCGTGCAGGATGGATTTTTGGATCTGTTGAATTGTTAAGGAAGAGGGCGCTCGTGCAGCCCGCGCATGATCCAAAGATACGCGCAACCATCAACTAAGTGTGGATGATTTTCAATGCGCCACGCAAAGCGGCGCCGGCAGGCGTCGGCACCGCCTCGCGTCAGGCTGCCTTGCGCGGCTTGGGCGCGCGGTCGCGCACTTCCGGCGGCAGGTCGACCAGCAGGTCGGCCATGTCGTCCGCATGCTCTTCCTCCACCGCCAGGATGCCTTCCATCAGGCGCCGGGTGGTCGAGTCCTTGGTGCCCAGGTACTGCACGATTTCGCGATAGCTGTCGATGGCGATACGCTCGGCCACCAGGTCTTCCTTGATCATGTCGACCAGCGAATTGCCTTCGACGTATTCGGCGTGGCTGCGCGAGGATAGGCCATCGGGCGAAAAATTCGGCTCGCCGCCCAGTTGCACGATGCGGTCGGCGATCAGGTCGGCATGGCCCTGTTCTTCGTTGGAGTGGGCAAGGAATTCGTCGGCGATGCTTTTCGCCTGCAGGCCCTTGGCCATGAAGTAGTGGCGGCGATAGCGCAGCACGCAGACGATTTCCGTTGCCAATGAATCGTTGAGCAGCTTGAGCACGGTTTCGCGGTCCGCGGCATAGGAGGCGGTGACCGCGCCTTCATCGATATGCTGGCGCGCGCGTTCGCGCAGGGTTTTGACGTTGGTCAAAAAAGACGTATCGGCCATTTGTATTCTCCGGGGCTTGAGTGTTGTTGATGAATGATGGAAGAGCCGGCGGCCAGGACGGCGCGGCGCTGGTGGAATGCAACTGGCTGCACGAAGTGTGCCCGCGATAAAGGCGGTATTTGGCCCCGATCCGAGGTAAGAATTGCCGGATCGCCCACTATGGCGGGAAAAATTTCCGGCACGCGCGCGGGTACCGCGTGGGGCAGCGGCGACTGCGCGGGTACGTGGGTGAGCGCATTGATTCATGACGGGCATACCAAGTGCTGCGCTCGTTGCATGGGCAATCGTGCCCGGCGCCAAATAAAAGAGGTGATGCGATGTCCTTGGGACTGATCCTGCTGATCGTATTGGTGGTCGCGCTGGTCGGCGCGGTGCCGGCCTGGCCGTACAGCTCCAGCTGGGGCTATGCGCCCAGCGGTGTCACCGGGCTGGTGCTGCTGCTGGTGGTTGTGTTGCTGGTGACCGGCCGCATTTGAGGTCGTTCTTCCCGCGATTCAGGTGAGGAAGAATTCGCCGGCACTCAGGAGCCGGGGCCGACGCTTTCTTCCAGCGATTCCGGCGTGCACATATCGTGGCCGCACTGGCAGGGCTCCCATTCATCGGCGCTCTTGCAGTAGTCGCTGCAATATTCTTCCTCGGCGGCGATCAGGCACATGCAAAGCGCGTGGGCGCATTTATGCGTCGAAGAATCCAGGGAACTGTTGTTGTTCATGAGGTCTCCAATCAAGAGATACGGTGCCTGTCTCCGTAGCTGTGGCCGCAAGCACCGTGCCAATTTCCTGTAGGACAGCTTGAATATGGAGCGCGATTTGTTCATTGCGGCACAGACATCAATTTCGAGGAGTGTGAATATGTCGAACTTCGAATCAAGGCGCAGGGATTCCGGCCGGTCGCACGCGGACCGGCACCCCGGCCTGGTGGAAAATCTGGACAACCCCCACCCCGGCAATCGGCAGTCGCTTGGGGTGAAAAGCGTTTATCGCAGTGCGGCGCCGAAGAATCCCGCGCGCCGCATGGCACCGCAATAGCCGATAGCCCGGCGCGGCGAAGCCGCAGGCGCAGGCCTTGTCACGAAATGGCGACTCGCGCGGCCCCGGCGGAAAGGAATATCCGATGCGCAAGATATCGTTCAACCGGAACCTGCGCGTGCTGGCGGCCACGGCGCTGATCATGAGCGCGGCAGCATGCGATCGCCCCGGCGAGGAATCGCGCGCGGATCCGGCACAGCCCGGACCACAACCCACCAGGTCGGACCCGCGCAATGTGATGCCGCCTGGCGGCCCTTACGCCAGCCGGGCGGATCGCGAACTCACTTCCCGGGTGAGAACGGCCCTGCGCGCGGAACGCGCGGTGGATGGGGACGATATCGCGGTCTCGACCGTTTCGGGAACCGTGTTGCTTTCAGGCGCCGTGCCGTCGGAGCAGATTGCGCGCGTGGTGCAGGTGGCGCGCGCAATCGATGGCGTGAAGCAGGTTGACAATCGCCTTTCGGCGACAGGTTGAGGGCTTGCCGGCGCCGCGGCGCTGAATGAGCGCCTGGCGTTGCTCGCTGCTAGTAGTGCTCGTCGAGCGCCGGTACGCGCGGGTCGAAGTCCTTCCAGTCGCCGTCTTCCCAGCGGCCGTCGACACGCTCGATCGCGCGTGCGCCGTGGCGCTGCAACGTGGCCCGCGCGATCTGCTCGGTGCCGGGCCGGTCGACGCAGATTGCCACCATCGGGCCGGCGCCCGCCTCGGCCGGCGTTTCCGGCAGGGTGCTGCCGTCTTCCAGCTTGTTGAGCGCGCCCAGAAACGAGCCGACATAGGCGCCGACGCTGCCGACGGCAAGAGCGGCAACCGCGCCGGCTTCGGGCGATACCGCCGCCGCGACCCCGCCGATGGCCAGGCCGGCGGCGCCGCCGATGGTGGCGCCGGTGGCGGCGCCGCCGCCCGCATGCCTGGCGGCGGCATCGGCGAACTCGTCGCCGCCCAGGGCATACAGGCCGTGCTGGCCCGGCGGGTTGACGTAGTAGCTGGCGAATTCGCCGCGCGTCAAATGCGCGGCGTCGAGTTCGGTGAGGACGGCGGCGACCTGTGCCGTGGTATCGAAGCGTCCCGCGATGATGTGCGACATGGCCCGACTCCTTCTCTTTAGGATACGGCAGCGACGGCCGTATTTTTCATCACCCGGCGCAATTCCACGCTGGGCAGTTTCATCAGATTGCGGTACTTGGTGACGGTGCGCCGCGCCACGTGCAGGCCCTGTTCGTGCAGGGTTTGCGCGATCTGCGCGTCCGATAGCGGGTCCCCGGGGGTTTCGGCCTTGATCATTTCCCTGATCAGCGCGCGCACCGCGGTGGCCGACGAGGG
>DATAZV010000136.1:0-6297 GCA_036271855.1 Burkholderiales bacterium
ATTTTTCGGTGTCGACCATTGCGTATTTTTTCATCGGCTATGCGGTGGCTTACGGCACCACTTTTTTTGTCGGCGCCGACGTGCTGGCGCAGAAAAACGGCTTCGAGCTGGTGCGGTTCTTTTTTCTTCTTACGTTCGCCGCCGCGGTGCCGGCGATCATTTCCGGCGGCATTGCCGAGCGTGCGCGGTTTTATCCGCAGCTGATCGCTACCGCCGTGCTGGTGGGGCTGATTTATCCCTTTTTCGAAGGCATTGCGTGGAACCAGCGTTTCGGCATCCAGGCGTGGATCCTGAATGTGACCGGCGCGGAGTTTCACGATTTCGCCGGCTCGGTGGTGGTGCATGCGGTGGGCGGCTGGATCGCGCTGATGGCAGTGCTGCAACTGGGCGCGCGGCGCGGGCGCTACAGCCGCGAAGGGCAGATCGCCGCGCATCCGCCTTCCTCGATTCCGTTTCTCGCGCTGGGGGCGTGGATCCTCACGGTGGGCTGGTTCGGCTTTAACGTGATGAGCGCGCAGACCCTGGACAAGATCAGCGGCCTGGTGGCGGTGAATTCGCTGATGGCGATGGTCGGCGGCACGCTGGCGGCGACCTTCATCGGCCGCAACGACCCGGGCTTTGTGCACAACGGGCCGCTGGCGGGCCTGGTAGCCGTGTGCGCGGGCTCGGACCTGATGCACCCGCTGGGGTCGCTGGTGGTGGGCGCGGTCGCGGGTGGCCTCTTTGTCAGCATGTTCACCTGGACCCAGAACAAGTGGAAGGTGGACGATGTGCTGGGGGTGTGGCCACTGCATGGGCTATGCGGGGCCTGGGGCGGCATCGCCGCGGGGATTTTCGGCAGCACCGCGCTGGGCGGCTTGGGTGGCGTCAGCTTGGCCGCGCAAATCATCGGCACCTTGCTCGGCATCCTGGTGGCGGTGTGCGGCGGCTTCGTGGTCTATGCGGGGCTGAAGGCGCTGATGGGCCTGCGCCTGGATGCGGAGCAGGAGTTCGACGGCGCCGACCTGGCGATCCACAAGATCAGCGCGACACCGGAGCGCGAGAGCAACTGGTGAGCGGTCGCCGCCGAGGAGTGGCGCGGCAAGTGATGCGGCCGGGGATCAGCGCGGCCCGAGGATTTCCGCCAGGCGCTGGGTGGGTACGCCCTGGCTGCTCTGGATCGTTCCCTTGGCGTCGCGCCAGACCACGGAGGGCGTGGCTTGCAGGTTGAGCTCGGCCATCAGGCTGGCGTTGTTGTCGAGCTGCGCCTGAATCGCCTGCGGGATGCGTGCAAGCGGCTTGATGGTTTCGTCGCCGAGCATGCGCTCGTGCCCGGCGGCGAATGCCCGGGAGGTTGCTGCCGACTGGCCGCGTTCATGCGCCGCAAAGAGCGCCGCGGGATTCTTGTCCGACAGCAATGCCGCCGCCTTGCCGGGACTGGTCGGGGTAAGCACACCGATAATCACATGCCGCAGCTGTACCTTGCCGGCGTCGACCCATGGCCGGGATTCATACCAGAATTTGTTGCAATAGGGGCAATTCGGGTCGGTAAATACATAAAGCGTACGTGGCGCCTTGTCATCGCCGTCAGCGATCCAGCGGGCGTTTTGCAGGCGATCCCACATACCGGTGGAGGCGGTCTGTCCCGCGATCTTCTCCAGGGCCGCGGCGTTCACTTCCTTGCCCTCGGCATCGAGCATGGTTCCGGCGATGATGTGCTTGCCGTCGGGCGCGACGTATATTGCGACCGGCCGCGGGCCGATGGTGCCGGCCCAGGCGGTGAGCCCGCCGGGGGAGGGAAAGGTGCCGATGACGGTGAGTCCCTGTTTCTCCAGGGCGCGCAGCGCGGCCGGGCGCTCCTGGGCCGAAAGCACCGGCGGCGCCAGCGTGGCGGCCAGCGCGAGAGCGCAGGCAAGCACGCGCGCGGCGCGATGGCGTAGAAGGCTGCCGGGGAAGGTGGGACGAAGAATCTGAAGGAAAATCATTTTGGGCCTTTGGAAGAAAGTGCGGCAAACAAGCCGGGCAACGCCACCCCGATGGCGCCGGAGACGAAAAGGGGAAAGACGGGCAGCAAGAACGGGAAGGCCGCGGGTTGCAATCCGTTCCATGGTTGCCGCCGTAGATTAAGGCAGCGTTAACGCTGCCTTAATCGTGTGCCGGCAAGCTCGGGCACCGATTGCAATCTGGCTACCCGGGAGGCTGTCGCAGTGCACGTTTTGCTGGTTGAGGATGACCATCTGGTGGCAGGCGGCATCGTCGCCGGTCTGCGCCTGCACGGGCTGACGGTCGACCACGTTGCCTCGGCCCGGCTGGCGCAGTCCGCGCTGGCCACTTCGCAATTCGACATCTGCGTGCTCGACCTCGGGCTGCCGGACCAGGACGGCATCGTCCTGCTGACGCATTGGCGCGCGCAGGGCGAGGAAATACCGGTGATCTTGCTGACGGCCCGCGATGCCGTGGCCCATCGCATCAAGGGGTTGCTGGCCGGTGCCGACGACTACATGCTCAAGCCATTCGATCTCGACGAGCTGGTGGCGCGCCTGCATGCGCTGCTGCGCCGCGCCTCGGGCCGTACGGTGGACCGGATCGAGCATGGCGGCCTGTCGTTCACCGCCTCCAGCGGGGAGGCGACATTGCACGGCGCCCCGGTGGACCTGACGCGGCGCGAACGTGCCCTGCTGCGTGCCCTGCTGCAGCGCCCGCAGCAGATACTCTCGGCGGACCAGTTGCGCGACAGCGTCTACGGCTTCGAGACGGAGGTGGAGAGCAACGCGGTCAACGTGCACGTGCACCACTTGCGCCGCAAGCTCGGCGCCGATGTGGTGGAGACCGTGCGTGGCATCGGCTACCGGCTCGGCAAGCTGGCCGCGGGGCCTGGGCAATGAGCTTGCGCCTGCGTTTGCTCGCCTTTATCGGCGTCTCGCTCACTCTGTTGTGGGGGGTGGTCGCGATGTGGATGTTCATGGATATACGCGGTGAACTGCGTGCCGCCCTGGACGACCGTCTCGCCGCCTCGGCACGCATGGTGGCTGGCCTGGTATCGCAGTTGCCGCCGTCGGCCGCGCCGGTGCAGGGGCAGAGGCTGCCGTTGCTCGACATGGTGGCGCGCGACGGCCTGGCCTGCGAGGTCAGCTTGCTGCGCGGCGAGGTGGTGGTCCGCACCATGGCCCAGACGGCGGGAAGCCCCGGTCTGGCCGACACGGCTTCGGGATATGGCACCTACGTTTTTGGCGGCAAACCCTGGCGCACCTATGTGCTGGTGCAGGACGGTATCCGCATCGCCATGGCGGATCGCCTCGATGTGCGCGAAACGCTGTTGCGCGACATCGCGCTGAGCGCCGGGCTGCCGTTTGCCGTGGCCCTGGTGTTCAGCATGGTGCTCCTATGGTTCGACATCGGCCGCGGCCTGGCACCGATAGAGCGGATCCGCATGGCACTGGCGCAACGCAGCCTCGACGACGAAAAGCCGCTTCCCGGGATCGAAGTGCCGGCGGAACTGACGCCGCTGATGGCTACCATTCACCACCTTCTGGAGCGGGTGCGGGGCGTCATTGCGCGCGAACGCAGGTTTACCGACGACGCCGCCCACGAACTGCGCACGCCGTTGACGGCGATCAAGACCCATCTGCAGGTGGCCCGGCTTGCCGTCGCCCGGCCGCAGGCAGGCGAGGTCCTGGCACAGGCCTTGTCCAGCGCGGACCAGGGCGTGCTGCGGCTGCAGGGAACGCTGGACCAGTTGCTGCTTCTGGCGCGGCTGCACGGCCAGCCCGAGCAGGTGCCGACCGACCATGCGGAGGCGGGCGCGGCGGCGCGCCAGGCGATGGACGACGTGCGGGCCGCCCACGAGACGGCCGGCCGCCTGGTTTTCCAGCAGTTGCAGCCGGGCCGGGTGTTCGAACTGACGCTGCCCGGAGCGCTGCTGGTATGCGCGCTGCGCAATCTGCTGGACAACGCACTGCGATATTCGCCGGCCACCACCCCGGTGATATTGCGGATCGAATACCCGGGGAACGGCCGCGCCTGCTTCAGCGTGCTCGATGAAGGCCCGGGATTGACCGCCACGGAACGCGAGCAGGCGCCGCGGCGCTTCTGGCGGCGCGCCGCCGGCGCGCAGCAAGGCAGCGGCCTGGGCTTGTCGATCGTCAGCGCCATCGCCGAGCGCCACGGCTGCGAACTGCGGCTTCTGGCGCGCGAGACACGCGGGCTGGAGGCTCGCCTGCTGGTACCGATGCGCGAGCGCTGAATCAAGTGGCGCCTGGCTCCCGCTTGCGCCAACGCCCGCGGGACGGGCGCCCGGCGCGTACCGCGGCGGCGATGACCTAGTCGATCTTCGCGCCGGATTCTTTTACGACCTTGGCCCATTTGAGGGTCTCGGCGCGCATGAAGGCGGTGAATTGCTCGGGCGAGTCGCCGGCGATTTCGATGCCCATGGCGGCGAAGCGCTCGCGCACGTCAGGCAGGTGCAGCGCCTTGATGGTCTCGGTGTTCAGGCGCGCGACGATATCCTTCGGCGTGCCGGCCGGCATCAGCAGGCCGAACCATTGCAGGGCTTCGAAGCCGGGCACGGTCTCGGCCACCGTCGGCAGGCTGGGCGCCACCGGCGAGGGCTTGGCGTTGGTGACGGCCAGCGCGATGAGCTTGCCGCTTTGCACATAGGGCAGGAAGGCGACGGCGGTGCCGAAGGCCAGCGAGACGCGGCCGCCGACCAGGTCGGTCAACATCGGCGTGTCGCCCTTGTAGGGAATGTGCTGCATCTCGATGCCGGCCTGCGATTTGAAATATTCGCCGGTGAGGTGCGACACGCTGCCGTTGCCGCTTGACGCAAAGGTGAGCAGGGTGGGTTTGGCTTTCGCCAGCGCGATCAGTTCGCGCACCGACTTCACGCCCACCGAGGGATGGGTCACCAGCATGATGGTGGCGGTGCCGATCAGGGTGACGGGGGCGAAGTCCTTGATCTGGTCGTACGGCAGCTTGCCGTACAGGCTGGAAGCGATGGCGTGGGTGCTGCTGGTGCCGATCAGCACGGTGTAGCCGTCGGGCGCGGCCTTGGCGGCAACGTCCGAGCCGGTGGTGCCGCCGGCGCCGCCACGGTTGTCGATCACGAAGGGTTGGCCGAGCGAGGCCGTGAGCTTGTCGGCAATCACCCGGCCGACGATGTCGGTGGAACCGCCGGCGGGGAAGGGGATGACAAAACGGATCGGCCTGGTCGGCCAGGTCTGCGCCTGTGCGGCGGCGGCGCATAGCAGGAGGAGGGCGCAGGCTACGCGAAACAAGGAGTGGGGTCGCATGGTTGGATCCTTACGCGCTCGCGCGCTTATCGGTGATGATGTTGCCGTTCTTGATCACCAGTTGCAGGCGCTGCACGTTGTTGATGTCTTCCAGCGGATTGCCCGTGACCACGATCATGTCGGCGATCTTGCCGACTTCGAGGGTGCCGAGGTCCTTGCCAGCCCCGCAGACTTCGGCGCCGTGTTTGGTGGTGGCGAGCAGGGTCTGCCAGGGCGTGGCGCCGTCCTTTGCCCACAGGCCGATTTCCAGCAGCGCGGCTTCCTTCAGCGGTCGGATGTCGGAACCCAGCGCCATTTTCACGCCCGCTTTCAGCGCCTTTTCGAACCAGTGCGCATGCACGTCGGCGGCGGCGTCCGCCCGGCAGCAAAGCGACTGCATCAAGTTGCGGTTTTTTACCCAGCGGCGCTCGAAGTCGGTCTGCGCCTGGTTCGGCGTCAGGTGGGTGATGGCCAGCGTCGGCACATACCAGGTGCCGTGCTCGAGGAACAGGTCGATGCACTCGTCATCCAGTATGTAGCCGTGCTCGACGGTGTGCGCGCCCAGCTTGATCGCCGCCTTCACCGCCTGCGGGTTGGTGGCGTGCGCCATCACCTTGAACTCGCGCTGGTGGCAAATGGCGAAGGCTGCCTTGATCTCCTCGTCGAGCAAAAATGAATGGGTGTGCAGGTCCCACGCCGGTCCCATGATGCCGCCGGAGAGATTAAGCTTGATGTGATCGACGCCGTTCTTGATCTGCTCGCGAATCGCGTGGACGAAGCCGTAGGGACCGTCACACTCCAGCGCATGGCCGGAGGTGAGGAAGTGCCCGCCGGTGGTGGTGAGAAAGTGGCCGGCGGCGTAGAGATGCGGGCCGACGTACTGGCCGCTGTCGAAGGCGCGCTTCCACGCCACGTCCATGTAGTGGTGCGCGCCGGCGCAGCGCAGGCCGACGATGCCGGAGTCGGTGAGGGCGGCGATCAGCTTGTGGCCAAACAGCGTCACCTGGTCGGCCAGCGGCACGTCGGCGAGTTGCAAATAGTCGGGGTGGAT
>DATAZV010000137.1:0-8346 GCA_036271855.1 Burkholderiales bacterium
AGGATGCGACGTGATTTCCAGGTTTGCGGGCTTGTTCAGTGTTTCCGCAAGTAAAGGGTAAGTAAGTAGTGAAAAACCCCCAGCTCAATAGCAACGGCGAACTGACCCACCTGCTCTCCATCGAGGGCCTGCCCAAATCCATTATCGAGCACATCCTCACCACGGCCGACGCCTTCGCCAGCGTCGGCGACCGCGAGGTGAAAAAAGTGCCGCTGCTGCGCGGCAAATCGGTGTTCAACCTGTTTTTCGAAAATTCGACGCGCACCCGCACGACTTTCGAGATCGCCGCCAAGCGTCTGTCGGCGGACGTGATCAACCTGAACATCAACGCCTCCTCCACCAGCAAGGGCGAGTCGCTCCTGGACACGGTGGACAACCTGGCGGCGATGCAGGCCGACATGTTCGTGGTGCGCCATGCGCAGTCCGGCGCGCCGTATCTCATCGCCGAGCACCTGATCCGCACCCAAGCCCAGCACATCCACGTGGTCAACGCCGGCGATGGCCGCCATGCGCACCCTACCCAGGGCCTGCTGGACATGTACACCATCCGCCACTACAAGAAAGATTTCACCGGCCTGACGGTGGCGATCGTCGGCGACATCCTGCATTCGCGGGTGGCGCGCTCAGACATCCATGCGCTGACCACCCTGGGTTGCCCCGAGGTGCGGGTGATCGGCCCCCGCACCCTGTTGCCCAGCCACGTCGAGCAAATGGGCGTGAAGGTGTTCCACGACATGGCCGAGGGTCTCAAGGGTGTGGATGTGGTGATCATGCTGCGCCTGCAAAACGAGCGGATGAACGGTGCGCTGTTGCCCAGCGCCCATGAATTTTTCAAGAGCTACGGCCTGACCCCGGAAAAGCTGGCGCACGCCAAGCCCGACGCCATCGTCATGCACCCCGGCCCGATGAACCGCGGCGTCGAGATCGACTCCGCCGTGGCCGACGGCAAGCAGGCGGTGATTTTGCCGCAGGTGACTTTCGGCATCGCCGTGCGCATGGCGGTGATGAGCATCGTGGCGGGCAACTAAGAGATGAGCAAGATACTTATACAAGGCGGCCGCGTCATCGACCCTGCCTCCGGCCTGGACCAGGTCACCGACCTGCACATCGCCGATGGCAAGATCACCCACATCGGCGTCAAGCCCGGCGATTTCAGTGCCGAAACCGTAATCGAGGCCAAGGGCCTGATCGTCGCCCCCGGCGTGGTGGACCTGTGCGCGCGCCTGCGCGAACCGGGGCAGGAGTTCAAGAACGCGCTCGCCTCCGAAATGCATGCGGCGGTGGCCGGCGGCATCACCTCGCTGGTCTGCTCGCCCGACACCGACCCGGTGCTGGACGAACCCGGCTTGGTGGAAATGCTGCGCTTTCGCGCCAAGAACCTGCGCGGGCCGCGCGTGTTTCCCGCCGGCGCGCTGACGGTGGGCCTGGGCGGCGAAAAGCTGACCGAAATGGCGGAGTTGCGCGAGCACGGCTGCGTCGCCTTCTCCCAGGCCGATGCGCCGCTGAACGATACCCAGGTGATGCTGCGCGCCCTGCAATATGCCGCCACCCACGGCTTCACCGTGGTGCTGCGCCCCGAGGACACCTGGCTGGCGCGCGACGGCGTGGCCCACGAAGGCCAGGTGGCGGCACGCCTGGGGCTGACGCCGATTCCGCCGGCTGCCGAGATCATCGGGCTGTTGCGCATTCTCGAACTGGTGCGCGTCACCGGGGCGCGGGTGCACCTGGCGCGGCTATCGACCGCGCGCTCGCTCGACCTGATCCGCGCCGCCAAGGCCGACGGCCTGCCGGTGAGTTGCGACGTCGCTGTTCATCATATTCACCTGACCGAACTGGACATCGGCTTTTTCAATTCGCAATGCCGCGTGATACCGCCGTTTCGCGACGGCCGCGACCGCGCCGCCATCCGCGCCGCGCTCACCGATGGCACCATCGATGCCATTTGCTCGGACCATGCACCGGTCGACGAGGACGAAAAAGCCCTGCCCTTCGGCGAAGCCGAGCCCGGCGTCACCGCGGTGGAACTGCTGGTGCCGCTGACCCTGAAATGGGCGCAGGAAGAAAGAGTCGACCTGAAGCGCGCCCTGGCGCTGCTCACCGCCGGCGCCGCCGGCGCGCTCAGCCTGGGCTACGGGCGCTTGAGCGTCGGCGGCCCCGCCGACGTCATGCTGCTGGCCCCCGCCGAATTCTGGCGCGTCGAGCCTGCCGCCCTGCTTTCCCAGGGCAAGAACACGCCCTTCATCGGCTATGAACTGCCCGGCCGGGTGCGCCACACCCTGGTCGCCGGCGTGGTCGTGCACAGCGTTTGAACCGTCCCACCCCGCTGCCCGCGCGCGCCTGGCGGCTCACCCGCATGGCGCTGCACGTAGTGCGCGGCTTCGCCACGATTGCCTTCGTCTTCCCGGGTGCCAGCCGCGAGCGCCAGGACCAGATGGTGCGCGCCTGGAGCCATCACGTGCTGGGTATTTTCGGCGTCAGCATTTCGGTGGCCAAGCCCCATGATTTTGACCAGTTGCACGCGCAGTCGCAGGGCAAACGCCTGTTCATCGGCAACCACGTCTCCTGGCTCGACATCTACGCCGTGCAGTCGGTCACTGGCGCGCGTTTCGTCGCCAAGTCCGAGCTGGCCGCCTGGCCTGTACTGGGCCGGCTGATGCGCAATGCCGGTACCGTGTTCATCGAGCGCAACAAGCGCGCCGACACCCTGCGCATCAACCAGACCGTGCGCGAGCACCTGGAAGGCGGCACGGTGATCGCCATTTTTCCCGAAGGCACCACCAGCGACGGCCGCGACGTGCTGAAATTCCACGGCAACCTGCTGCAGGCAGCGATGGATGCGGGCGCGGAGATCGTTCCCTTCTGCCTGCGCTATATGGACGCCCAGGGCCATTTCACCGACACCCCGGCGTACTACGGCGACATGACCATGTGGCAGTCGATCAAGCTGGTGCTGCGCCAGCGCAAGCTGCACGTCGACCTGGCGTTTTTCTCGCCCCTGGCGCAGGAGCAGCGCAGCCGCCGCGAGCTTGCGATGGCCGCCCAGACCATGATCCGCGAACGGGTTCTGGGGCATACGGCCCAGGACCGCTGAGTCGCCGGCAAGCACTTCCCCCGAGCGCCAGCACGCGCAATTCGGGCCTAAAACCATCCTTGTTCTCGCCTTGGGAGACGCCACCCGCCCGGTAACATCGGCTGGAGTGGATTATTGCGGGTGAGCGGCATGGATTGGGCGAATCACACGGAGCAAGGCGGGGCATGCGGGCAGGATCTGGCCGCGGCGACGGCCATTGCCACCCCCGACCTGTTTAGCGAACAGATGCGCCTGATCGGCCGGCGCTGGCCGGCGCTGCAGGCAACCCTGGCGGCGCAGGCCGACCCCGGCCTGGAACTGGAGCTACTGCAAGGCCGCACCATCACCCTGCGCGTACAAGGCATCCAGTTGGGCAGCCGCCACGCACCACAGCGTGAGGCGCAGATGCAGGCGGCACAACTGCCGGATGCCGAGGTGCTTTACCTCTACGGTCCAGGACTGGGCGAGTTGCCGCAGCATTTGCTGCAAACCCGGACCCGCCTGCGCCGCCTCGAAGTGCGGATTCTGCATGCCGGGCTGTTCACCCGGCTGTTGCACCTGGTCGACCACAGCGCCTGGCTGGGAGACCCGCGTATCCACCTGGCGCTGGCCGGCGAGGACGATGAAGTCCGCCTGCCTTTTTTCGCTCATCCAGGTGACTTGTCGCTGGTCGATGATGCTTCGGTGCGCATTCGCGACCGCCTGATCGCCGAGCTCACCCTGCCCTTCATCCGCCAGACCTTCAGCGCCGGCAACCCCTTGCTGGCGCAGCGCCTGGCGCAAAACGGCGCCCTGCTGGCCGGTGACGGTGATGTCGCCGAACTATTCGGCACCATGCCCGGGCGCCGAGCCTTCATCATCGGTACCGGGCCAACCCTGGAACAACACTTGAGCCTGCTGGCGCAAGTCGCGCAGGCAGGCGAGCGCCCGCTGCTGATCGCTGCCGACACCGCACTGGCGCCGCTGGCACGCGTCGGCGTGCACCCTGACATCGCGGTGGCCTGCGACTACCGTATCGAGGCCAGGCATCTCGCCGCCGGCGCCAACGGCAACACCGCCCTGGTCTACGCGCCGCTGATCGCGGGCGAGGTGATCCGCGCATGGAACGGGCCACGCTATGCCGCCTATTCGGCTTCACCAATCTACGACCGCGTGCGCGGGCAGTTGCCCAAAGCCAGCCTGTTCGAAGGCGGCAGCGTGATCCACCCGGCGATCGACCTGGCGGTGAAAATGGGTAGCAGGAGTATCACCCTGTTCGGCACCGACTTCTGTTTTCCCAACGGCAAGACCCATGCGCACTGGCCCGCCGGCGCGCTGCGCGCCGACCTGGATGCCGCCCAGCACTGGGTGCTCAATTGCCGCGGCGAGCGGGTGGTGACCAACCACAACTTCTCCACCTACCTGGTCGAACTCGAGCGCTACATCAAGCGCCAACCCGCGGTGCGCTTTTTCCAGACCAGCCGCGACGGCGCACGCATCGCCGGCTGCGCCGAACATCCGGAGTACATGAAATGAGCGCCGCGGACCGATTGACCGCCAAGCTCGCCGCCCTGGCGCAGCAGTTGCGCATCGGCTATTCCACCGCGGCCTGCGTCGAATTGCCGGAGCTGATGACCGATTTGGCAACTCAGGTGGCCGCCTACCCGGAGACGCGGCAGCAGGCCTTCAGCGCTCAGCTCACGCAGGCGGTGCAAAGCTGGGAGCGGCACGACTGGCTGGGACTGGCCGACACCCTCGAATACGAATTGGCCGAAACGCTGGCAACTTAGGGCCAGCCCCTCCGCCTAGCCCGCGAAGCGCGCCTCCGGCAGTCCCGATACACCCGCACGCACGGCAAACAGGCTGCCGCCCAGCGGGTCGCGCGCCACCTCTTCCGGCGACATGCGCTGGGTGTGGCTGGTGACGTAAATGGTCGACAAATCGCTGCCGCCGAAGGCAGGGCAGGTGGCATGGGTCACCGGCAGCTTGATGCGGCGATCCACCTTGCCCTGCGGCGTATAGCGCACCAACTCACCAGTCATCAGCACGGCATTCCACAAGCAGTTGTCGGCATCCACGGTCGAGCCGTCCGGCAGGCCCGGGCCACTACTCAGGTCCTGGAACACGCGGCGATTGGAAATCACGCCGTCGTCCAGGTCGAAATCGAAGGCCCAGATGATGGCGTAGTGGGTGTCGGCGAAATAAAGAGTGCGGTTGTCGGTGGAAAAGGCCACCGAGTTGGGCAGGTAGACACCGCCGAACTGATGGTGGCTGCTCAAGTCAGGATCGATGCGAAAAAAATTGCCCGCATCGGTGCGCGGCATGCCGTCTTTCATGCTGCCGACCCAGAAGCGGCCGCGGCGGTCGCAGCGGCCGTCGTTTAAGCGGATGCCCGGCGCTTCCGGGTTGGCCAGCAGGCGCGGCGGCTCGGTGGTTTCAGGGTCATAGGCATACAGGCCGCTGTTGGTGGCGAGCGCAAAGCCGCCCGCTTCGCGCAGCGCAATGCTGCCCACCGTCATCTCGGAAGACAGGCGCACGGCGAAGTGTTTGCCGGTGGCCGGGTCGTAGCATTGGATCACCGGGCGGCGCACGTCGATCCACCACAGGCGGGCGCTGCGCTCGTCCCATAAGGGCGCTTCACCCAGCACGTCGCCGCTGCGCACCACGCATTCGATTTCTGGCTGCAATTTTTTTGTCTCCGTTTTTTCGTTGCCGACCCACTACTCCCGTAAGGATATCGAGTTTGCCACCTCGTGCTTGCCTGCCGCGCCGGCAATCGGCTAATCTCGTAGATTCGGCTGCCGCCTTCGCGCCAGACAAAACATATGAGTTTCCATGAGAACCATCTTCACTCGGACCCCTTTGCTGGCCTTGATGCTGGCCCTTTGCCTGTCCGCGTTCGCCGCGCCGCCGAAGGCGCCGGTCAAGCCGCAGGAGATGTTCGATTATTCGGCAGTGCAAGGCGATACCCTCACCGGCATTAGCGCGCGCTTTCTGGAAAACGGCAATGCCTGGCAGCGGTTGCTGAAGTACAACCGGATTGGCAATCCGGACCACATCAATCCCGGCGAGATCATCCATATGCCGTTGGAATGGATGAAGCGCGACCCGGCAACCCTGTCGGCACTGACTTCACGGGGCGACGTCCAGGTGGTGCGCAATGGCAGCGCCGCGCCCCTGCCGGCCGGCGCGGCGCTGGCCAAGGGCGACGAGGTGCGCACCGGCAGCGATGGCTACGTGACCCTGCGCCTGGCCGACGGCTCGGTGCTCAAACTGCCGGCCGATTCGCGCCTGACGGTGCAAAACGCAGAGAAGATCCGCGACACCGAGGCGGTGCGCAGCAAGATGCAATTGCTCAAGGGCCGTGTCGAAGCCGTAGTGACCAAGTTCAAGGGCTCAGGCAACCGTTTCGAGGTCACCACCGAGCAGGCGGTGGCGGGGGTGCGCGGCACCGAGTTTCGCGTCGCCACCGACGGCGGCAGCACGGCTTCCGAAGTGCTGGATGGCAAGGTCGCTTTCGACGGCGAAGGCGCGGCCGCGGGCAAGAGCGCGCAACTGGCGGCGGGTTTCGGCAGCAAGGCCTCGAGCAGCGGTGAACTGCTGCCGCCGATACAACTGCTGCCGGCGCCGGTGCTGGGCACCCTGCCCTTGCAGGAACGCCTGGTGGTGCGCTTCACTTTCGTAGCACTCGACGGCGCGCAGAAATACCGCGCCCAGGTCGGCCGCGACGCGCAGTTTTTCGACGTGGTCGCCGACACCGTGGTGGAAGCGCCCAACCTGCGCTTCGCCGGGCTGGACGATGGCCCCTATTTCCTGCGCGTGCGCGGCATCGACAGCAACGGCCTGGAAGGTCGCGACGCGGTTTATCCCTTCAGCGTGAAGGCGCGGCCGGAGCCGCCGCTGGTCTCCGCGCCGGTGGACCGCAGCAAGGTGCGCGTGGCGCCGGTGGGGTTTGCCTGGGCCACCATCGACGGCGGGGCCAAGTACCGCATGCAGGTTGCGCGCGACGCGGCTTTCAGCGACATCGTGTTCGAAGCCAACGACATTGGCGACACAAAAATCACCGCGCCGGCGACACTGCCGCTGGGCGACTACTACTGGCGCATCCGCACCCTGCTGGGAAGCGACATCGGCCCGTGGAGCGATGTGCGCAGCTTCCACCTGCTGCCGCCACCGGCGGTGCCGGAGCCGCCCAAGCTGGAAGGCAATCGCGTCAGGTTCTCCTGGGTCGGCGAACCCGGCCAGACCTTCGTGTTCCAGGTGGCGCGCGATGCAAAATTCGAAAAGATGGTGTTCGAGGAAAAGCTGAGCGAGCCGGTGCTGGACAAGCCCAAGCCCAGGAGCGGCAACTACTACATGCGTTACCGCGCGATTGATGCCGATGGTTTCGAAGGCCCGTTCACCGCACCGCAGCGCTTCACCATCGATCCGCCCAAGGTGGGCAGTTCAGCCAACGTCTACAGCGGCGACGAGTAGCGCGTTTAGTCAGCCGGGCCGTAGCCGGCCGGCCCGGCGAGACATTCGACCTGGAACAGGGCGCGGTCTTCCAGGCGCAGCGCGCTGAGCTGCCGGCCCCAGACGCAACCGGAGTCGAGGCCGCTGAGGTTTTCGGCCAGGTTCAGGCCGCGCGACGCCCAGTGGCCATAGATCAGGTTGATGCCGCGGGTGGCGCGCGCCGGCTCTTCGTACCAGGCGATATAACCGTTGGGCGCAACGTCGGTCTTGGTGCTGAACTCCATGCCGGCACCCTTTTTCAGCGGCGTGATAAAGCGCATGCGGGTGAAGGCGTTGATCAGCAGGCGCAGGCGATCGTAGCCGCCGAGACTTTCATCCCACGCGCTAGGCTCGCCGCCCTTCATGTGGGCGAACAGCGCAGGGTCGGTCATCAGTGCGCGCTCGACTTCGCCGGCCAGGGCAACGACCTTAGGCACATCCCATTGCGGCAGCACACCCGCATGCACCATCAAGTGCCCGCTTTCGTAGTGCGCCAACTTGCGCGAACGCAGCCAGGCAATCAGTTCGCGCCGGTCCGGCTGCTGCAATATTTCCTGCATGGTGTCGCCACGATGCACCTTGCCGACCCCGGCGTCGATCATCAGCAGGTAGAGGTCGTGGTTGCCGAGCACGACGACGGCGGCATCGTCGAGGTCGCGCACGAAGCGCACCGTCTCGGCCGATTTGGGACCACGGTTGATCAGGTCGCCGGTGAACCAGAGGCGGTCGCGGCGCGCGTCGAAGCCGATTTTTTCCAGCAGCAGGCGCAGTTCGTCAAGGCAGCCCTGGATGTCGCCGATTGC
>DATAZV010000138.1:0-5133 GCA_036271855.1 Burkholderiales bacterium
AAGGGGCGCGGCATCAGCAACTACGCGCTATCGGTGGCTTCCGCGCTCAGCCGCAGCTACTGCGTGCAGTTCGGCGAAACCGACTTCGCCTTCGTCTCGCGCCTGCTTGAAGACGAGGGAATCTACTATTACTTCGACCACGACGATTCCGGCCACAGCCTGAAGATTTCCGACACCAAGGGCGGCGGCCCGGTGTGCGGGCCGGCGGCGGGGATCAAGTTCCGTCCCGGTGGCACCAGCACCGACCAGGGCGCCGTGGTCACCGCCTGGCGCGAAGAGCGCGCCGTCACCACCGCCAAATACGCCCTGCAAAGCTACAACTTCGAGACCCCGGCCACCAGCCTGTTGAGCAGCGCGCAGACCACCGTGACCGTCGGCGTCAACGACAAGCTGGAGCAATACGACTACGCCAACAATTACGGCACGGTGGCCGACGGCACCACCCGCGTCAAGTTCCGCATCGAGGGGCGGGAAGCGGAGCACCAGCGCTTTTACGGCACCAGCAATTGTTCCTTCCTGATCGCCGGCCGCACCTTCAAGCTGGCCGACCACATACTGACGGATCAGAATGACGATTACATGCTGCTGGAGGTGAGCCACGAGGCGCGCAACAACAACTACGGCACCTTCCTCGGCGGCGCCGACGAGTCCTACTACAGCAACCGCTTCGAGTGCATGCGCAAGAGCGTGCAGTACCGCCCGCCGCTGGTGACGCCGCGCCCGCGCATGCACGGCGTGCAAAGCGCGCTGGTGGTAGGGCCCTCGTCAGAGGAAATCTATACCGATAAGTACGGCCGAATCAAGGTGCAGTTCTACTGGGACCGCGACGGCAAGAAGGACGAAAGCAGCTCCTGCTGGATGCGCGTGGCGCAGTCCTGGGCTTCCAACCTGTGGGGTGCGCAGTTCATCCCCCGCGTCGGCCAGGAAGTGCTGATCGACTTCATCGACGGCGACCCCGATCAGCCCCTGGTCACCGGCGCCCTCTACAACGCGCAAAAGATGCCGCCCTACGCGCTGCCGGACAACAAGACCCAGAGCGGGGTGAAGTCGCGTTCCAGCGCCCAGGGTACGGCGGAGAATTTCAACGAGTTGCGCTTCGAGGACAAGAAGGGCTCGGAAGACATCAACGTCCAGGCCGAGAAGGATTTCCACCGCCTGGTGAAAAACGACGACTTCCTCGAGGTGCAGCACGACCAGACCATCAAAGTGAAGAATGCCCGCACCGAGACGGTGGCAGAGGGCGACGAGACCGTCACCATCTCCAAGGGCAAGCGCGTGGTCACCGTTTCCGAGGGCGACGAGACCCTGACCGTGAGCAAGGGCAACCGCCTGGTGGCGGTGAGCCAGGGCAACGACACCCACACGGTGGACACCGGCAAGCGCGTGATCGAGGTGCAGGGCAACGACGAGCTCACCGTCAAGCAGGGCGACCGGGTGATCAAGGTGTCGCAGGGCAAGGACGACACCACCGTGGCGATGGGCGACTCCAAGCTGACCGTCTCGCAGGGCAACCACGAAGTGACGGTGTCGATGGGCAACGACAAGCTCACCGTCTCCACCGGCAATCACCAGATCAGCGTGGCCGTCGGCAAGAGCACCACCACGGCGATGCAGGGCATCGAGTTGACCGTCGGCCCGAACAGCATCAAGATCGACAACAGCGGCGTCACCATCACCGGCATGATGGTGAAGATTGAAGGCTCGGTACAGACCTCGATCAAGGGTGCGATGACGCAAATCAACGGCGACGCCACGGTGATGCTGCAGGGCGGCGTCATCATGATCGGGTAAACGACCATGGCCGACCATTGGGTACACATGAGCGCGCCCACCGCCAAGGAGGTGGCGGCGCAGTTCGAACTCGCTCCAGAAGCGAAGGCGATGCTCAATACGCAGACGCCGCCGCAGTTCCTTGCCGCACTCCTCGACTATGGCCACGACCTCGATGCCCTGCGCTTTCTGGCTTACGCCATGCCCAAGCGCCACGCCGTGTTCTGGGCCTGGCTGTGCGTCAAGGCACTGCAGCCGAAGGAGCCGCCGCCGCTCGCGGTAAAGGCGCTGGAGGCGGCGCACAAGTGGGTCCTCGACCCCTCCGAGCCGAACCGCCGCGCCACCGAGATAGCCTATCTCGCCGCCGGCCTGGAGGAACCCGCCGCCGTCGTGGCGATTGCCGCCTTCTGGTCCGGGGGCAGCTTGGCGCCGGAAGGCAACCCGGTGGTACCGCCGGCCGCCCACCTGTGCGCCCACGGCGCCGCCAGTGCGATCATGCTGGCGGTAGCCAAGGGCGACCCGACCAAGGCGAAGGCGGCTTACGCCCAGGCGGTCGCGCAGGGCGTCGGCGTCGCCGCCGGTAAACTGGCCTGGAACAACTAAAGCCTGAGAAAAGCACACCATGGGACAACCCGCCGCGCGCCTCACCGACATGCATGTCTGCCCGATGCTGACCGTGCTGGTGCCGCACGTCGGCGGCCCGATCATCGGCCCGGGCGTGCCCAACGTGCTGATCGGCAAGCTGCCGGCCGCGGTGATGGGCGACATGGCCACTTGCGTCGGCCCGCCCGATGCCCTGATCAAAGGCAGCACGAAGGTGCTGATTTCCAAGCGGCCGGCGGTGCGCATGGGCGACTCCTGCGCCCACGGCGGCACCGTCATCCTCGGCTGGCCCACCGTGCTGATTGCCTGAACCCACCTGAAACCCGCCATGGCTCTCGATCTAGACGCTCTCCTGGTTCCCATCGCCGGCGACAACCCGGCCGGCGCCGACATTTCCTACGACGCGGTCTACGACAAGATCAAGGAAGCGCGCCGCCAGGACGACGCCAACCTGGCGCAGGGAGACTGGCAGGCCGAACTCAAGGTGGCGCAGTGGCCGCTGGTGCGCGACCTGGCGCAGGAGGTGCTGTCGTCGCAAAGCAAGGACCTGCAGATCGCCGCCTGGCTCACCGAGGCGATGGTGCAATTGAAGGGCTTCGAGGGCCTGGCCGACGGCCTCACCCTGCTCGAGCGCGTGCTCGCCGACTACTGGGACAGTTGCTACCCGCCGGCCGATGGCGAGGACCTGGACCAGCGCGCCGGCAAGATCGCCTGGCTCGAAAAGACCCTGCCGATGATCGTCCAGGCGATCCCCCTGACCCAGAGCGGCAGCTACGGCTGGTTTCGCTGGAAGGAGTCGCGCGAGGTCGACAATCTCGGCCGCACCGACCCCGCGCTGAGGGAAGAGGCGATCGCCAACGGCAAGATCGCGCTGGACACCTGGGACAAGGCGGTGATCAACACCCCGGGCGAGTTCTACGCGCCGCTATTGCCGGTGCTCGCACAATGCCAGGCCGGGATCGCCGCCCTGATCACGCGGGTCGACGAGAAATTCGGCTACGACGCGCCCAGCCTGGGCCAATTGCGGCAGGCGATTGCCGACTGCGCCGACCTGCTCAACCGCATCGCCCGCGACAAGGGGCTGATCGGCGCGGAGGAGAGCGCGGAAGAGGGTACGGAGGAGGGCGGCACCGCCGGCGCCGGCGGCGGCAAGGGCGGCCCGCTGCAAACCCGCGCCGAAGCCCTGCGCCGCCTCGGTGAAGTGGCGGAGTATTTCCGCCGCACCGAGCCGCACAGCCCGGTGGCCTACCTGGTCGACCGCGCGGTGCGCTGGGGCAACATGACCCTCGACCAGTGGCTGGCCGAGATGATCAAGGACGAAAGCATGCTGGGCGGCCTGCGCGAGACGCTCGGCATCATGCCGCCGCCGGCGGAATAGCAGCGTCGGCCGCATGGCGCATGGTCAAGTCGCCAGGCCGCCGTGCTAGGGGTGTGCCGTCCAGCCGCCGCCGCAGCAGGCACGAGCGGCGCCGTGCCGCCGTTTGCCCACGCGAGACACAGGCTTACATGACGTGCGCGTTGATGATGTCCTTGAGTTCGCCCGCCCAATGGCGGTTCGGGAAGATCTCCGACACCCGGAAGGTTACGCAACGCTGGTGCGTCGAGGCATAGACGCTGTTCGACTTGCGCGGCAGGGGGATGGGCCCCAGGCGCCGGGACGAAGTAAAGGTCTGCTTGGTCACCGCGAAGCCGGTCGACTTTTCCACCCGTGCGCCGTCGGTCTTGCGCACCTCCTTGCGGGTCAGGAACTTGGCCGTTTCGATCAGCGCCGACTCCTGCAGGTAGAACGACCAATGGTGTCCGAAGCGCATGCCGAAGACACAGCCGAAGTTGTTGATGACTTCGACCGTGAAGGGATTGTTGCTGCCTGATTGCACCCACTTGAGATAATCCTGGATCGCCTGGCTGTCGCGCTTCATGTAGTCGTTGCGATTGACTTCGCCCAGGGTCTGTTCCAGGTTCATGTGCGTACCCTTGGTCGCTGTCTCCAGCTGCTCGCGCCAGAATGCGCCCGCGTCCTCGGCAAGCTTGCCGTCGATGCCGGCGTGGTAAAGAGTGGGCTTGGTCGGTGGCCCCTTGACGAATACCGAACAGCCATTGATGCCGGCGGTGAAGAAAAAGCGCGGGTTCTCGTCCTCGTCGGCCTCCACCAGGTTGCGCGGGACCGCCGGGATGGATGCGCTGACGATCTTCAGCGTCTTCCAGGGCAGCCAGTGGATCGGAATCTGGTCGAGGGAGGTCCGCGCGGGAGACAGGGTCAGTGTCTTTGCATCGGGAAACTTGCCATGGCGCGTGAAGTCCGCGAACTGCACGCGTGCGCCGCCGCTGACGTGGCTGATCGGCGCCACATGAACGCCGTCTTCCATCACCGAGTTGAGCGCGCCCTCGGCGATCCGGTTCTCCTTGACTTTCCAGGTCTTGAGCAGCGTGCCGATGGAGCCGTCAGGCGGGCTCACCGGGGTGCGGCGCATGAACATCAAGGGATTATCCAGAAAGTCCTGGTTCGTCGTCATCGAAAAACTCCATTGGACGCAGGGTGAGGCCGCCGGCGGGATGAACAATGGCGAAGCAATTCCTCACGCATGCGGCGTGTAGAAACAATCAGGTGAGATGCCGGATCAGACTTTGCACAGTGGCCCTGCAACGGCGACCCATGCAAAACCGGCGAGTATGTCGCGCAGGCCGCAAGCGGCGGGCACGCAGCGCAATCCCGTGTGCCCGCCACCGAGGCGCGGCGCCGCGTACGCGGCGCCCGGCGGA
>DATAZV010000139.1:0-3766 GCA_036271855.1 Burkholderiales bacterium
GCTCACCGGCTTCACCACCTGGTTCAAGTTCATCATCCTGGGCGCGCACCTGCCCAAGTTCATCGAGGGCCTGGGGGCCTCGATGAACTATGGTTTCTCTTTTGTCGCCATCCAGCTCACCGGCACGGCGCTGGCCACCAAGCAGCCGGCGATGACCGGCCCGGTGCTGGCCGGCAAGCTGGAGACCATCCACAAGCCCGGTGGCCTGCGCGAACTGCTCGACGAGGTCACCGACCTGATGCGCTCGCAAAGCGCCGCCGTGTTCGGCAACATCATCGGCGTGGTGCCGATGATGCTGGTGATCTCCTTCACTATCTACTGGACCAGCGGCCACCCGCTGATCGACCCCGCCAAGGCAACCAAAACGCTGGAGAGTTTTTCCATTCTCGGGCCGACGCCGCTGTACGCTGCCTTCACCGGCGTGCTGCTGTGGGCCTCCAGCCTGATCGCCGGCTTCGCCGACAACTGGTTTGCCCTGCACTACCTCTCCGAGGCGGTGGCGTGGAACCGCACCCTGCATGCGGTGGTGGGCGAGAAGGCGGCGCGGCGCATCGCCGATTTTCTGCAGCACAACTTCAGCGGCTTTGCCGCCAATCTCTCGCTGGGCCTGCTGCTGGGCATGGTGCCGGCGGTGGCCGAGTTCGTCGGCCTGCCGCTGGACGTGCGCCACGTCACGCTTTCCAGCGGCGCGGCGGCGGCGGCCGTGGCCTGCCTGGGCGCGCAGGTAATGCTCACCGCGCCCTTCTGGCTGGCGGCGGCGGGTATCGCCTCGATGGCGGTGCTCAACGTCTCTGTCAGTTTCGTGCTGGCTTTTTCCGTCGCCCTGAACGCGCGCAACGTCAGTGAAAAAACGCGCCGGCGCATCTACCGCAGCCTGGCGCTGCGCCTGGCGCGCTCACCCTGGGCCTTCATCGTGCCGCAGGCGGCGGGCCCGAAGCGCGAGCGCAAGGCGGCGCGCGATTTTTCAGCGGACGACACCACCCGTTTCATCGGCTGAGCACGGGCACCTGGATGCGCCCGGCGCGCCGCTGCCGCGCGGTGCCGGCCGATGCCGGTTTGGTGTAATCTCTGCCCCCGTTCGCATCGCCCAGCCGATGCCCCGCCGATAATCTTCCAGGAGACAAATATGTTCGAAGCCACCATCGCCGGCAGCCTGCCCAAGCCGGGCTGGCTCTCCGAAACCAACAAGCTGTGGCCGCAGTGGAAGCAGGAAGGCGCCGACCTGGTGGCGGCCAAGAAGGACGCCACCCTGCTGTGGATCAAGGCGCAGGAAGACGCCGGCCTGGACATCGTCACCGACGGCGAACAGTCACGCCAGCACTTCGTCCACGGCTTCCTGGAGTTCGTCGAGGGCATCGACTTCGACCACAAGGTGAAAATGGGCATTCGCAACAACCGCTACGACGCGATGGTGCCCAAGGTGATCGGCCCGCTGAAACTCAAAGGCCGGGTACACGAGACCGAAGCCCGCCTGGCGCGCGCCCATACGAAAAAGAAACTCAAGATCACCATGCCCGGCCCGATGACCATCGTCGATACCGTGGCCGACGCCTATTACGGCGACAAGGTGAAAATGGCCATGGCCTTCGCCGAGCTGCTGAACCAGGAAGCGCGCGCCCTGGAGAAGGACGGCGTCGACATCATCCAGTTCGACGAGCCGGCCTTCAACGTCTATATGGAAGACGTGCGCACCTGGGGCGTGGCCGCTCTCGAAAAAGCCATCGAGGGTCTCACCGTCACCACCGCCGTGCACATCTGCTACGGCTACGGCATCAAGGCCAACGACGACTGGAAATTGACCCTGGGCGACCGCTGGGACCAGTACGCGCTCACCTTCCCGGTGCTGGCCAAGAGCAGCATCAAGCAGGTGTCGCTGGAGTGCTACCACTCCCACGTTGCGCCCGACCTGATGAAGCTGCTCGAAGGCAAGGACGTGATGGTCGGCGTGATCGACGTCGCTTCGGACGAAATCGAAACCCCCGAGCAGGTCGCCGACACCATCGGCCGCGCCCTGCAGTTCGTGCCGAAAAACCGCCTGTTCCCCTGCACCAACTGCGGCATGGCCCCAATGGACCGCGAAATCGCCATCAAGAAGCTCGAAGCCCTGGCGGCCGGCGCAGCCATCGCCCGCGAACGCTACAAGTAAGTAAGCGGCGGTTTTTCGACTACCTCAATAGTCGAAACCACGGAAATCGGGGTCGGATCACTTTTTCGCCTTTTGAAAAAGTGCTCTGACCGCCGATTTCCGAGTACGAAGTGCTGAAAACACGCATTCCGCGATAGAAAAATTTCATCCGCCGGATACTGTTTTTTTGTACAGTTTGGCGTATATTTAATCCCCCCGTTCCGCGCGCTGGCTCTCGCAATCCACGCTCCAGCCGCCATCTAAATAAGCCATACTGAGAGTCCGCCAGCCGCGCTCCCAGCCGTTTTGAGGTATCCATGGAAGCACTTGATTCCAAAGAAATTCTTGTCCTGAAACCGGGCGCCACCGTGGCCAGCCTGCCGGCCCAGGAAATCTCCGGCGAGGTGTTGCTGGAAAAATACGCCAAGGGCCTGGAAAAAAGCGCCGACGAAGTGCGCAAGCGCGTCGCGCTCGCGCTCGCCGCCGTTGAAGCCGAAGGTGACCGCAAGCACTGGGAAGAGCGCTTTTTATGGGCGCAGCAAAACGGCTTCGTCCCGGCCGGGCGCATCAACTCCGCTGCCGGCACCAAGCTCACCGCCACCCTGATCAACTGCTTCGTGCAGCCGGTGGGCGACTCCATCACCGACACGGTCGACGGCCGTCCGGGCATTTATACGGCGCTGGCGGAGGCTGCCGAGACCATGCGCCGCGGCGGCGGCGTCGGCTACGATTTTTCCTCGATCCGCCCGGTCGGCGCCCTGGTGCGTGGCACCAACTCGCGCGCCTCAGGCCCCGTCTCCTACATGCGCGTATTCGACCGCTCCTGCGAAACGGTGGAATCCGCCGGCGCGCGGCGCGGCGCGCAAATGGCGGTGCTGCGCTGCGACCATCCGGACATCGAAAATTTCATCCACGCCAAGGACAAGGGCGACCTGACCAACTTCAACGTCTCGGTCGGCGTCACCGATGCCTTCATGCAGGCGGTGGAGGCGGGCACGGATGTGGAACTGGTGCACAAGGCCGAGCCTTCGGCCGAGATCATGGCCGACGGCGGCTATCAGCGCGGCGACGGCGCCTGGGTTTACCGCAAGCTGCCGGCGCGCCTGCTGTGGGACCAGGTCATGCGCTCCACCTATGACCACGCCGAGCCGGGCATCCTGTTTCTCGACCGCATCAATGCGGACAACAACCTGCATTACTGCGAAACCATCGAAGCCACCAACCCCTGCGCCGAGCAGCCGCTGCCGCCTTATGGCTGCTGCTGCCTGGGCTCGGTCAACCTCACCGGTTTCGTGATGAACCCCTACACCGAGGGCGCCGAGTTCGACTTCGCCGCCTTCGGCAAGGTGGTCGACGTCGCCACCCGCATGCTGGACAACGTGCTGGAAGCGACCCACTGGCCGCTGAAAACCCAGCATGAAGAAGCGATGGCCAAGCGCCGCGTCGGCCTCGGTTTCACCGGCCTGGGCGACGCACTGATCATGCTGCGCCTGCGCTACGACAGTGAAGCCGCGCGCTCGATGGCGCGCAATATTTCGGAAGCCATGCGCGACCGCGCCTATTCCTACTCCGCCGAGCTGGCGCGCGAGCGCGGCGCCTTTCCGCTGTTCAATGCCGACATGTATTTGTCCGGCGGCAACT
>DATAZV010000140.1:0-1828 GCA_036271855.1 Burkholderiales bacterium
GACCGATGGCAGCAACCCCTATGCATCGCCTACGGCCAACGTTGCCGGTGAGGAAAGTGCGGCGGCGATGGGCGGGCTGATCGAAAACGGCCGCGCCGTCGATGCCGGGCGCGGCACCGCCTGGATCAGCGCCGGCTTCGAGATTTTCATGAAGGCGCCCGGCATGTGGGTGCTGATCGCGCTGCTCTACATGGTCATCTCGGTGGTGGGCGGGGCGATTCCCATCCTCGGTTCGCTGGCGATAGCCCTGCTGGGCTCGGTGTTCATGGCGGGCATGCTGCTGGGCTGCCAGACGCTGGAGAACGGCGGCGCGCTGGATGTGAGCACCCTGTTCGAAGGCTTCAAGCGCGACGTCGGGCAACTGGTGCTGGTGAGCTTGCTGGGCCTGGTGGGCATGGTGGTGATTGTGATCGTGATCGGCTTGATCATGGCGGTGTTCGGCGGCCTGGGCGCGCTGGGCGGCCGCTCGGGCTTCGGCATGATGGCCGTGGCCGGCATGTTGATTGCGCTGCTGCTCGGCCTGGCGCTGATGGTGCCGGTGGCGATGGCGATCTGGTTCGCCCCGGCGCTGGTGGTGTTTCACGGCGTCGAAGCGGTGTCGGCGGTAAAGCAGAGCTTCGCTGCCTGCCTGAAGAACATGGTCCCCTTCCTGATCTGGGGCGCGATTGCTTTCGTGCTGGCCATTGTCGCCATGATTCCCCTGGGCCTGGGCTTCCTGGTGCTGGGGCCGGTGCTGGTGGGCAGCCTCTACGTGTCGTACCAGGAAATTTTCTGCGCGTAGGACAGGGCGGCGCGGTGCTGCGCCGCTGGCCCGCGATTTGCATCGTGCAAGGATGATTCCGTCGTCGGCTGCGCGGCGGGAGGCGGGAGGATAGAAGCAAGCTGCGGCAAGTTGCAGTCGGGCGCCGTCCGCCGCGGGCGCCGTGGGAGGAGCGATGCGCTGCTGGTCTGCTCTGTGGGCGTGGGGTTTGCTGGCGCTGCCGGCGCTGTGCGCGGCCGGCCCGGTGCTGGACCTGCCGCAATACCCGGAGATCGACCGCGCCGCGCTGGAGCGCTACGCCGGCCGCACCCTGGACCGGCGCGAGTCGCAGGCGCGCGCCGCCGGCGAACTGGGCTGCGTGCGCTATTGCGCGATGATGCAGCGCGCCTTCGCCCGCGTCACCGCGGCGGCGCGGGCGCAGGGCGAGCTGCCCGGCGGCCCGGTGCGCTGGCAACTGGTGGTGACCACCACGCGCGGCGAGGCGGCGCTGAGCTTGCCCGGCGGCCATGTGCTGGTGTCGGAGGACATGATCGCCGAACTGCATTTGAGCGAGGCGGAGCTGGCCTTCATCATCGCCCACGAAAGCGCGCACCTGCTGCTGCAGCACGAGGCGCAGGCGCTGGATTTCCTGCAGGCGACGCTGCTGCCGCGCGGCCTGCACCGCACGGTGTGGGATCTGTATGCGGAACTGGATTACGACGCCGGC
Source organism: Burkholderiales bacterium (assembly GCA_036271855.1). Lineage (GTDB taxonomy): Bacteria > Pseudomonadota > Gammaproteobacteria > Burkholderiales > JAEUOS01 > JAQGMJ01. Next base: position 1,467 of record DATAZV010000140.1, read on the forward strand.
GCGCTGTTGCGCCTGCAGGGCCTGATGCAGCAAAGCGAGCTGGACGCCGACTATGCAGGCCTGCTGCTCGGCGCCCAGGCCGGCTACCCGCCCGCCAGCATGGTCAGCGCGCTGTCGAAAATCGCCGCCAGCGAACAAAAGCGCGCCGGCATCGTGCAGACCCACCCGGCGATGGCGCAGCGCCTGGCGCAAATAAAAAAGGCGCTGCCGATGGCCGAGCGCCTGCACGACGTGAGCCTGGCCGGGCATTAGGCGAGGCGGGGTGGAGTAGAGGGTAGAGGGCCGCAACCCGCGACGCCGGCACGCTGCTGATGGATAAGCTGTATTGTATTATCTCGTTGTAAAAAACAATGTATTGCGCT